>DAIMZF010000192.1:0-5378 GCA_036734085.1 Aggregatilineales bacterium
TCACCGCATGGCTGGACGAAAACGAGGTAATGGGCCAAAACCTGACAGAAACACTCGGCGCACAGATTGGTGAATTTAGCGGCGCAATCATCAGCCTGCCCTTGATGCTCTTTTCCGCATCGCTTGATATTTTTGTCATCTTTGCTATTTCCATCTACCTGTTGCTTGATGCAAAACGCATCCGCGAGTTTGGCGCGTCGTTGTTCCCGCCACGTCAACGGGAGCATGTGCTGGCGGTAGCCGGAGAGATGCTCACGGCGGCGGGGGGATATGTGCGCGGCGTGTCTATAGACATTGTGATTGTCGGCATCATTACCACCGTCGGCCTGACGATTATCGGTGTAAATTTTGCCGTCGTTTTGGGTCTCTTTGCCGGAGTGATGGAGATTTTCCCGATTGTTGGCCCGTTAATTGGCTCAATCCCGATTCTATTGGTCGCGCTCCTGCAATCCCCCACGACGGCTTTAATCACGCTGGCGTTTGTGCTGGCTGTACAGTTTTTTGAAGGCAATGTACTTATCCCCAACATCATGCACCAGGAAGCGCACGTCCCGCCCTATATTGTGATGTTCGCCCTTTTAGCAGGCGGCGCAGTAGGGGGTGTGCTGGGTGCAGTCACGGCGATTCCGTTGGCGGCGGTACTGCGCGTGTTTCTCCTGCGCGTCATCGTCCCACAGATTAAAAAGCAAACTTACGGCACGCAAAACCCGGAAGAAATCGCGCCCTGATAGCCTCTAGGGTGTGCATTAAGCGCATCTGCTGCGAAGTATTACAAAGCCTATTCACCAAAAAATGAGACCACGATGCAGGGGCAGAAATGCCTCTGTTTTGCGTTTGACACACCCGCTATTTAATCACATATGTGAATTGTTTGCACTTTTGTGAAAAGCACGATAGAATAACAACCATAAGAAGGCTTTATCGGTCATTGGGACAAAAGACTTCTCTTTTAAAAATAGCGTGAAATTATTATCGAGAAATATTTATCATGGCTGATTTTGAGAGAATAAGCTTACTGGCTCGTGTTTCTGAGCTTTATTTCTTCAAAAATAAATCACAGTCAGACATCGCGGCGGAGCTAGGCTATTCACGCTCTGCCATCTCACGCTTGTTAACAGAAGCACGAGAAACAGGCGTCGTTGAAATCAAAATCAACTATCCCCAAACCCGCAATACAAAATTACAGCAACAACTCCTGAGTACCTTTGACCTGCAAGACGCCCTTGTGATTACCTCCGCTACTGGGCTTGACCCCATCCTACCCATTACAGAGCTTGCCGCAAATTACCTGATTGACCATCTGTCGCAGGATATGATTATCGGTATCTCGTGGGGCAACAGCATTCATCAGCTTATCCAGAATTTACGTACCATCAACGTCCCAGGCTTGACCATCGTACAGGTGATTGGCTCTATCGGGCGCGGTGATACGGAAATAGACGGCAATGCTTTTGTGTACCAAATCGGCGGCATGTTCCGCGCCAGATGTTACCCCCTCAACGCGCCATTAATTGCAGATAGCGAAGCCAGCAAGCGCACATTCCTGGAAGACCGGAGCGTGAGCGAAACCCTGAAGATTGCGCGGCAATCTGACCTTATTCTGGTAGGGGTAGGCACGACAGTCCCCAGCGACTCCAGCCTGCTTCGTACTGGCTTCATCACGGAAGACGAGTTACACGCTATCGAAGCTGAAGGCGGCGTGGGCAACATCTGCGGCACATTTTTTGACATCAACGGCAACATCTTAAACAGCGAAATTAATCAGCGCGTTGTCGGGATTCAATTGCAGGAATTAGCCACAAGTCAGGGATGCGTCATCGGCATGGCCGGTGGGCGCACCAAGACGAAGCCCATTTTGGGGGCATTACGTGGCGGCTACTTAGATGTGTTAATTACAGACGACATAACAGCATCCGATGTCTTGAGGTTACATCGAGAACAACTTGCTCTGACAAAATAATTAAAGGATATTTTTAAAATGACTGAAGTTTTAGAAATTACTGTTCAAAACGAAGCAGGGCTACATGCCCGGCCTCTGGCGCAATTTGTAAAGATGGTCAAGCAGTTTGACGCACAAGTAACTGTGTGGAACAAGACGCTGGATAAAGGCCCGGCACGCGGCGAAAGCGCCGTAAAGCTCATGCTCCTTACCGTACAAAGCGGCCACGACATCCGCATAGAAGCGAACGGCGCACAATCAACAGATGTATTAAACGCCCTGCGTGATTTAATCCAACGAAATTTTGCGGAGTAGATCATGTTCTTTGGGAGTACTGCCGTTACTATTTTTATACTTCTGGGGCTGATGTGGTTATTACAACTCTTTTTAACCTATCAGCAGATGAAACGATTTTATGGCCGTGTGCGGCTACTGCGTAAAACAGGCATGTTGGCCGTTGGCGTCGCTGGCGGGCAATACAAAGGCCGCGCTTATGCTGTGCTGGTCATCGACCCGGACACCCGCATCATCACCCATGCGGAAAAACTAAGCGGGTGGACGGTGTTTGCCGGGCTTAAGAAAATTAAGGGCGGGGGCGGGGTAGGTCACTTGCTGGATGACCTGCTGGATGGCCGTGTGCGGATAGAAGCCCCCGAAAAAGTGGTATTGGCGATGCAAAACGCCGCCGCAGATTTGCGCCGGGCGCTAGATGGGCCAAGCCCGGAAGAACTGGCCGCCCTGCAAGCCGCAGAGGAAGAAGAATTACAGCCCGGCGAGATAGCGCAAAGCGCCACCTGAAATTGTGGATTAACGCGGTTCATCCTATGGATGATAACACCCGCGATAACATCCTATGATGCAATATAACGCAAGGAGGAGGCTATTGATTTTTAAGAACAAAATAGTTGTGGGGTTTTACAGCGTGACTGCTTGATGCTACACACAGCATCCTGCGAAATTATATTTAACACTATGCTGTAGGAGATACTTTGATGAAAACGCTTTTAAAATTTACATCTATTGCTATGGTTTTAAGTATGGCGGCATTCTTCCTGGTGGGGGTGGTATTCGCCCAGGAAGATGACAATGGCGATGCGGTAGACGATACCGCGTCGGAAGTGCTGGCGGAAGTGGATGTTGTGCCAGAGCCGCAATCCACTGTTCCGGAAGAAGAAGGCTGGTTAGCCCAACTTGCGGAAGATTTTATCGGTTTGTTCCAACGTGGTGGCGAAGTTTTCGCCAGCCTGGTTATTGGCATTGTGCCTTTGCTCATCGTCCTGATGACGGCGGTTAACGCGCTCATCGCACTCATTGGCCCGGAACGGGTGGAAAAAGTGGGTGAATGGGCGGCACGCGAGGGCATCATCTATTATCCTGTTCGTTATATGCTTTTCCCGTTCTTGTCGGTTTTCTTCCTCACAAACCCCATGGCATACACAATGGGGCGTCTGTTACCGGAAAAATATAAACCCGCTTTCTATGACTCTGCTGTTTCGTATGTGCATCCACCGCTTGGCCTGTTCCCACACATTAATCCCGGTGAAATCTTCGTGTGGAGCGGTATTGCGTTTGGCATCACACAACTGGGCTTTGGCTTGGGTGACTTAGCGATTCGTTATGCGCTGGTCGGTCTGGTCGTCATCCTCATTCGTGGCATCCTCACGGAATGGATTACAGCGATTATGTGGCCTAAAGAAACAGCGACCGAAGAATCTTAAAGTGACCGGACACGACAAAGAAAGCGAGAAATAGATCATGCAAGCAGTGAATTCCTTACTTGTAACCATTGGTCGCGGCGTTGGCGGTATTGTCGGTGCGCTTTATTCCGCAGGCCGCGAGTCTGTTGACCAGGTTATCACCAATATCTTGCCATTTATGGCGTTTATTTCGCTCATTATCGGTATCATCCTGGAGACCGGTATCGGCGACGCCTTAGCAGAAGTGCTTAAGCCATTGGCGGAAAACCCCGTCGGCTTGATTATCCTGTCCATCATCATTGCGCTTCCCGTGCTTTCCCCGTTGCTGGGGCCAGGCGCGGTTATCGCCCAGGTGATTGGTACGTTGTTGGGCGTGGAAATCGGACGTGGCAACATTGACCCGCAGTTCGCACTCCCCGCGCTGTTTGCCATTAATCCGCAGGTCGGGTGCGACTTCATCCCGGTGGGGTTGGCGTTAGGGGAAGCAGAGCCGGAAACCGTAGAAGTCGGCGTACCCGCCGTCTTGTTCTCCCGCCTTGTGACCGGGCCGATTGCAGTCGTGATTGCGTTGGTTGCCAGCGCCGGATTGTATTCATCCTAAGACCAGCAGTAAGCCATACCAAAATCCGGCACGCGAACAGAGTGATTTGTGAATAGTGAGCCAGTTTTAAGGAAATTAGAATGTCTGAAGAAAAAGTCTATCGTAAGGTAAAAATTGTAGCAGGTAAGCGCGGTTGGGGCGGTCCTCTGGTCGTAGAGCCGAAGCCAGGCAGAGATTTAATCTATTGTGTGACGGGTGGGGGCATCCACCCGATTGCCCAATACATCGCGGATTTAACGGGCGGCATCCCGTTTGATGGGTTTAAATCCAAAGCAGGGTTTGACCAAATCGCCGTCGCGGTGATTGATTGCGGCGGGACTGCCCGTGTGGGTGTGTATCCCATGAAGGGCGTGCTGACTGTGGACATCTACGCGACACGGCCTTCCGGCCCGTTATTCCGCTTTATCAAAGAAAACCTTTTTGTATCGGGTGTCGGTAACGATCAAATTACTTTAGTTGAGGACTAAAAACGTGTCACAACAGCCACCCGTTAAATCCATAAAAATGCGGGTGGCTCATATGCCACGCAGAATGATTATGAAATATCAAGCACAAGTTAAATTCATTGGCCCGTTAGCAACAGAGTTTCTTAATGAAGGCATCGCCGTTTTGTTCAATATGTCCGCACCGGATGAATTGCGCGAGTTCGCAATCCTGCATGATGGGGTGGAACTTTCTGCTGAGGTGGTCGCAGGAGATACAGTAGAAATCGGCACAGAGGCGTTTAAGGTACTGGCGATTGGCCCGGTGGCGAATGGCAATCTGGCCGATCTGGGTCATCTGTCGCTCAAGTTTAATGGGCATCATGAGGTAGAAATGCCCGGTGATGTTTGCCTGGAAGCAAAGCCCATGCCGCATATTACGGTTGGAACCATAATACGTATTAGTGAAGGCACATAATCCTTATGCTTAGCCTACGTGAGAGGTTACAGGAACGAGAAAAAACACACGGCGCTATCCGCGTTGGTCTGGTGGGTGCAGGCCAGATGGGAACAGGTCTCATCAGCCAGATAGAACGGATGGATGGCGTGGAAGTCGTCGCAGTGGCGGACATCGTACCCGGCAGGGCACAGGCCGCCTATCTGGAATCGGATGTCTCTGCTGATGTTGTTGCAACCACCGATGATAACGTCGGCCAGGC
>DAIMZF010000193.1:0-5292 GCA_036734085.1 Aggregatilineales bacterium
CGGCGTCAATATAGCCCAAGCGCCGTTTGCTTAAGTTGCGGATGTACACAAAACTATCATCAAAGAAGCCTTCCAGATGACGCCCTACAGCGATTGCCAGTGAGTTATCTGGCTTGATGGTGGCCGCACGGATGGCGAAACCAACACCAACCAGGCCGACAAAAACGCCACCAAATAGCGCCGCCATCTGAATAAAACTAAATACAACATCTGTATCGTCATTAGCGGTGATAAACAATGCCAGGCCCAAAATGCCTAAAAAAATACCAAATGAAATAAGCACAAACGCAATTTGAAACAAGCTAATCGTGCGCCGTGCGATGATGTGTGACGGGATAATACTCCGCATATTATGCCTTCTCTTCTGGGGTCTGGGTTGGTTCTATCTGTGTTTGCTGTGCGCGGCGCTTGGAGATTGTGTCTTCCAATAGCTTTTGTAATTCCGCAAACTTCGGCAGAGGTTTATAAATAAGCTTGTCCGCACCTGCTTGTGCTTTAATCTGCTTTTCTTCTTCCGGCGTCAGCTTATAGGCAGTCGTCAGCACAATGGCTATGTCTTGCAGGGTTGGGCTTTTACGCAGTCGCTCCCCCACAGCAGGGCCGTTAATTTCTCCCGGCAGGCGGATGTCCAATAAGGCTAGCTCCGGCAATTCACCCTGAAAGCGTTCGTTATCAACATCATTAATCCATGCGATAGCTTCTTCACCATCTACAAACGCAACACCCTCAATGCCCCAGATGCCAAACATGGCGAGCAAGACTTCGTAAATATCTGGTTCATCTTCAACGACCATCCACGTAGACAATGTTCTGACCTTTCACCGACACATGCAAACAATATCAAGACCCTACCTTAATGATAAAGTTATTATCCAGCGAAAGCAAATAGAGATGTGCCAAAAACATATATCAATGTGCCAACAGCCGGGATTTTACACTGTCCCGGCTGTTGTGGATGTCTCATACGTTAATTTTTATTCAGTCTCGGCACGTTCCAGCCTTGTTTCCGCCAGAATGTTAATCAGGTCGTTAGACCGTGTACTGCTCAGGAATTCTGCACGGATTCTTTGCGCTTCTTCGTCTAACTGCGCGAGTCGCACATCATACTCTGATGGCAGTAAATCAAACGGAGCATAGCGTCGCCATAAGGTTGTCTCTTGCACACGCCCGGTAGCATATTGTTCTGCTTCCCAATCCTGCAGGTAAAAACGCCGGGCAAGCTCTACGCTATCTGATTGGGGCAGGCGCTCGCTGATTTCATCCACCTTAAGCACAAGCCAGAACTGACCAACCTGAACTGGCGCTAATACATCACCCTCCTGCACGCCTTCCGCGAACACCGCACGGTCAATGGGCAGGCCAGTTTCTTCAAACACATACAATCCGCTTTGTTCACCGCCTGTAAAGATTGTCAATGTATCACCGCGTGTCCCGGCGGCGGATGGGTCAATGGATCGTGCTTCCGCAATTTCGTTGAAGTCCGCGCCATCGTTGATAAGTTCAATCACTTCCTGCGCTTCCGCTTCGGTAGCTAGCAGGATGTGAGCGACATCTACCAAACCGGCGGGGTCATAATCCACTACTTCAATGATGTGATAGCCTAAATCCGTCTGTATAGGCTCTAATAGGCCGACACTGGCTGTGCCGAATATGACTTCACTCAGCTCAGGAAGTAAACGATCGGGGGTGAATGCGCCTAAATTACCCCCGCGTGTACTGGTGGCGGTATCAATGGAAAAACGCTGGGCTAAATCCGCAAAACTTGCGCCACTATCCAGCAACTCGCTAATTTGTTGTGCATCACGTTCACTGCTCACCACAATCTGCTGGGCAACGGCAACAGGCAGGCGGCTATTCACACGGATAACATGATAACCAAATGTCGTTTCTGCTGGCCCGGCGATAGTGCCTACTTCCGCATCAAAGGCCGCTTCTTCAAATTCCGGCACGGTGTCTCCACGCCCGATGAGGCCGAGTTCTCCCCGATTGCCTACCGCGCCGACATCCAGCGTAAACTGCGCCAGCAGTTCTTCAAAAGTTGCGCCGTCCTGCAATTGGTCGTATATGGCCTGCGCTTGTTCTTCGGTCTCTACACGGATATGGCGTGAACGCCGTGCCGGAAGTAAGTCAATCGGGGTTTCCAGCCGGAGCGCATCAACGACTGCTTGGTATTGTGCCACTGCTAAAATACTCTCATCCACTTGTTCATTTGTCAGCCCGGCGTAGGTGACGGCTTCGGCGTAATACTGAGTCCGCAGGTCTTCAAAGCCTTCTGGCAATGCCTCGCAGTTAAAAGACGGGTCTTGAATACCTAACCGTAATGCCCACAATTGTTCAAGCTCGCAACTATCAACTTCAATATTGCGCTGTTCTGCCTCTTGACGATAGAGCAGTTCTACCATCAACGTATCGTAAATCAAGGCAGGGAACTGGTCATCATCGGTGAGGGCTATCAGCAAATCCTCGATAGGGGCGGCGAATTGGTTGGTGGGGTCTTGGATGTTCAATGCTTCTTCGCCCATTTGTTCAACCAAACTCAGTAGTGCTACATAATAGCGCAGACGTTCGTAACGCAAACGGGCGCTAAACTCACCGAGTGTGAGTACTTCCTGGCCCACTCGCCCGATGACCAAATCAAGGTTCACATCGTTGGGTGGGGTTGGGATGGTGTAGTCGCCGTTATCTTGTGCGGCCACTACATTAAAAAGAATTAACGCAAAGCATAGTGCAATCACACGTAACAAGGTGTTATACTCCATAATGTATCTAGCAAAATACAGGCTTTAAGCATAACGCTGTGTATTTATCGGGGCAATAGTCGGTTTATCATAAGAATAGTTGCGCCTAAATAAATAACGATGGTAAACTCAACATATAGGTGCAAGCACCCGCCTAAATGGGAAGGATAATGGCAACCATGAAAAAGCACATTCTCGTCGTAGATGATGAGATAGGCGCATTGACGCTCATCGGAATTATGTTAGATAGAGGCGGATTTAGTGTTCTTAAGGCGAAGGATGCAACATCAGCATTGGCTGTGCTTGACCAGAATACGCCAGATATGATTATCTTGGATGTGATGATGCCCGGTATGAACGGTATTGAGTTATGTCGTGTCATCCGCGACCGTGAAGAAACACAAGAAACACCAATTCTGATTCTTTCTGCACGGGGTGACGCGCAAAGCGTCATGGAAGGCATGGCGGCAGGGGCCAACGACTATCTCCCAAAGCCTATATTACATCATGATCTTGTGGCTAAGGTTCGCACGATATTAGATGAAGTGATGAGTTAAAAAAGGGCGCAGTATACCCCGCGCCCCTCGTTCCCCGTTTAATGCTATACGATCGCATTAATGCCTGTCAGCGCTCGCCCGACGATTAACTGGTTAATTTCGTTTGTGCCTTCGTAGGTGTAAATGATCTCCGCATCAGTCAGCCAACGGGCAATGTGGTTCTCGGTCAAAATGCCATTGCCGCCCAGCACTTCGCGCGCTGTCAAAGCGACCTGCCGGGCACGACGAGCGTTATTAAACTTCGCCATGGAAGACATGCCTTCATGCAACTGTCCACGCTCTTGTAGCTCTGCCATGCGGTAACATACGAGTTGCATCTGGGTGACTTCTGTCGCCATCTCCACCAATTTTTGCTGAATCAGTTGGAAGCTGGCAATTGGCTTGCCGAACTGCTCACGTTGCAGAGCGTACTTCAGGGCGACTTCAAAACAGGCTGAGGCCACGCCCGCCGCTTCCCATGCCACACCATAGCGTCCGCCGGAAAGCACATTTGTCACATCCCGGAAAGACTTTACATTGGCGAGGCGATTTTCCGCCGGAACACGCACATTGGTAATGCGGATGTCGCCGTTTAACACGGTACGCTTACCAATTTTGCCTTGAATGTCCTGTATGTCCATGCCTTCGGTTTGGTTGGGGTTTTCAATGACAAAACCGACGAACTGCCCAGTTTCTTCTTCCCGTGCCCATACCACCAGAACATCTGCAATGCTGGCGTTACCAATCCAGCGTTTTGCGCCGTTAAGAATATAGCTGTTACCATCACGGCGTGCTGTGGTCTCTACGCTTCCGGCGTTAGAGCCAACGTTGGGTTCTGTCAAGCCAAATGCACCGATTTTATCCAGCGTGACCATCTCTGGCAACCAGCGTTGTTTTTGCTCATCGGAGCCAAGCCCATAGATAGAGGTCATGGCAAGGCCAGTCTGTACACCGTAAAATGTGCATAATCCACCATCGCCACGCGCCATCTCATAGCTCACAACACCCACCGAAAGCGGGTCAAGACCGGGTGAGCCGTATTCTGGGATAGAACCACCCACAATACCCAAATCTTTTATTTTCATAGCGATGTCCCATGGGAATTCTGCTTTATCCCAATAAGGGTTGATGTTTGGGAAGACTTCATTCTCGTTAAAGTCGCGGATTTTATTGCGTAAGTCTAATTGTTTTGCGTTTAATTTTTCTTCAAGATTAAAGAAGTCAAACCCATTTAACACAGTTTCTTGTTGTTCTTTCAGCATATTGCCCTCGTTACAAATCAATAATCTAACGGTGATTTGGTTAATTTTATCACAAAGATATATTATGAGTATGTGCCACTTATGGATTTATTATTTTGCGAGGGAGCAGAGTCAGTAAAAAACTGGGGACGATTGTATGTTGACTTTTTTTTAGAGGGTTGATACACTGCAAGCGTTGTTTGAGGCCCCATCGTCTAGCGGTCTAGGACGTCGCCCTTTCAAGGCGAAAACACGGGTTCGAGTCCCGTTGGGGTCACAGCTTTACCCTCCTCCTCATCCTCTGATGGGGAGTTTTTGTTTCCCTCGTCGGCGCTATCATACAACGCCGCTCGGAGCGTGATGAACCTATCCGCCCACGGTTTCAGCCGGAAATCGACAATCCGTTGTGTATCCAGATTGTAGACCACATAGCTGAACAGGTTGCGAACCATGCCCTGTTTATCCTCATCGTCACTGATGTCCCACAGCTGATTGATCCTGTCAATCGCTTCCAAACACAAGGTCAATTCGAGCGCGACTTTTTCCGTTTGCGTCGTGCGCGATTCCCAATGTGCTATCTCTCTTTCATTGGCTTCCTTTCTCCGCAGATATTCTTCACGCGATAAATCACCATCCTCATACAGATGGCGTGCCGCTTCGATGCGGCGGTAGCATTTGGCGATGGCGGCGCGTTTCTGTGCCTCTAAATCGAGGCCATCGGCCACACCATTCGCCCGCAGGGATTGAATACTGAGTTCGGTCATGATGTCGATGTCG
>DAIMZF010000194.1:0-1497 GCA_036734085.1 Aggregatilineales bacterium
TGTCGGATGTCATCCACCGTTGTGTGGTTGAGGCGTTACAGTTGCCGCCGGAAAAACGCTTCCACCGTTTTATCGGGCTGGAGGAGCGTGATTTCATCTATCCTGATGATCGGTCTGAGCAATATCTTGTGATTGAAATTTCCATGTTTGAGGGGCGGTCGGTGGCGGCTAAAAAGAAGCTGATTACGCTGTTGTTCGAGCGCATCAGGGATGAGGTGAACATCCGCCCGCATGATGTGGAAATCACCATTTTTGAGACGCCGCGCCATCATTGGGGGATTCGGGGGTTGCCGGGCGATGAACTCGGCTTGAATTACACGGTTGAGACGTGATGGCGTTTGCGCGGGGTGTTCATCAGGTGATGGCTTGACTTAACGGGGTAAGTTCCGGTACTCTTGAGTAGAACATTCGTTTTGATTTGACACTCGAAAGGATCCCGTTATGGCGTTGACAACAGAAGAACGTGAAGCGTTGCTGAACACCTTAAAAGTCCGTTTTGAGGCCAATATGAAGCGCCATGCCGGGCTGGAATGGGCGACCGTGCAGGCGAAATTAGAGGCGCATCCTGATAAGCTGTGGTCTTTGCATGAAATGGAAAAAAGCGGCGGTGAACCGGATGTCGTCGGGCATGACGCGGAACGCGACGAATTTGTCTTCTATGATTGTTCGGCAGAAAGCCCGAAAGAGCGCAGAAGCCTGTGTTATGATGGCGCGGCACTGGAAGCAAGGAAAGCGAATAAGCCGAAAGATAGTGCTGTGGACGTGGCAACGGCTATGGGCATTGAGATTTTGACGGAAGCACAGTACCGCGAGTTGCAAACGCTGGGGAACTTCGATACAAAAACGTCTAGCTGGGTGAAAACGCCTGCGGACATCCGTGAGCGTGGCGGGGCAATCTTCGGGGATTACCGCTATGGCAGGGTGTTCGTCTATCACAACGGGGCGGACTCTTACTATGCGGCGCGGGGCTTCCGGGGGGTGTTGAAGGTGTAAAAAACACGGCGGGCACGATGTGGGGCACGATGTATCGTGCCCCTACAGATTGTCGTAGACGTGGAAAATGTAATCCTGCGGGCCGGTTTTGACGCCTAAATCATTCAGCAGGCGGAGCAGTTGGGCGCGGTGGTCTGTGCCGTGATTGACCACATGCAATAAGACCTGCCACACAATCAGGTCTTTGTCTTCTTCTAAGATGATGGGCGTGGTGAATAACATCTCATCGCGCAGACCTGCCAGATAATCGCGCATCATCTGCTCGACTGCATCCCACTGGCGGCGAATGGTGGCGCGGTCGGTGCTGTCTTCCACGAAGGGCACGGCGGGGTCTGTTAAGCCCATTAGCTCACTAAACCATATATCATCGACTTCCATCATGTGAACCACATGGTCGCGCACAGAGCCGACAGAATACGCGGCGGGCTGGGTGAATTGATCCTGCGACAGCGCGGTGATGTAGCTGTCCCACAGTTTTCGATTCTCTTGCAAGTGATAGTTGTA
>DAIMZF010000194.1:1597-5258 GCA_036734085.1 Aggregatilineales bacterium
TAGAATAAAGGCAATGATAACAGCAGGGAGGTATTGTGACATGACCAAGCATCGAATCTATACGATGAGCTTCGCAAGCGTTTATCCGCATTATGTCACTAAAGCGGAAAGAAAAGGGCGCACAAAAACAGAAGTCGATGAAATCATCCGTTGGATGACGGGATATAGTCAGGAAGCGTTAGAGGCACATCTGGAAAACCAGACAGATTTTGAGACTTTTCTGGCAGAAGCGCCCCAACTGAATCCGGCGCGGGCGTTGATTAAAGGCGTGGTGTGTGGGGTGCGGGTGGAGAACATCGAAGAACCCACGATGCGCGAAATCCGTTATATGGACAAGTTAATTGATGAGTTGGCAAAGGGCAAGGCGATGGAGAAGATTTTGCGCGTGCCCTAACGGGATGGTGGGCGTTGGGCTTATTCATCTTTGTGGGCTTAGGGTGATGCGCCGCAGAGGTACTTAAAGGCGGCGTTTAAACAATTGTGACCTTTTGTGACCTTGCATCGCCCTGTATGATGGTGATATAATCTTGGAGGATAATATCCGCAACCTGATAATTAAAAGCCAACCTACAGGAGACAAGTACACGATGAGCCTAACCGACGCACAACGATTAATCGTTCAAACAACATTCCGTCAGGTGGAAGACACAGATTTGTTAGCCAAACGCTTTTATGCGCGACTGTTTGAGATTGACCCGACGACCGAGCCGCTTTTCCAGGGGGATATGAGCGAACAACGCCTGAAGCTCTTGCAGACCTTGAGTGTTGTCGTCAGCACATTGGATGACCTGCCGCGCATCGTCCCGGCCATCCAGAACTTAGGCAAGCGTCATGTGACGTATGGCGTCACCGCCGACCACTGGGACAGCGTGGGCGCGGCGTTGTTGTGGGCGTTGGAAGATGCCTTCGGCGCGGCCTTCACGAACGATGTACGCGAAGCATGGTCTAGTGCTTATGGGCTGATTGCACAAACCGCACTGGACGCCGCGCACTGATGTAAGGCGATAGAGTGACTGCGGGGCGCAGTCTTCTACCCGGCGCGGGTTTCTCCGCCGAGTAGGGTTAATACTTCGCCCGTGATGTAGCTGGAATCCGCCTGTGACGCGAAAAACACGTAAGCAGGCGCGACTTCCTCCGGCTGTGCGGGGCGTCCCATAGGCTGATCCATGCCGAATTCCGCCACTTGCTCCGGCTCTCTGTCCGCCGGGTTGAGCGGTGTCCATACCGGGCCGGGCGAGACACAATTCACGCGGATGCCCTTCTTGACCAATTGCTGAGCCAACGCCTTTGTAAACGCATGGTTCGCGCCTTTGGTAGAAGAATAATCAATCAGGCGTGCGCTACCTTCCAGGCCGGTGATTGACCCGGTATTGATGATGACACTGCCTTCCTTCAGATGGGGCATAGCGGCCTTGACCATGTAGAAGTAGCCGTAAATATTGGTCTTGAAGGTGATGTCCCATTGTTCCAAAGAGAGTTCTTCAAAATCCTCAACGGTGTTTTGATAGGCGGCATTGTTCACCAGAATATCCAATTGACCGAAGCGTTGAATTGTTTTTTCCACCGCTTGCTGGCAGAACTCAAAGTCGCGCACATCGCCGGGAATAAGTAAGGCGTTCCGCCCTTCCGCTTCAACCGCTTGCTGTGTTTCTTCCGCGTCACTTTGCTCTACGGGCAGATAGATCAGCGCGACATCCGCACCTTCGCGGGCATACAGCACGGCCACAGCGCGACCAATGCCAGAATCACCGCCTGTGATGAGCGCCGTCTTGCCTTCCAGCTTATCTGACCCACGATACAAAGGCGCTTTATAACGTGGACGCGGGTCAATCTCCGACTCGATGCCGGGTCTTTCGTGTTCTTGCTTGGGGAAAGGTGGCTTAGGTTGATTTTGCATCAGGGTACTGTTCCTCAAATACTAAAATAAATACTAGAATTGAACGCGGTCACTATCGCCGATGGCGTCTTTATCGCCCGTGAGCATCACTTTGACCCTGCCTACCGCTTTACCAAACATGGTTGAGGGGGTATCCCAATATTGGGCGGAGATGGCCTGCACATGAACCAACGCAACATCGGGAGATTCCGGGCCTTCTTCAAACCAGATTTTTAGGGAGTCTTCCCATAGTTCTTTCTTCTTCTCTACGTCAAAGACAAGGCTGGCTTTGCCCGCGATGGATACATAATTATCCCCGCCGGAGTAAGAGACATTGACGGTGGGGTTTTGCTCGATTTCATGCACTGTATCGGACAAGCGTTTGGCAAAGAACCACAAGTTGCCATCCACATGATAAGCCTGTGTTATCATCGGGCGGCTGTGGAATTGACCGTCGTCGGTGACGGTGACCAACATGCCTATTTTGATGTCATTAACAAGGTTACTGAGTTTGTTTAATGCTTCGTTTCTATCTGTGCTGTCTGTCATTTTTTAGCTCTTTCCACAATTTGCGTTTGTTATATTTACCCCGAGAGCAATCCAGCGTTGTTACCGTTATGTTTGTGCTGGACTGCTCCCGAAAGTAAATAGGAGTGACCTTACTGTAACATGGGGCAGACGGGCTAACATGGTGCTGAGGAACGATTTATGGCTAGGACAAGTGGGGGGTATTCTGGCTGGGTGGCACGAACTATCGTGCCGCTACCTGTCTTGTGATTTTCCCCCGCGTGTACGATAATTTGACCTCTTATGATTCAAGATACCCTATGGAAAATGCGACATGATAACAAAGCGAAACCTGCTGTTGGCCGTTGGTGTCTTTATCATGGCGCTGTTTTTGTATGTGCAAACCGCGATCCCTGGGCTGATACCCACAAGCGGCGTTACGGGGGATTCCGCAGAGTTGCAACGTGCGGCCTACCGATTAGGGATTGCCCATAGTACGGGCTATCCGATTTTTACGATGGTGGGGTATATGTTCGGGCAAGTGGGGGATTGGCTGGGGGGTAATCCTTATACATGGATAACGTATTCTTCCAGCGTAGCGGGGGCGCTGGCCTGTGCATTGTTCTTCCTGTTATTTGCTCGTTGGCTGAACCCGCTTGTGGCGTTGATGGGTGCTGTGTTGCTTATTGTGACGAATAACTTCTGGCACATCAGCACCATTACAGAAGTGCAGGCGCTTAACGCCATCATCATCATCGGCATCATTGGTCTGACCTTAGCCCATGTACGACATCCGAAGCTATTTTTGCCTTTATGCGGCATCGCGTTTTTGACAGGGTTAGGAATTGCCAATCATCGGACGGTGGTCTTGTTGCTTCCGGGTGTGTTGTTTGCTGTGCTTGGCACACGGGCGCTGTTCCGTCTGCGTGCGCGCCAGTGGCTTATTCTGGTCATGTTGGGCATAGTGCCTTTATTAAGTTACGCATACCTGTATATCCGCGCACTTGACCCTTTTGTGGTGCATTCCATCCGGCTGTCGTGGGTTCCGGCTGGCTTTAGCGCGCAAACAGTCACGAATCTGATATTGGGGACATCACAGGATGGTTTGGGGACGTTTGGTGCATTCACGATACCAACAGATGATTTTGTATCCCGATTGCGGCACGTATGGACGATATTAACCGGAGAACTGCCAGCCTGGGCGATTGTGGCGGGGTTGGCTGGCCTGGTGCTGATGGTACGCAAGGACTGGCGTGCAGGTGGGGGGCTGGCGGTTAT
>DAIMZF010000195.1:0-5217 GCA_036734085.1 Aggregatilineales bacterium
CGCCCTTCAGGCATTGGGCTTCTCTGGCCTTGTCGAAACCGCTTTCGTCGAACGCCTCAACCTCACCCTCCGCGAGCTTGTCGCACCCCTATCGCGCCGCACATGGTCGATTGCCGATTCGCCCCTTACCCTCACCCGTCATCTTCAGCTCGGACGAGTTTACTACCATTTCTGCCGACCACACCAGAGCTTGAGTATCCCTCTGAAGCACGGACGCTACCGAAAGCGAACGCCCGCGATGGCGGCGGGCGTGCTTCACCGCCCCTTGCGCGTCAGAGAGTTGCTCCTGATGCCGATTTAGTATTGCATTCCGACCAAATTTCGGGGTATTCTACCCCTCTGCACGCCTTTTCCCCTACCCGATAGCCCTTCTCTGCGGGTTGCCTCCGGCTCAAGTGCCCAAAATCCCGCTTGCGACCCACCGCGCGAATTATCTCACCTTTTATTTCGGGTGTACCCACTGATACCATTTACCATACAGTTGGAAGTTGTTCATCGGCTCAATTGTCAGTAATTCAGCTTTTGTAACCTTAAATTATCTGACTTGGCCGATGACTTAAACTCCTAAATCTAGATCAGCTATTCAGTGTCAGGTTGGTAGGGACTGGATAGTCACGATTTTTGATAAGAGTTGCAGTTTTCATGAACAGTTTGTGTATGCTGTAGAAAAGTGTAAGCCGAAGGTGGATGACACATGGGAAACTTAAGTGTTTGGATACTGGGAGATCAGCTTCTTATCGATCATCCAGCTATTGCTGAAGCGGAAAAGCGGGTAGATACAGCTCAGATATATATCGTGATAATCGAGAGCGCGAAGCGAATCATGCGCTTACCCTATCACTACCATAAGCGCATTCTCATCATCAGTGCTATGCGACATTATGCGGCGCACCTGCGAGAGCAAGGGTATACGGTTGACTACATCCATGCCGACAGCATGGCTTCAGGCATCCGCCAGCATATCAACGCACGGCAACCTGTCGCTATACTGACGATGGCGGCAAGTGAATATCATGCCCGGCAAGTGCAACAAGCATTGGAAAATTTGGAAGTGCTACCAAATACGCAATTTCTTGTCGAGCAATTCAATCCGAAAAAACAGCATGTTATGGAGGCATTCTACCGCCAGATGCGCCAGCACTTTGATGTGTTGGTAGATGCGAAAGGTGAACCAGAGGGTGGTGAATGGAACTACGATAAACTGAACCGTAAACCACTGCCGAAAGATGTTGAAATACCCGAACCACTGCGCTTTCCGCCAGATGCGATTACGCAGGGGGTGATTGACGAAGTGGAAGCGGCAGGCGGGGGTGTGGGCAATGTAGCCGGTTTCGCATATGCGGTGACGCACGCACACGCACAGGCGGCTCTGGAGCAGTTTATTACCGTCATGCTGAATGACTTCGGCCCATATGAAGATGCCATGACAAGCCGCAGTAGTCGGTTATTTCACTCCGTACTTTCCCCTTATATCAATATTGGTCTGCTCACTTCCATACAGGTAATCCGCGCGGCAGAATCCGCCTACCGGGAAAATGACGCGCCGATTAACTCGGTAGAGGGATTTGTGCGCCAGGTTTTAGGCTGGCGGGAATATATGTATAACCAATATTGGCGGCACATGCCACAGATGGCGGTAGCAAACTTCTGGGCGGCGCAACGTCCTATGCCGTCGATGTTCTGGGATGGCAAAACAGATATGAACTGCATTCGTCATGTGGTGGAACGCGTGAAAGCCGATGGCTATACACATCACATTGAGCGGTTGATGATTGTCTCTAACTTTTGTTTGCTGGCGGGCATCAATCCACAGGCCGTTCTGGAATGGTTTATGTCGTTTTATATCGATGCCTACGATTGGGTGATGCAACCGAATGTGATTGGTATGGGATTATATGCTGATGGTGGGAAGATTGCCACAAAGCCATATATTGCGTCTGCGAATTACATCAACAAGATGAGTGATTATTGCAAGGGATGCCGCTTCAAACACACTCAGCGCACGGGTGAGGATGCCTGCCCATTCAACTTCCTATATTGGAACTTCTTGATTTCCCACGAGGTGACATTGCGGGCAAACCCACGTATGGGGCCAAATGTATTGGGTTTGCGCCACCTGGATGATGCCGAGAGACGCGAGGTACAAACGCAGGCAAAGCAGTTTTTGGATGGTCTGTAAGACATGATAAGCCGTTGACGCTCTGCCCGGTGCATCGGCAAAGATATTCGATCTCCGCAAATTAACAAGTTTTTTTCCACATCTGGTAGATAGGACTGGTACTTCTAAATGCTATGATTAGAATAATTAAAAACACAACTATCCATAAAAAGGCTTCAACATCTGCTTCTCGCCTAACAGCCGTCCTGAAATTTCTTAAAATAGAAGCCACAGGCAATAATGACAAGAACAATCCTATAACGCAGACAACCCATGTTGATATATATGAGTCTGCTTTAATTACAGTTTTCACAAAATTACTATTGTCATCTTCGTCTCTGGCCCACAGATTATATAACAAATTAAATACAAGGTTTGTTTGAGTTTTTAGCATTTCTAAATGCAATTGCTCAAGCTGATTAGCAACACGTATAAAAACAATCAATCCAATATTGACTTGTGACCACGCAATAACAAAAATAAAAATGACTATGGCATACTCAAAAACCAGGCCAAGGCCAAACATATATAATCCTCTACTGTCTCGACCTATAATTTACAAGTATGCACCGGGCGTATTTGTCAGTGCTCTAACCGCGCATAACCGATCAATGCTATAAAATCATGTCTCCCAAACTCTAAAACCTTGTAAGAAACTATTTCGAACCATGATTTGAGACGCATAAGTCCGCCCTTTTCCGATCGTACAGTTGGGAAGACCAGCGCATCCGGTGTGACAAAAGCATTATAAACACGGTATTCAGTCAAAGTTTCATAGACGCTCTTGGCTTGCAAGCGCACATAACGCGGGATGATGCGCTTGTGCGCTTGATTTGCAAATCGTGGAGTAGCTCAGCGGATTGTTTGGAGGGATGACCTCAAAACAAGCGTACATTAGCTTTGCAATAGTCGATCGTGGCTAATGCCATGTCCTAGCGTTTCGAGGTTCTTTATGTCCGGCTCTTTAATCATTGCCTTGCATCATGAGGATGTTTTCATCCCTACCCTGTCATTATATCCTTTATCGTCGCCACTTAGTCGTTTTTCGATATAGACCAATAGCTCATTACGGATTTTTAACATTGCATCAGATTTAAGTCCAGCGTGACTGGCCGCACGCTTGGAATCTATAGACAATACCTGTTTGATGTTGGCATTTGCCAGTAAATTGACTGCTTGTTCACCATATTGCTTAAGGTCAATTGCTTGTGAAACAGAGATAAATGCAATCTCCTGCGGTATTTTATCCGCAATACGACGGCTAAAGTAATTTGTTTCCACAAACGGGCGACCTTCTTCACCGCGTTCAAAAGCGGTTCCTTCAATCAAAGATGAACGCAAACTATCAAATGTACCGGGACGCATTGCTGTGTCAAACCAACGGGGTGTATCCATTGAGTCAAACACATTTGCGAAGTTCGGTGGTTCGAAGACTTCAGGACAACCGTCTATTGTGCGGTAACATACACTCAGCCCGCGCTTTGTTACAAGCATTTGATTTGGGTTCGCTACTTGCTGTACACCTGTCGCCTCTGACTGTATTGCGTGAACAATGAAGTCAATATCAACCAGTGTATCCGGGCCAGAACTGAAATCATACCCTCCACGCGCTGTCACTTGCCCTCGCACCTGAACAGTACGATCATTTAGACGGATAGCATTTAGATCGAAGCGATTGGCAACAACGCCATCGCTTGTAGCTGGTATAGTCCGGGTGCGGTCGGTTCCCCGCCCGATGCCATTAACCGTTCCCGGAGCGTCAATATCAATAATCCATCCGGCAGGCAGTATGAATGTATCTCCAACATCACGAGGAAACTCCATCGTTTCTCCCTGAAAACTGAATAAACCTTCTGAACCACCTCTAACGCGGGCAGTCACATTAAAGGTAAAGGGTCTCCTCACGTTGGTTTCCGTTTCACCCACTAATTCAGTTGCTTCAGGATAATGACCGGTGTGTAGGGAAGCCTCGATGCAAAGGCTTTCTTGATCTTCTGGACGAGAGACAACGAATACAAAATCTTGTATACCTTCTAGCATGCGTAGGCCTTGTGCAAACGTGCGACGATCAGTTGGTTGCATGGTACCGGGACGTGCCAGCATGATCACTGTGGCGCGGTTCGTACCGGTATGATAGCCTGTTAAAAGTGAGTAGAGTTGATCCATCGTTGTAGAATGTACTCGTTTAGATGTGTTTGTCTCGCCCTCCCCCAATGTCAGGCCGCGCTTATCTTCTGTAGTTGTGCCCCATGTATGTTCAATCTTACCTACTGCTTTAACACCGGCTTTCTCGTAGCCAGCCTCTAGCCCAACGGTAGTCTCGTTTTTGTCGGTAGTCGTCATGCTCTCATCAATACCAATACTGCGCGATGAACCCGTTAGCAATTCACCACCTTCGGTAATACTGCGTATCAGTTCGCGGTTTTTGGGCGTAAAATCGAGTATGAGCGGTAATTGAGAAACATTAGGAGCATCAGTTAAATTAACAAATCCTCTGCCGGACGGGAAAAATGCTACGTTTAACAAAGCACCATAACACCCTAAGTATTCTGTTGCTAGCCGTGTCACTTCTTCAATAGGCATATTGCCGAAAGTAACTTGCCCGCCGCTCTCACTTCCGTTAATCTGATATCCAGTCAAGGAACAAGTCACTTTGACAAAACTGATTTTTTGTCCACAAAGTGGTGCGGGGAGTTCGTCTTGCGGTGGTTCATACACTGATATTGCTAATGATGAACGCCAGGTAAAGGGGAAACGACGGTTATTGAAAGTAATGTCCATCATATCTGGACTAGCTGCGATGATCTTCCATGGGATGTAGACGTTGATAGGCATTTCAGTCTCCATTCACTACATTTCGATCACTTTCCATTATGCACAGTTTGTAAAAATGGGCAAATATGCGGTAAATAGAAAAACCCTTGTTGGACAAGCTTAGTTTTACATTTATGTACGTTTGATTTATCAGATCATAAAATAACAGTTTAAACATAAAGTTTTCTCGCACACCGCCGACGCGGCGATTCTACAGCGCGGGTCTCCGCCCTATCAAACACCGG
>DAIMZF010000196.1:0-5201 GCA_036734085.1 Aggregatilineales bacterium
CAGGCGATAGGCCGCCCGGTGACAGAACTTCAGCGCACCTTCCACGCCATAGACCACCCCATCGGCTTTGCGGAAGGCGCGTATCTCAAATGTTTTTATGGCAAAACCAGCAAATAAAAGAGGACTATTCCGCATGGATGACACCCAACAACCGGGCGAAGCGCCCAAGCTAGACTTTAGCGATTCCATGAGCTACGGCGACTATCTGACGTTGGACACGGTGCTGAACGCCCAACACCGCCTGAGTGACCATCACGACGAAATGCTGTTCATCATCCAGCACCAGACGAACGAGTTATGGATGAAGCTCATCCTGCACGAACTCCGCGCCGCCCGCCTGCACATCGCGGCGGATGACCTACCGCCCGCCTTTAAGATGTTGGCGCGGGTCTGCCGCATCATGGAGCAGTTAGTCTCCGCATGGACGGTGCTTTCCACACTCACGCCCAGCGAATACAGCCAGTTCAGGGGCTATTTGGGCCATGCGTCCGGCTTTCAGTCATTCCAGTATCGCCAGATTGAATTTATTCTGGGGTACAAAAACCCCACGATGACGCGACCCTTCCAACATCAGCCGGAGCAGTACACACAAATCATGCAGGAGCTACAAGCACCCTCCATCTATGATGAGGCCATCCGCCTGTTAGCGCGGCGCGGCTTCCACATTCAGCCAACGTTGTTACAGCGCGACTGGACACAACCTTATGGCTATGATGCCAGCGTCGAGACAGCATGGACGACCGTCTACCAGCACACCACCCAATACTGGGAGCTATACGAACTTGCGGAAAAATTGCTGGACTTGGAAGATTCATTCAAGCAGTGGCAGTTCCGGCATTTTACAACCGTGCGGCGCATCATCGGCTTTAAGCGCGGCACAGGGGGCACGTCCGGCGTGGGCTATCTAAAAAGCGTCGTGGAATCGGAGTTATTCCCGGAATTGTGGAAACTGCGGACGGCGCTTTAAAACAGGTCAATCAGTCTATTTTTTCAGCGTCATCGACGATGACTATTTTTAGGAGATGATTTATCCACCATGACGACCATTTATAACCCCTATAACGATGCTATTCTCGGTGAAGTCCCGGATTTCACCGAGTCCGATGTGCAGGCCGCCATCACCCGCGCCGCAGACTTCAAAGCGGATTTCGCCGCCCTCCCCGCGCACGAGAAAGCGCGCCTACTCACCGCGACGGCCAATGGAATTCAACACCATGCGGATGACATCGCGCGGCTTATCGCCAGTGAAAGCGGAAAACCCCTGCGCTATGCACGCGGAGAGGTGAATCGGTCAGTTGAAACGTTCACCTTCGCCGCCGATGAAGCACGTCGCCTGCGCGGGGAGACAATCCGTATGGATGCGGCCAAAGATGGCGTCGGCAAGGTCGGTTACTATGTGCGCGTTCCGGTGGGGGTTGTCGCCGCCATCACGCCGTTTAACTTCCCGCTGAATCTGGTCGCGCATAAGGTCGCCCCGGCGGTGGCTGTCGGTTGCCCGATTGTGCTAAAACCAGCACCGACTACGCCACTGACCGCACTGCGTTTGCAGGAAATTATGCTGGATGCCGGGTTGCCGCCCGCCGCGTTTCAGGTCATCACAGGGGATGCGGATGTCGGGCACTGGCTGACGACCTCCGCACAGGTGGATATGATTTCGTTTACAGGAAGCCCCGCTATTGCCCATCAGATTAGCCGCATCGCCGGGTTACGCCGCACCACGTTTGAGCTTGGCGGCAACGCGGGCGTCATCATTGATGAAGGCACGCCCATCACGCCACAGTTGATAGACAGGCTAACGGCGGGGAGTTTTGCCTATAGCGGGCAGGTGTGCATCAGCGTTCAGCGCATCTACGCGCACGAGTCACTTGCGGAAGCGCTCAAGGCTGGGCTTATTGAACGCGCACAGCGCCTTGTGATGGGAAACCCACTGGATGACGCAACCGAGATCGGGCCGCTCATCACGGATGTTGCCGCCGAGCGTTTGCAAACGTGGATTCAGGAAGGCGTCGGACAGGGCGCGGTTGTTTTGACGGGCGGCAAGGCCGATGGGCGCATGTTCCAGCCAACCATTCTGGAAAACACGCCCGACCATCTGGATTTGATGTGTAGTGAGGTGTTCGGCCCGGTCGTGAACTTCATCCCGTATCAGGATTATGACAATGCGCTGGCCGCCGTCGATTCCTCCCAGTTTGGCCTGCAAGCCGGAGTGTATACGCCGCAATTGGCGAAGGCGCTACGGGCAGTGGAACGGTTACACGTCGGCGGCGTTATCATCAACGATGTGCCTATGTTCCGCGTGGATCATATGCCCTATGGCGGCAATAAAAATTCTGGCGTCGGGCGTGAAGGGCCACAATTTGCGGCTGAGGACATGACCGAAATTAAGATGGTGGTCATTAATCCGTAGGATTACGGGTGGGTCATCAGCGCGGATAAGGCACTGCGGATGGCTGGCGGGATAGGCGTGGGGCGGCGTGTCTGCCGATTGACGAAGACATGCACAAAGTACCCTGCCGCCGCGATGCTGGCTTCCCCCTGCCGGAACAAGCCGACTTCGTAGCGCACACTGGAATTGCCCAGTTTAGCCACACGTAGCCCGGCGTCAATCACATCCGGGAAGGCTAACGGTTGCATGAACTGGCATTGGGTTTCTACCGCCAGGCCTATCACCTCTCCGTGATGGATGTCCAGTCCGCCCGCCTCAACCAGATGGTGATTGATGACCGTATCAAAAAAGCTGTAGTACAGCGTGTTGTTGACATGACCGTAAATATCATTGTCCATCCACCGGGTAGGGATGGCTAAAAAGTGCGGGTATTGATCGCGTGTGATGTGTGTGTTATCGGCCATATCAGCTAAACCGTATCACTTGCCGTACTGCTTGCGCCTGTGCCAGCCGGTCGAAGCCGATGTTAATGTCATCCAGAGGCAGAGTATGGGTGTGGAGCTTATCAACGGGCAGTATCCCGGCCAGATACATGCTGATGTAACGCGGGATGTCGCGGCGCGGCACAGCCGACCCCATGTAAGACCCTTTAATGGTGCGTTCCTCACCCACGATGCTGACGGCGGGCACGCTAAACATCCGGCTGGGGTGCGGCAGGCCAATACTGACGGTCGTGCCGCCGCGCCGGGTGGCTTCGTAAGCCTGCACCAGCACACGCTCGTGACCAACGCTCTCGAACGTCGTTTCCGCACCGCCGCCGGTCATGTCGCGGATGGCCTCCACCGGAGAGCCGTTACTGGCGTTAAGGGTGTGCGTCGCCCCGACTTCCCGCGCCAAAGCGAGCTTGTCATCCAGCAGGTCAACGGCGATGATGGGGTAAGCGCCAATCGCCCGCGCCCCCATGACTGCACTCAAACCAACGCCGCCCATCCCAAACACGGCCACACCTGTACCCGGCTCTACCCGTGCGGTATTAAAGACCGCGCCGACGCCCGTCATCACCGCACAGCCAAAGAGCGCGGCTTTATCCAGTGGTAAGGCCGGGTCAATCTTCACCAATGATTCCTGCGCGGCGATGGTGAATTGAGAGAAGGCGGATACCCCTAGATGATGATGGCACGCCCTGCCCTGCGAATCTGTGAAGTGCCGCGCCCCGCTTAATAAAGTCCCGGCGGTGTTGGCACGAGCGCCGTTTTCGCACAGCGCCCCACGCCCGGAAGCGCAGTACACACAACGCCCACATACCGGAACAAAGCTGAATACAACGTGGTCATCCGGCACAAAGTCCACCACACCCGCGCCAACTTCGCGCACAATGCCGCTTGCTTCGTGCCCCATCACCATCGGCATCACACGCGGACGCGAACCATCCATGACCGACAAATCAGAATGGCACAGTCCCGCGCCGACAATCTCCACCAGCACTTCGCCATGATTGGGCTTGCCCAGTGTCACCTCGTCGATAACTAAGGGCGTCGTCTGGGCGTAAGGTGTCTCTAGTCCCATCGTATACAGGACAGCCGCGCGCGTCTTCATCTTGTTAGCTCCTCTGTAGGAAGTGATTGTGAGGCAAGTGTAACATGGCAAAGATAAAGACAGCAAACATCAGCCAGTTTATTGAGATGGTCTTCTGGCGTTAATGGCGGGAGAAGAATGAAGTCTGTACAAAGCGTATGCCTGCGAATATTTGTTTTACACGCGCTTGACTCAGTGTGCCGATATATTCGCCGACCTGCTCTTGAGGTACGGTCAGCACTTTGGATACTTCAACCACGCTCTGCCGGGATAAATTACCTTCGGCAATCTCCAACAATAGATTACCGGGCATGGTCACTTTGTTGAGGTTGGATGTCAGCGCACACACTGTCACGCTTTCACTATCCGCATGGATGACCACATGCGGATGCGCGATGACGGCTTCCGTGTTTTGGGGGTTTTGGGGGTTAAGCCAGTAAATGTCGCCCTGATTGATTTGACGCTCGTCCATTGAGTCCCTTTGTGCAACTAAGTGACTTATTACGCTTACTTTATCTGACAATTTTATATCACTGATTTTAAATTGTATTGACTTGAAATTTTAACCCACTATACTAAGCCCAATGATGGATAAGCAAAACTGGCAGAATAGATGGCAAAACACCATAAAGTAACACTGATAATTGCCCCAGCACTTTTATTGCTCATGTTTCTACTGCGTAGCTACAACATCACCGCGCAGTTACCCTATGCGGATGAAGGCTTGCATATTGTTCGTGGGACATATGTCTGGTCTTTTGATCAACATCCGGTTTCATTTGCGATGGGCAAGGTGTTAACGTACTACTGGTTGGGATTGTTTGAAAGTGCCCCATCCACCCAGATTGTCACCGGGCGACTTGCCATTGCTATCATTGTTTTAATAAGCGGTGCCACGATATTCCAGATTGGGCGCATGTTGCATAGTAGCGCCGCAGGGCTGATTGCGCTGGGCATTTACGCAATTTTGCCGTATACCGTGTTTTACGAACGCATGGCACTCGCCGACCCTTTCGCGGCGGTGTTTGCTAATTTGCTGGTGTGGCGCAGTCTGGTTTTCGCGCGCAGACCTTCCCTGTGGCAAGGCGTGGTATTAGGTCTACTGATAGGGTTGGCATCGCTAGCAAAACTCACGATGGGCACGACACCACTGGTCGCGGTAGCCATCGCTATCATTTTGGCAGACTGGAAAAAACATACGATACAAACGTGCATAAAGCACTACATGCCCGGTTTTATC
>DAIMZF010000197.1:0-5174 GCA_036734085.1 Aggregatilineales bacterium
TCGGCACGGCGGGCTTTGGCTTCTGGAATCATCCGTTTGTGCCGGGTGAGCGCGGTGTGCGTCTGCCGAAAGCGGCGTGGTTCTTCTACGGCGCACCGCCGAATAATATGGCGCTAGCGCGGGATGTGCCCGGCTATGGCTGGAAGTGTGCCACAATCGACGCCGCCAATTGGCGTTTTTTGGCTCTGCTCCCAACCGCGCCGTTAGGCTTCCTGCTGATGCGTGTACCGATGGTTTATCGGGCACTGTGGCCGATAGCGCAACAATCACTGAACGTCAGCGAACACCTTATCGCACAGCACATCCCGCAGGATTGGCACGATTACGCGCTGGAATGGCGGCAAGATGGCGTCACATTCTGGATTGATGATGCTGTCGTATATGAGTCACCGCTTGCGCCGCGTGGGAAGTTAGGGTTTATCGCGTGGGTGGATAATCAGTACGCGGTGGTCACACCACAGGGACAGTTTAAGTTCGGCGTGGTGGATGTATCGTCCGCGCACGGGTTAATCGTGGAACATATCCATTTTTAGAGGAGCAACCTGCCATGTCAGCAGATAAAATCCGTCCACAAGACGAACATCTGATGCAACCCGATTTAGAGTACTGCTATATGTACTGTGACATTGATTATGGCAAGATGACTGCGACAGTATGTATTGAAACATTCACCATAGGAGATTACAACAGAGAGCATCAGTATGATGTGACGGAGCACGGCCTGCGGCAGATTGTCGCACAATACGAGGCGGAAGGTTGGGCACACGTCCGCGCTGAACACGGGCGTGAGTACGAGGGGCATTACTTCCAACGCCGCAAAAATCCGTCCGTTGCTGAGGATGATACGAAGGCATGACAGGCATCATTTGCAGAGATGGTATCACGTGGGCGGCACATACCCGCCACGTCCCACACTTAACCCTGCGGCCTGTGCCCATGCGCCCACATAGGGCGCTAAATAATCGCCCGGACATTGTGTATCCGGGTTAAAATCATTATGCGCGGCGATATGTGTTAAGCGCAACGCGCCCGCTAACCACAGAATTAGCTCCCGTGCGGCGTTAATCTGTGCGACGGGTGGAACGTCTGCCGTGTAATCCCCGATGAGGCAAACGCCCACGCTCCCGGTGTTAAACCCGGCCACATGCGCCCCGCGTGCGCCCAACACCCGCCCTTCATACACACCGCCATCCTGCCCAACAAGATAATGATAACCCACATCCGCCCAACCGCGTTGGTCACGGTGCGTCGTCATAATCTGCCGGAGCGATTCCGTGTTATTGCCCTCGTTAATCACGGAATGATGCACAACCACTATTTGATAGCGTGTGGCTAGTGGTTCGGCGTAGGTATACCAGCCGGTCGGGTTGAAGTCCGCATCGTAAAAACCGCCTTCATTGCGTGCGAAATGATTAGGCGGCGGTGCGCCCCATGCTTCCCGGCGGATGAGATTCGGAAAGGTTAAATCCGGTGTGGGGGGTGGCGTAGCGGTGATTTGTACT
Source organism: Aggregatilineales bacterium (assembly GCA_036734085.1). Lineage (GTDB taxonomy): Bacteria > Chloroflexota > Anaerolineae > Aggregatilineales > Phototrophicaceae > J038. The sequence continues at coordinate 1,503 of DAIMZF010000197.1, forward strand.
ACACGCGGCGCGGGTGGGTTGCGCTCTCGTGCGGCGAGGATGGCAAGGATCGTCAACCCGGAGCATGTTCCGGCCACGACCACGCCCCCCATGCCTAAAAGGGCGAATAACTGTCGGCGGGTAAGTTGCGGCTCGGTCATGGGCGGGTTCTCGGCTGACTCAATAACGCATACAGGGCGCAAGTAAGCGCCCTGTTAGTAGGTGTTTGTTTGTATGAAGAATGTTTAACCGGCGGCGTCGTAGCCCGGCCCGTCGGAGAAGAAGTCGTAGTTGGGCTGAATATCTACCGTGAGGTCAATCACTTCGCCCTTGCTGTGTGCGATACGCTCTTTGGTATCAAACGGGATGCGCTCTTGCCCTTCGGCCATTTCGTAATCCGCAGGCACTTCTTCTTCAATGAAGATAGCCTCGTAGGGGCATTCCGGGATGCACGCGCCACAGTCAATGCAGGTATCCGGGTCGATGAAATACCACGGCCATTCATTTTCCGGTTGACCAGGGATAATACACTCCACCGGGCAGACTTCCACACAAGCGCCATCGCGCAGGCACAAGCTAGTGATAATGTGAGTCATGACAATTGCCTCTTTAATGAATACTTTCTCGATTTGTACACGGAGTATAAACCTTTTAACAGCATTGTACTGTAACTTTTGTTGGATTTTAAAATTAATTTTCCAGTTTTATTACTTGATGTTCATTTTTAAGAAGGATATTTTTTACTGTGGTTAAATTTTGGGGATAAAACAACAAAAAAGTCCCGGCCAGGCCGAGACTTTTTGTAGCGGGTGACGAGATTCGAACTCGTGACCTTCTCCTTGGCAAGGAGACGTTCTACCACTGAACTACACCCGCATGGTGTATAAGGTGCAACGCACCGTGTGCAAAATATATCATATTTTCTTCGTGCTTGGCAAGGCCGAATTATTTTTCTTTCCAGCCAAAACACGTTACACTTGGTAGCAATCTGAGGCATGCACTGCACCGACTCATTCTGCTTGCTCCATCGGGGGATTATTCTGTGAAAAATAAGCTATTTTTTGCCTGCTTTATCTTCTTACTGGTTATACCCGTCCTGGCGATGACACGCGGCCAGGATGAGGAAGATATCCCTGCACCCGTATTAACCATCACTGGAATCAATGCTGTGGATTTGCCTAATGCCACGATTACCGTCAATGTGGTAGACGCCTTCGGTCAGCAAGTGCCCGGCTTAACCCTCGAAGACTTCACGCTATCCGGCGAACTTGCGGAACAGGCACGTATCGTCCGTGTGGAAAATGTCACCGACGACGACCTGCCCATTTCCGTTGTGTTGATGATTGATACGAGTAGTAGTATGGCAGGAACACCCATCGAACGCGCACGTCAGGCCGCCGCGCTCTTTGTGGAAAATCTGGGCGAAAATGATAGTGTCGCCATCCTGACGTTTGATAGCACAGTACGGCTCGTGCAGGATTTTACAACGGATAAAGACACTCTGCGCCGCACGATTGCTACCTTCGCTTTTGGTGGGCAGACCGCACTCTATGACGGAAGCCTGCGCGCTATTGAGCAAGCGCTCACCGCGCCTAATCAGCGCCGCACAATTATCTTGCTTGGCGATGGTTCAGAATTCGGCGGTGTGGATGCCAATAACGCAGTACTCCCTGCTAGCACGACCTCCCGCGTGGAAGCCCTCCGCACGGCACAGGTGCGCGGTGTGCCGGTGTATACCATCGGCTTAGGCTTCGGCGCTGACCGCACCTATCTGGAAGACCTGGCAAACGCGACCAATGGCCGCTTTTACGAAAGCCCCTCACCGGAGAACCTGACCACCATTTACACCGAGATTGCCGGGTTGCTCCGCACACAATACATCATCACGCTGGATGCTCCGTTGGCGCTGGATGGCACGGAATACAGTCTGTCGTTGAGCGCACAGACACCGCGCGGCGCAACCAACACCGACGACGCTGTGTTACGTGCGCCTATTCCCGTGCCCATTATCCGCCTGCCAGAAGCCCCCAGCGCCCCCCTGCGAGACATCACAACGTTTACATTTAACATCTTAGCTGATGATCGCCCGTTGGACATCCGCATTGACGACAACATCCCCGCCGAAGCAGGCGACCTGGCAACAGACATCAGCGAAGAAGTCGTTATCATCGGCGTTAGTCCGCGTGACCTGCCACCGGGTGTGATTGATACGACCCTGAGCATCACAGACAGCACCGGCGATTTTGTGACGGAATCGTTCAGCTTCGAGATCGCCTCCCTCCCCTCAGAATTTAGCGTGGATGGCCTGCCAGAAGACGGTAGCCTTAGCGGTATTTTGCCCCTAACAACAGAAATCACGCTTCGTACAAACGCGACCTATACCCAAACACCCATCGAGCGCGTAGTGTATGCGGTAGACGGCGAGACAATCGCGGAAGTCAGCGAAGCCCCATACAGCACCGCCTTTAACGTGTTTGATGTGTTCGGCACAGGCGGAGACTTTGAGTTCAGCACGACAGTCATCACGGCAAGCGGCGAAGCCACCACACAGACACAAACACTCAATATCAACATCAGTCCGCCGCCCACAGTTACCCCAGTCCCGACCATAACACCGACGGCAACCCTAACGCCCGTACCCACAGCGACGGATTTCCCGACACCTACGGAAATTATCCCCACGCTGGATATTGCGGCAACGGTTAGCGCACAATCTCCGGCAATTCAATCTGCATTGGATGGCTTCGGCGCATTAAGTGCGACCCGTGCCGCCGCCACACAGACCGTACAAGCGGAACTTGATACACAGGCCACGCTCGACATACAAGCGACTATCGATACACAAGCCGCGTTTGATGCACAGGCGACGCTCGACACACAAGCACAGCTTGACGCACAAGCCACCCTCGATACGCAAACACAATTAGACGCGCAAGCCACACTGGACACAGAAGCTACCGCAGACGCCCAGAATGAGCTTGACGCACAGGCCACCCTCGACGCCGAGCTTGCCCAACAAAGCGAGGCAACACAAAACGCGATTAACACCGTTGATGCCCAATTACTGATGGACACCGCCGCTACACTGGATGCCCAGAGTACCGCCACCGCCAACGCGATGTTTGATGCGGCGCGAGCCACCCAGACCGCCGTCGCGGAGCGCAACATACAAGGTACACTCAGCGCAGAAGCAACATTAAATACACAGGCCACAGCAGACGCACAGGCCACCATCGAGTCTGAAGGCACATTCGTCGCACAAGCCGCCGTTGACGATTTAGCAACTGCCGACGCCGCTACCGAGACTTTTAATGCGGAAAGCACACAAATCGGCCAAACGTTGGAAGCACAAGCCACATTCGACGCGGAAAGTACACAAATCGGTCAAACGCTGGAAGCACAAGCCACATCCGACGCAGAAGCCACCCTCACTGCGGAAGCCGTCACAGATACCCCAGTGCCCACCGTAACGCCCGTCGCCATCGTGGAAGTGGAAGACAGCCAACCGGGTGCGAGCTTTACAGAGCAAGTACAGGACTATCTGCCGTTCATCTGCGGGGGTGGATTACTGATACTTTTAGTGTTGTTCTTCTTCCTACGCGGCAGGGAGCGTCAACAGCCACCCAGCAAACCTTAGTCAGTTGAGCGGAACTAAACCATGCACAGGTCGTAAACAGTTTACGCGGCCTGTGC
>DAIMZF010000198.1:0-5170 GCA_036734085.1 Aggregatilineales bacterium
GGTGAGCATTTTTCCCTCGAAGATGCACAATTGCTCCCGCGCCCGGCACGTAAAGGCGGGCCGCCAATCCTCATTGGGGGTAATGGGCCACAAAAAACCCTGCCGATGGTGGCGCAATATGCTAACGAATGGAACGCGGTCTATTTACCCCTGCCGACTTACAAGGAGCGCGGGGCGTTGCTCGATCAATATCTCGTAGAACGTGGCCGCCAACCCGGTGATGTGAAACGGTCTATGATGGTGGGTACGGTCTTCGGGCGGGATGATGCCGACCTCGCCCAGAAGGTTGCGGCACGTAGCCCCAATGGTGCAGATGCTTTGTTGGAGCGTGGTGTTATTGTCGGCACGGCGGGCGCATGGGTGGAAGCAATCAACAAATTGGCGGAAGTAGGACTCCAGCGTTTGATGCTCCAATGGATAGATTTAGACGACATCGACGGGTTGGAGTTAATCGCCCGGGATGTGTTGCCACATTTTCATAGCTAAAAATAACATCAAAAGTGCCCGGTAAAAAGCTGTGACACAATGCTTGTCGGTTTGCTTTTCGTCTGAGACAATAACCAACGTTTAACGATGAGCATAGGATAATTATGTCGTCTGATACCGATACACTAAACCATCTCATCATCGGGCGTCGCCCGCCGGATGGTGTGCAAAACGGCGGCGGGTTGGGTTTGTTGGCCGCCAGTGGCGGGCTTTCCGCACAAGACGCCCTCATGTGGCAGGGCTTAATCGCACTTGACCCAATGCACGCAGGCACGGCGGCGGCAACGCAAGCTGTCGGCTTATTTGCCGGGCCGGAAGGCAATCTGCTTTTGGCGCGTGCCATTTATCAGGATGCCGACCCGGAACGTCCCATCTATCAACATGTGCTTATTCCGCGTGATGTGCTTCAAATGTTGGCCGGTAATATCACGGCGCTGGTGGAACTGACCGAAGTATCGGCGGCGGCATTGCCAGATGACGGCCTCTTGCCACCTTTAAAAATTCCGCCTGCGCCTACATGGACGAGCGACAAGCGCATGGTGTTATTCAGCCATTTGTTAGATGAATACGGTGACTTTGATGCGTTACTGCGTGTATTGGCCGCCGCCCTGCACGAGCGCGGTTTGCTGGTGCGTGGCTTCCCGGCAGATTTAAACGCCAGGCTTAATTTTGTGCAAAGCATCATGATGCTTTTGCCTTCTCCCGCCAGGCCGGATGTAACCTTCACGACCAATGTTAACAACGTGCCACTTAACCGCGCCGCCATTGTCTTCACCGATGAGGATGCACCCGAGTCAACGCGCTGGGTGTTGGATGTTGCACAGGATATTTATCCACAGGGCGAAGAATTAAACCTTCCGTATGTGGAAAGCCTCCGTACGATGTGGAAGGGCGACGTTAAAGCGTTTGTGACCGACCTGCGCGCGATGGAGTTGTTAGCATCACAAATCATGGACGGCTACACGCTTAAAGGTGGGCTAGACCGTGTAGCCCAGCGCCTGCGGTTGGATGCGCTGGTGACAGTCGGCGCGGAAGTTGAACCTGCCATGATTAAAACCGTCCTGCAAGAGTTCCCGCCACAGACGGAAGCGTTGCTCAGTCGTTACGCGGAGTATATCCTGCGTGTGGCTTTAGCGGAGCGCGATATAGAAGCGGTGGAGATACTCGGTGGATTGATGCGTAACCAAGAGGTCATTACCGCGCAGATCAAGCATCAGCTAGAGTTGATGTTGAGTGATGAGCCAGACGCGGTGTATTTTTTCATCCGCACATTGTTATTGGATGAAAATGACGAGGGCTGGTTGCCGTTGTTACACTGGGCGGCGGTTATCTCGATGGGGGTTGTGTTGCAACATGAGCCGGACGCTGAAACAGTGATGACATGGATTAAGCTCATCGCCAACGAGCCGCCCGGCTATCAATTGCAAAATGTCCTGCATGATGGCGTCCTGGCCGCTATGCCCCTGACGCATACTGACGGTGAACTTGGGCGGCGGTTGGTGACCTTCACAGCGCGGCGTGCGCCGGATGTGACCCTGCGCTTGTTAGAGGATGCCCAATTGCTGGCGAATATGGAAGCGCCTATCGGTGATGCCCTGCGGGAATATGAACTGGATGCGGTGCGCGACACGATGGAAACCGGGCGCGAAGTCTCTTTGATTTTGTTGGCGCGGGCGCTCGCGGATGCTCCGCACAATCGGCGGGCGGCGGCGGTCTTTGCGCCCCCGCAGATTGATTATCTGTGGGGGTTGCATGTGCTGGAAGACTTCTCGCATCTGCCGGAATCGCTACAGCCGGATACCCTTATTCACGGACTCATCGCAAGCGGGCGCGATTGGCTCCCGGTGGAGTCGGTCAAAGTGCTGATGACGCACATCATCAGCGTGGATGAGCGCGATTTATTCCTGCAAGTTGCCACTCATCTACCTAACCCGTCGGATTTACCGGGCTTGCTGGTGGCGGTACTCTCGGCAGAGGGTGTTACGGGTGAGAGCATCACGGATGTCATGCGTCGCTTGCAGGAAATAAACCTGTTTGACCAGCAAGGCGCGTTGGACACATTGTTGAGTGTCGTGCAGGTGCACCAATGGAAGGGCGAAGTGAGCTTGCGCTTAGCGGAGCAAGTGGCGCGTTCCTTGCAACAGAACCACGCCTTAGTTGTCCCGTTCCCGGTCTTACAACGTCTTTTGCAATTAGCGGAGAGCGCCAAAAGCGACCTCATCGCCAAGATTACTGCGCGGCGGGTGGTCGCCCATATCGAAGCCCTGACAGATGATGCCGAGCAAATCGCATTGTTAGCGGTTGTGAGTGAGCGTGTGGCGTGGAGCAACACTACACGTAATCAGGTTGTGGCGTGGTGGCGGGAATATGCCCGCGCTCAAGTGGTGGCGCGTCTGCAAGCGTGGGATAAAGCCTTGGAAGGCAAAAAGGCACTGGATTGGGCACGGTCTATCGCGCAAACCATGCTGGCGCTCCGCAAGTTGATGGGTAAACGCTCTTTAGAGGAATTTGCGGATGCCATCGGCACGGCATATAGCGTGTTACAAGCCTTTGCGGATTCTTTCGATAATCGTCATCATCCTTACTTTGACCAGACAACCATGCGTGATGAACTGTCCGCACGCGGCACAGAACTCACGCTGGACGAGCGCAACATCCTGGCGAAGAATCTACGTGAACTCGCGGAACTCATCACCGATACGGCGGAAAATCGCAGTAAAGCGACCCTCATCCGACGTGAAGAAGACATTGAGCGGCAGTTGCTTTCAGGGGAACAGTCGCCACACAGTGCCATTGATACCATGCGCTGGCTTTCTGGCTATTTAAGCGGTCTACAGGAGGACTAACCCCCCAGCCAGGTATTGAGCATCATTCCTACAAAAAGCCCAAAGATGAACAACAATACAATCACCGTCCCAGACATCAGCACCCGCAAAACCCGCCGCGCCATACTCGGTCGGCCTGCGGGTTTTTGTGGGGCGTTCGCTTGGGGGTCGGCCAGGCGTGGCTTTAGCTTGTTGAGTGTTTTTAGTTGTTGGGCGATTTGCGGGTCGGGGCGCAGACGGAGCGCGTTTTCCAGGCAGGTACGGCGGTCATCATCCGTTGTGACGACCCGGTATAAAGCCAGCCACACCATCACATCTTTAGGGTTGATGTATGCCGATTGTTGCCACAACAGATGAGCGCGGGCGGCGTCCCCTCTTTTGAAGGCGGCTTGTCCTTTGCGGAGGAGCGCCTTGGCACGCTTCTCCGCCGTGAGCTTGGTCTTCTTATTCTTTGCCAGTGCTGGTTGAGTCATCGCCGCATTACCGCCAGTCTGACGGGTATTCGTCTATGTTGCCTCCGATGGTCTGCTGGACAATCTCTGTTGTCACCAGATTAAACAGATAGACGTTGTACCGACCATCGCGGTTACTGGCAAAAGCCAGATATTGCCCGGTGGGGTCGGGGATGGGCAGAATGTCGTTACCGGGTGATTCTATCCGCAGTAGGCCAGTGCCCGGATTACTGGGCGAGACAAGATAAATATTGTGCGTCTGTGAGCCTTGTGGACGGGCGGCATAGAAGACAAATAGACCATCCGGCGACCAGCGCGGATAAGTTTCAATCAGATTATCGCGGTCAGTGGTCAATGATGCTGGAATAGTGGTTGCGATGTCGATGAGCACAAGATCTGTCCCGGCGTTCTCTCCGGTGGTGATTTGCCGCACAACCGCAATCCGCGAGTTGTTCGGCTCTATGACCGGATAGCTGTAAACAGCATCATCAAACGTCATGCGGACGGTGCGCTCAGTCTGGAAGCTATAGAGATACACCGCCGCCGAACTACTGCCAAACGGCGTAGCGACAAACGTTAAAAATGAGCCATCCTGCGAAAGATTAATCATCTCGGCACTGTCGAATGGCTCATCTTCCAGAATGGGGGAGATGAGGGTTGTCTCGCCGGTGAACGTGTTGTAATTAACGATGCGATCGGTGAAGCTATCCCGATTATATTCTATATAGATGTAGTTATTGCCGCTTGGGAACAACTGTAATTGACGCCCTTCACGCTGATTGCTGAATAAAGGCTGTGGCTCGAACTGACCACTGATGAAGCGCACCAATTCTAAATCTTCGTTGGGGGCGTTGCGCCCGCGTGCGCCAACCAATGCACCGGAAAACGGCGGCGGCGGTAGTAATGTAGGGGTGGGTGTGATGGTGGGTGTGGGCGTTAAAGAAGGCGGTAAGGTGGGTAACCCGCTTAATACGGTTGGCGTCGGTGTGGGGGAGACTTCCGCGAAGAATGTCGCGGTAGCGTCGGCGGCCTCCTGCGTTTGTGTCACGAGGAAGGCGGTCTGCTCCAAGACAACCAGCGTCGGCAGAAAGGCTTCTGTCTGCTGTGCGACGGCACGCCGGGCGTTATTACTCCCCACAAGGCTTAGCAGGATAATCACAAAAACCAGTACCGTGAGGGCGACCCCCGCGCCGATGTAGACCATATTACGGCTGATGCCCGGCAGAAGCTCGTCTTTCTTCTCGCCCGGGCCTTCGCCCTCAATCGCTTTTAACATCTCTTTAGCGCGGGCGTTGTCGGGGTCAAATTCCAGCGCGTTTAGCAAAGCATCGCGCTTATCACTATCTTTTTTCGCTAGTCGTGCAAGCAAAATCCACGCTTGCACGCTCTCCTCATCAGCTTTCAGCA
>DAIMZF010000199.1:0-5126 GCA_036734085.1 Aggregatilineales bacterium
ATTCATATAGAATAAGGTCATCGTCAAAGCCCATCGTCAGCCCGGTAATCTCCAGAGCTTTTTGGCTCCCGCGCCCGCCTTCTATCTGCAAATCCATCAATCGGCGTTCGGTTACTTTGTCGATGATATCGCCGTTGGCTTCCATACGTTCCAGCATTTTGCGGCGGCTTCGTGCCTGTCGTGCGGAACGTTCGTCAATATAGAGCCGTGCGGAAAGCTCGAAGCGTGCGATGGCGGCTTCAATCTGTGCAAGGTCTTTTTGTTGCGCGACATATAGCTGTTGTTGCTTCAGGCGTTGCAGTTCGCGCTCGGTCGCGTAGGTGCTGTAATTGCCGTGATACACCGTCAGCTTACCCGCGTCCAGTTCAGCAATCTTTGTTATTGCTTCATCTAGCAGATAGCGGTCATGCGATACAATGACCACCGCGCCGTTGTACCCCGTGATGAACGCCTCTAAGTGTCGCTTGGCGCTGAGGTCAAGGTGATTGTCCGGCTCATCCAGCAGGATTAACTCCGGTTTGGCAAGGCTTAAACGTGCCAATGCGACCAGCTTCTTCTGGCCGCCACTTAGGGTTGCCGTCGCCAGGTCAAAGTCGGCCTCTGTAAAGCCCAGACGGAACAAAGCCTCTTTCACTCTGGCCGGATGTTTATCCCCGCCGATTTGATCAAACAATACCGTCAGGACTTCTAATTGCTCAATCGCGGCGCTCAGTTTCTCCGTGTCTTCGTAGACTTCCGCCAATCCCAGCGAATCTTCCAGCGCGGCAATCTGCGCCTCTATGCGGGCAAGGCGGGGCGGTGGGACAAGTGCCGCCTGTAGCAATGTTTCCGCAGGGGGCAAGGTGACTTCTTGCGGCAGATAGCCTACTTCAATATGTGGCGCGACGATAATCTGCCCGGCATCTGGTATCACCTGGCCGACAATCGCCTTTAACAAGCTGGACTTCCCCGCGCCGTTTGGCCCCACCAACCCCACACGGTCACGGTGGCCGATAGCCCACGTTAACTCCCGGAAGATTTCATTCCCGGCATGGTTGATGGTGATGTGATGCAAGTTCAAGATGTGCATGTGCTTTATCTCCTGTTGTGATAAAGGCATGGGGGCGGAATCCACCTTGTTATGATGCGTTACGCGAATCAAAAACGGCTACAGGGAATTCCGCGCCCATAGCCGTTTATAAACTTAGTTAATGGATGACTTAGTTATTTCCGGTCATAAGGCGCGTTGAACTATCGCGCCGTTGTCATGCGTCTGGATAGCCAGTGAGAAGGGTATTTTATGACCGAAGTAAATCACGTTGCCTCTATAGATGTTGGTTGCTAAAGGTTCAACAAGTGTCATTATAACGCTATTTTATCGCTGGCGCAATCATGTTATGCCATAGCGATACCGCCCCGTTTGACAAAGCCTACGCCATCACTGACAATGAAATGAGATACTGTATTGTTCTTTAGCACTGGGATTGTATTGTAATGGATAACAACAGCTTTTTATTGCAGAATCGCCGCCGGAAAATCGAAGACGACATCATCGCCAATTTTTATGAAGTAGATTTTACCGTCAAGAAGCATCGCTATTTAGAGAACGAAACCTTCTGGGATTACGTCTTTTCGTGGTATGCGCTGGTGAAGTTCTATGAAGATACCGACGAGACCGCACTCGGCCAGAACATGCTCCAGCTATATACGGAATGCGTCGAAGTGTTTAAGCTGGCGCTGGACGATAAGCGCCTGCACGAGCGACGCAAGGACAAAGCACACATGGCAATTTATCAGATGAATTATTACTGGCATCTGATTTTGGGTTATGTCCGCCGCAACGCGCAGGATAAAGCCGATGCCGCCGGGCAAATCAACTGGAAGCCATAGACTCAAAAAGCGGAGTGAAAAACTCCGCTTTTGGTTTTCGCTAGGGACTAAACGAGCATGTCCCCACAGGCCGCCCACATGCATAGCGTTATGTGCGGCTTGCTCGCCGCCGCATTTCATCCTTCTCTGTGTCGCCCATGCCCCTGTGCCATTCATCCGGCAGGGCGTCCGCATGGCGCGTGACGATGTATCCCCCTAAATCACGGGAGATAATCTCTAGCTCTTTGGGGGAGCGCCATATGGCAGAATCCACCTGCACGGCCACCGCGCCCGCCTCTAAATAATCACGCGCATCCTGCGCGGAATGAATGCCGCCTGCCCCGATGATGGGCACATCCACACGGGGCGCGATGTGCCCGACCATATTGAGGACAATCGGCTTGACGACAGGCCCGTAAATCCGCCCACTGACTAATTTCCCCGTGCGGGGGTCGCGGGCGGTGCCGCGTGGCGGTGCGGCGATGACTAACGTACTCGCGCCTGCCCCGACGACGGCATCCGCGATTTCATAGGCATCGCTGACGGGCAAGCGCACCATCACCGGTTTTTCCGTTTTGGTGACGGCGTTCCCGACCAGACGTGACGCCTCTTGCCAGGTGATGTCATCGCGCAGGCCAAGTTCGATAGCGTCTACACCGTCTTCTTCATCCAGGCGGGCGGCGGCTTTGCGTGTCTGCTCGTCGGTGGTTGCGATGAGATGTACAATAATGGGTAACGCGAGGATTTGCCATAAATTGCGATATTGCCGCAGAACTTTATTAATGCCGGGATTCGGTAAGCCAGTATGCACCAACACGGAAGAATCCATCGGCACAACCCGCGTGCCGCGTGCCGCCGTGCGCGCTTCGTAGCTAACGGGGGCGGTCACAATCGCGCCGAGCTTATCAAAGTTCACAACGTCACGGTAGACTTCCCCATAGCCGAACGTCCCGGCGGCGTTCATCACCGGAGTTTCCAGCACAAGGCTGTTCTTGCCAGAGCGCGTAATTTCGATTGCCATGTTATCCTTCCTTCGTTTTCTCCGCGTTGGTTAGCGGCTTAATCCAGTGAGGCTACTTCCCAAAGCAAGGCATAATTGCCGATGGCCGTCTGGATGATGGTTGCTAACTGTATGCCATCCGCTTCTAGCCCGAGTGCGGCAGGGCGTGCTTCTGTGCCACAGTCGGACTCATACGGGGCGGCGTGCGGCACAGTTAACAGAAGTTCGCCGGTCTGGATGTTCCATACTTCCGCCGTACCTGTGGCCGTTAATTGGTCTATCGCGGATGGCGTGGTATCTACGGACGACCACAGCAACACATGCGCGTTGCCTGGCCCCCATGCGATGCCTCCACTGCCATCTCCCAAAAATAGGATGTCACCCTCAGGATATGTAAACTGTGCCGGGTTGCCCGCCTGGAGCGTGCCCTGCTCATCTGTAATAATCGGGAGGTCATCCGGCGCATCGCAGGCGGAAACTACCCGGAAGATTGGCGGCGTTATCCACTCAATATTGTCAGGAAGACCTTCCATAGCAAGAGGTCTATCGTTGCGTGTACCCCCCACTTGATAAATCATATAATCGTATATCATCCGTACTTTTTGTGAGTCGAGGTTGGATGGGTCGGACGGGCCGGAGATTTCCGCAAATGGATACCCTACCGAAAAGCGTATTTGCTCTGCGAGTGGCCCATTAATTAAAACAGGGGTGGTGAATTCTGGATCCCATTCTCCATATAGATCATCTAGATAATTAAAAATGATGGGAAAAGCAACACTCCCGCTTGTATCGGCAATCGCAACTTGCGCTAAACTGGGCGACCACACAAGGTTGTATACTACTTGGCCCCTGAGTGGAATTGCTAAAAACGGGGACGCTTCAAACAATGTGCCATCGACCACAGCGTTATAAATCGACTGTGTAGGGGAAGGCGTGGTGGTGGTGTTTACTTGCGGCATGATGGGCATTGGCGTGGTCGTTAGTTGTGGCATGATGGTGGACGTTGGTAACGGTGTGGGCGTAGGTGAAAGCGGCGTTAAGGTCTGGATGCCATCAGCAAATTCTACCGACCAGCCTTCGATACCGTCGCGTGTACGGATGTTCCACCACACATAGCCGTCAGCATTGGCTGGCCCGCCGATGATGGTCACGATGTCGCCTGTGAACAGGTTCGTCAGCGCGGTATTGCGGATACCGGGTGCGGAACGGACGCGCAAGCCGGTAGGGTCTTCCACATAAACCACTGCCTCACCCCCCACCTGCAGTTGCTGGGCTTGTACGCCCGCAACCATCAACAAAAAGCCCAATACGATCAAAATATGTTTCACTTTAACACCCACTGTTCACCTCATTTAATTGTCTGTTGTAAGTCAAATGCTGGCCCGTCTGTACAGATGAGCTTATCACCCGTCTTCAGTGCTAGCCAACAGGCACTACACGCCCCAGCACCACAAGGCAGGTGCGGACGGTATACCCCAAACAGGTAATTCGGCGGGATGCTGGCGCGGATTTGCTCGAAGCGTTGGTGGATGAGGGCGAAATTTTCTGCTTCGTTTGCTTCATTTACCACAACAAACACCTGGTCAGCCCAGCCTGCATTCATGACCTGGTTCGGCCACGTAAAATCCTCATCACCCAGTATAATTTCCACCCGTTCGTCAATGTGGCGCGTGCTATAGTTCTGTGCGCTCCCGGCCAGCACCAGGGTTACGCTGATTTTATTGCCCAAAAGCCATGGAATGGTCATCAATAGAGGTGTGGGTAAGGTGTTATAGGCTATCAATAGGACGTTTTTTAAGTTGCGGCGGAAGCGATAAGGTTCACCCACATAGCCGAGTACGTTCAGCACTTGACCGATGCTGTAAGTCTCACTCACGGGGCGCTCTACGATGATAAAATCACCTTTTACGCTTACCGGCCACCACTGCTCCCGCATATAAGGATGCATAGCATCGGTGGTTTGCACCAGTAGGCTCTGGCCGGGCTTAATGCGGCCAAGCGGCTCCTCTAGTGCAAGGTGCAGGCGTTGAAAGGCCGCGTTCAGTTCCACAATTCGTTCAATGAGGGCGTCAGTCTGCTTCATAGGTTACTCTTGGGGATGGTGGGCGAAAAACAACGTTAGACGATGATAGTGTAGCACTGTTCGCGTTTTTTTGTCCATTGACAGGGGCAGGGGGCAAGACTAAAATTTGTGAACTCACATGAGGGCCTGTAGCTCAGTTGGGAGAGCGCTACAATCGCACTGTAGAGGTCAGGAGTTCGAGTCTCCTCAGGTCCA
>DAIMZF010000200.1:0-5099 GCA_036734085.1 Aggregatilineales bacterium
AGGCATTTACAACGCTCCGGGAGAAGGGCTTAAAAGTCCGCAGGCCGGATAGAACGATTGCGACAATGGATCACAGTACCCCAACGACACCACGCAATGCGGCGGGAATCATCCCTGTATTGGATATGCAAGCGTCCAGACAGCTTGACACCCTGACGAAAAACTGTGCAGATTTTGGTATTCCGCTTTATTCACTTGGTACGGAAAATCAAGGTATTGTACACGTTATCGGCCCGGAGCAAGGATTAACGCAACCGGGCATGACGATCGTCTGCGGGGATAGCCATACCAGTACACATGGCGCATTCGGCGCGTTAGCCTTCGGCATTGGCACAAGCGAAGTCTCTCATGTTCTGGCGACACAGTGCTTGCTCCAGCGCAAGCCCCAGACGATGGCAATTCGCGTAGACGGTAAATTAGCCGAAGGTGTGGTTGCTAAGGACATTATCCTTGCTGTAATCGCTAAAATCGGCGTAGGTGGCGGCACAGGCTATGTTTTTGAATATATGGGCAGTGCTATTCGTGCTTTGACGATGGAAGGTCGTATGACGATCTGTAATATGTCCATCGAAGGCGGAGCGCGTGCTGGCATGGTTGCGCCGGACGAGACAACTTTTGATTATGTTGCAGGGCGTCCATATGCTCCGAAGGGCGAAGAGTGGGAACGTGCGATTGCGGATTGGCGCACTTTGCCATCTGATGAAGATGCAACTTTCGACGCGGAAGTTATTCTGGATGCAAACAGCTTAACCCCGATGATTACATATGGTACGAATCCTGGTATGGGTATGCCTATTGATGGCCGCGTGCCTGACCCTGATAAAGCGCATGACGTAAGCGAACGTGTCGCGCTGGACAAAGCCTTGCATTATATGGATTTGCAACCGGGCCAGAGTTTGCTCGGCCAACCAGTGAATGTTGTGTTTTTAGGAAGCTGTACCAATTCGCGCATTTCCGATTTACGGCAAGCGGCAGATATGCTTAAGGGGCATCGCGTATCAGAAAATGTGCGGATGATGGTTGTGCCCGGTTCACAACAAGTGAAGGTTCAGGCAGAAGCTGAAGGACTAGACCGGATATTCCGCGAAGCAGGGGCAGAATGGCGCGAGGCGGGATGCAGTATGTGTATTGCCATGAACGGCGATCAACTCGCGCCGGGTGAATATGCCGTGAGTACCAGCAATCGCAATTTTGAAGGACGGCAGGGCAAGGGGGGGCGTACCTTCCTGGCAAGCCCATTAACGGCTGTTGCTACCGCCGTTAATGGGGTCATTACAGACCCACGTAAAATGATGGAAAGAGAGATCATGCTGTAATGGAACCCTTAAAGACATTTACGGCTACACTGGCACCTCTGCCAATGAATGACATTGACACAGACCAAATCATTCCGGCACGCTTCCTCAAAGTCACCGATAAAAATGGACTGGGCGAAGCCTGTTTTTCCGACTGGCGCTATGAAAATGATGGCTCACCTAAACCAGATTTTGTACTCAACCGCCCAGAATATCGTGAAGCTGGGGTATTAATTGGTGGGCATAACTTCGGCTGTGGTAGCTCTCGTGAACATGCGCCATGGGCTTTGATGGGCGCTGGATTTAAGGCAGTCGTCAGCACATATTTTGCGGATATCTTTCGCAGTAATTCGCTAAAAAATGGATTGCTTCCTATTGTTGTCGATGAAGAAACACATCAACAGTTAATCAGCTTGGCCTCTGAAGAACCGACGACAAGTGTTACAGTTAGTCTGGAAGACGAGCAAATTATCCTGCCAGATGGCCGTGCGGTGAACTTCCCGATTGATGGATTTTCCAAGTACTGTTTGCTCAATGGCGTCGATCAAATGGGCTTTTTGCTTGGTCTTGATGAAGACATCATTGAATATGAGCAAGCCAATAATGGGCGTGTAAAAACAGTCCTTACGGAGACTTAAAATGCAGGTTTTTATCTACGATACAACCCTGCGCGATGGTACGCAAAGAGAGGGGATTTCCCTCTCTGTTGCGGACAAACTTAAAGTAACACGGATGCTGGATGACTTGGGCGTACACTATATTGAAGGCGGTTGGCCTGGCTCTAACCCTAAGGATGTAGCCTATTTCCACGCTGTTAAAGAGATGCCACTCAAGAATGCCCGTATCACAGCGTTTGGTTCCACACGCCGCAAGAACAGCCAACCAGCCGATGATCCTAATATTGTTGCATTGGTTGAGGCACAAACGCCTGTTGTGACGGTTGTCGGCAAGACTTCCATGCTTCATGTAACAGAGGTGCTTCAAACAACGCCGGAAGAAAACCTTCGGATGATACAAGATAGCCTTGCATACCTTAAATCTTTAGGTAAAGAGGTTATCTACGATGCCGAACACTTCTTTGATGGCATGAAGCTTGACATGGAATATGGCATGGATACGATCCAGGCGGCAGTGGATGGCGGCGCGGATTGGATTGTGTTGTGCGATACCAATGGCGGTTCCATGCCCTGGGAAATCGAACAGTTCATCAGTATGGTAAAAGATGCTTTCCCGGATATTTCTCTAGGCATCCATACACACAATGACGGTGAACTAGCTGTCGCAAATTCTTTAGTTGCTGTACGCAGTGGTGTTAGGCAGGTGCAGGGTACGATTAATGGTTATGGTGAACGCTGTGGAAATGCAAATTTATGTAGCATCATTGCAGATTTGCAGTTGAAGATGAACTATACCTGTGTATCCTCACTGAGTCTGCAAAATTTGACAGCCGTCTCACGTATTGTGGCCGATATTGCTAATCTTGCGCCGGACGAACACGCGGCTTATGTGGGACGCAGTGCCTTTGCCCATAAGGGAGGCATCCATGTGGCGGCTATCCGCCGTAATGTGGATAGCTACCAACATATTGACCCGTCACTGGTTGGCAATGAAATGCGAATTCTTGTCTCTGATTTGTCCGGACGCGGCAATGTGATGAGTAAAGCGGAAGAATTCGGCATGGATGTTTCGACTAACGAAGCGGTCAAGGTGCTGGATGAAATCAAGTTGTTGGAAAACGTAGGATATGTGTTTGAAGGTGCAGAGGCATCTATCGCTATCCGCTTGCATCGCTCTCAGCCGGAATATACTCCCGTCTTCAAGCTGATTGACTTCACTGTGCTGGTAGAAGACCGCCGCGACAGAGGGGCACTATCCGAAGCGATGGTGAAATTAGAAATTGCTGGTGATATTGTCCATACTGCGGCGGAAGGAAATGGGCCAGTCAATGCGCTTGACCTTGCGCTCCGTAAAGCATTAATTGCATACTATCCCGAAATTGCGGACTTCCAACTGGCGGATTACAAAGTTCGTATTTTGGACGGAGAAAATGCAACTGCGGCAACAACCCGCGTTTTGATTGATACACAAAGCCAACAACGTCGTTGGAGCACAGTGGGAGCAGGGACAAATATTATTCACTCTAGCTGGTTAGCACTGGTGGATAGTTTTGAATATGGCATTCGGTTAGCGGGTAAAGAAGTTGCGCCTGCTGAAGAAAAAGTATAGGAGGGGAGACCTTAGTGAAATCAACAATCACTCTTTTACCCGGTGACGGGGTGGGGCCGGAAATTATGCAATCTGCAATACAAGTGTTGGATTGGATTGCATCCAAACACGGCCATGAATTTAATTATCATCAAGGGCTTATCGGCGGAATTGCTATAGATAAAACAGGGACATCATTGCCGGATGAAACGCTTCGTTTGGCTGAACAGTCAGATGCTATTCTGTTGGCGGCGGTGGGTGGCCCTAAATGGGATAACCCGACAGCGAGCGTTCGGCCGGAACAAGGCTTGCTAAAAATCCGCAAACATTTTGAATTATTTGCCAACTTACGCCCGGTTAAAGCATATCCTGTGCTGACAAAATTTGCGCCTTTACGAGCAGATTTACTGCAAAACGTTGATATTTTGTTTGTCCGCGAATTAACGGGTGGGGCATACTTCGGTGAGCGTCAAGAGCAAGGTGATGGTGATGCCGCCTACGACACAATGTACTATAGTGTTGGTGAAGTTGAACGTGTTGCTCATGTTGCGTTCAGGGCGGCGGAAAAACGGCGGAAAAAGTTGACTTCAGTTGATAAAGCGAATGTTCTGGCTTCCATGCGGTTGTGGCGGCGCACTGTGACAAAAGTTCACGAAGATTACACAGATATTGAACTTGAACACGCACTTGTCGATTCTTGTACGATGCATTTGCTGACTCGTCCCAGCCATTTCGACGTTGTGCTTGCAGAAAATATGTTTGGTGACATCCTAAGCGATGAGGCCTCTGTTTTAGCAGGTTCGCTGGGTATGTTGCCCTCTGCATCGATTGGTGCAGGTCGGTTTGGTCTATACGAACCTGTTCATGGTTCTGCACCAGATATTGCAGGTCAAGGTAAGGCAAATCCTGTGGGGATGCTGTTAAGTACAGCTTTGATGCTTCGCTACAGTCTTGATTTAGAGGCTGAAGCAAAATCTATTGAAAATGCGATCGATCTTGCGCTATCTGATGGAGCACGCACAGGGGATATTGCAGGAGATTTACCCATACTTAACACGGGCGAATTTACGCAAGTTGTTTTGGAGCGCCTGACCTAATTTCGTTAACTTGTCTTAGGCCATAAGCTGGTGTTACACTGTAGATATGAAAATTCTAATTGTAGATGACGAATCATCAATACGAGACGCATTCGGCTTAAAGCTTCGGGGTGAAGGTTTTACTGTTTTTCTCTGCGATAATGGCCTGGATGGTCTCAGGACGTTCCATGCGGAACGTCCTGACCTTGTTGTGCTAGATATTGTTATGCCGGGTGAGATGGATGGCTTAGTCGTGTGTAAGCGCATCCGCGAAATTGCAGATACACCAATTATGATGCTTTCTGCGGAAGCTATTGAAGAGCATCACATTGTTGAAGGGTTGAATGCTGGCGCAGACGAATATTTAATAAAGCCTGTACGTTTAAACGAATTTGTAGCGCGTGTGAGGGCTATTTTACGGCGTGTTAACGTCAGCGTTGGTGAACAGGAGCAAGGTTATGACGACCAATACCTGAATGTTGACTTACATCGACGCCATGTATACGTGAGCGGTCAACGTATG
>DAIMZF010000201.1:0-5034 GCA_036734085.1 Aggregatilineales bacterium
GGCACATCACACCAGTCAAAGGGGGCGCCAATGATGCGGCGGACGGCGGCGGCGCTGTTGGTGGGTGTTGGTGTTGGGGCTGGCGCGGGTGCTTCGGCTTCTACTGCGGCCATGCGGCGCTGGACTTCGACACGTTCGGCGGCAGGGGGCGCGGTGATGGTGATGTATTCCGGTGTCTTCAAAAAGCGTGAACGGAGCATGTCAACGGCGGCTTCAAAAAAGAAATGTGGCAGGGGTAGCGCGTTCTTTTTGCTCATGGTTTCGCGCACGTCATCTGGCAGATAATTTATTTCCTGACTGAAATCCGCACCTTCTTCGATGATGGGCACGATATTGCGTTTCAGCCGCACCGCCTCTTGAATCTCACGCAGAACCCAATCGCCGGAATTGGCGCAACGTTCCAGCGAACCGGGCGAAATCAACAGGATGAAATGTGCCCGTGCGCCAATCTGATTCAGGATGATGCGGTCAAAGTCGCCGCTGTCGATGGTGTTCACATCGAGGAAGGCATCCCAACCATTAGAACGTAAATCCATGTAAATCGAACGGGCAAGATGTTTGCTCAGGGCGCGGCGATAGGAGATGAAGACGGTTTTTTGTTCCATGCAGGTGTCCAAATCAGGATTTAACGGAATATCTTTAATTCTATAACAAGCGGGGGCTTAGTGCTATAAAAAACGCGGCGGTGACCCGGCCTAAAAAAACGGGGCGAATCCGCTTACAATGTAGCGCCGTACCGACCTAATGAGGAATGTTGATGTCGATGTCGTCCAAGACCCCTTATGCAGAAATCAGCGCGGCGTGCCTGACGTTCGTCGTCGCGGCGTTTTTACGGTTGGGCTGGCCGGGACTTAACCGCTTCGCGCTGGATGAGGCCAACATCAGCCTGCCCGCGCTGAGCATGGCACGGGGCGAATCATTTGTGTTTCTGGGCACGTTTTCGTCGGTGTCTGTGCCGTTCTTCCCGGCGGGGACGTGGCTGTTCGTGCCGCCTTTTTTGCTAGGCGCTGACCCGATGCTGGCGAATGTGTTTATCGGGCTGGTCAACGTGGGGGCGGTGATGGCGCTGGGCTGGCTGGTGGCGCGGCGGTGGGGCTGGCTGGCCGGGTGGAGCGCGGCGCTGTTGCTGGCGGCGTCGCCGTATGCGGTCAATTTTTCGCGCTTCATCTGGCAACCTAACCTGATGATTCCGGTTACGGTTTTATGGCTGGTTGTGACCACCGCCGCCCTCACGCGCCCCACGCGGCGGGATGTATGGGCGGGCGGGGCGGTATTCGTGGCGGGGCTTGCGGTGCAAATCCACTTTGCGCTGGTGGGGTTGGTGCTGGCGACGGGCATCATCGCGCTAACCGGGCGCTGGTGGCGGCAGTGGCGCGGCGTGCTCATCGGCGGGATTTTATCCGCCATGCTGACCGTGCCGTACTTCTGGCATATCGCGTGTTGTGCACCGGATGTGGTGAACATGGCACGCAGTACGGGCGACGGTGCGCTGACGGTGGACGCGCAATCCTTGCGGCGGGTGCTGGATGTGCTACAAAACAGGGATTGGCCGACGCTCATCGTGGGCGATTTAGCGCCTGGAATCAGCATGATAGAGGGCGCTCTGCTGGTGGGCGTGGCCGCGCTCCTCCTGGGGGGGCTGGCGTTTGGCTGGCGCGGTGCTGGCTGGCGCGGTGCTGGCGCTGACGGGACACAAAATCAACGGCGGGCGCTGGTGCAAATCGCTGTTCTGCTGGCGGTGTGTATGCCACTGGCCTTCGTCGTGCGGACTTCGCCCGTCAACTTCTATTATATGTTGCCCGTTCTGCCGTTGGCGGCGGTGATGGTGGGCGCGGGGATTGGCGCATTGCGGCCCCTGTGGGCACGGTACATGGCGGGCGTGCTGGTCGTGGCGCTGAGTAGTGCGTGGGTGCTGGCTCAGGCTAATCATATGCAGACCGCGTATCGCACCCACACGCCCAACGGAATCAACGTGCCGCTATGGGTTACACGCGGCGCGGCCTACGCCTTCCCGGATGAGCGCGTCATCTACCATACGCACGGCGACCCCATTACGCGGAGCGGGCAGGCGCGTATCTTCCAGACGTTCTGGTATGACATGCCGCAAAACCGCATTATCAACGGCGCTCATCTGCTGATATTGCCGCCGGAACCCGTTGTTATCATGGCGGAATTGGTGCATTTCCAGGCATGGGAGGAAGTGCAGGCGTCCGGCTTGCTGGATGGCCGGGATGTCATCAGGTTTGACGCCCGCGACGGTGAGCCGAATATGGTCGCCGCCCGTTATGACGGCCAGCTTGCCCCGCAGGGCTTCCAGATGTTGCCGGATGGCGGCATGGCGTTTGAGCATGGCGTGACGTTGGAAGGCTGGCGCGTGCGGTATGTGGGGGAGCGTCTGCGTGTGTCTACGCTGTGGCGCGTGGTGGATGCCATGCCGAATGAGGTTATCCAGCAGTTTCATCACCTTTACATCGCGGAGCAGGATTCTGATGCACCCTTCGCTGTTTCTGACGTGGCGCTTTCTGTACAGACATGGCAGGTGGGAGATCGCGTGATTGTGATGGGCGATTTCTTCCCGGAGCAGGACGGCGTATATGCGGTGGCTATCGGCCACTATCGGCTGTTGGATGGTGTGCGTTACACCTATACAGACGGCGACGCAGTGCGCTTGCCCGAATTCGACAGCGCAGACCTACGCTGACAAAGCGCAGGGTTGCCCTGCCAACGAGCGACAAGGCAATCCCGCTAAATTTATGCTACCCCGTTAAGAATCGGCACGTCCTAACAAGTCCAGCAGAACATCGGGATAGTCCGTGATGATGCCGTCCACGCCATAATCAATCATGCGTTGCATCGCTTCGGCATCGTTGACCGTCCACACATGCACGGCGATTCCGTTGGCCTGTGCCGCCTGCACAAATTCCGCAGAGACAACGCGCAAATTCCCGAAGAATTCCGGCACCTGGAACGCGACCGCCTCCGTCTGGAAGTCGTCAAGCTGGTTCCGCAATACCGCTAATAAAAACGTGCGGATTTCCGACTCGACGGCGGACGTGACGACTTCCGGGCAGACTTCGCGGAATTCCTCGATGACTTCCTGATGGAAGGAGGCAACAAGCACCTGCGGGGTGAGTTCGTAATCCCGCAACATCTCGCAGAGTGGCGCGGTGATGCTGGGCGTTATCTGCTTAATCTCGATGTTATACAGATGGTCGGGGAAGGCTTGCAGGATTTCCTCCAGCGTGGCGATGCTGTAGCCTTGCCCCCGATAAGGATAACCGTCAACTTCCGGCGGGTTTTCGTGGTCTTGCAGTGTCGGCCAGTGGTAGCCAAAGTCTAATGCTTGTAATTCCGCCAGCGTTAATTCATTCACATAGCCTGTCCCGTCGGAAGTGCGGTCTACGGTTGCATCATGGATGACCACCAGCACACCGTCCGCCGTGCTGTGAATGTCAATTTCCAGCACATCTGCGCCCAGTTCCGCCGCGTGTTGATACGCGCCGAAGGTGCTACTAGGCCGGATGCCGTCGCCGCCTTGATGGGCCATCACCAGCAGGCCATCCGCCCCTGTGAAGGGATGCGGCGGTTCGTCAAGGTCTTGGGCGGATGCGATAACGGCTATCAGCAACAGGGGGATAAACAAGCTCATCAATCGTTTCATCACCGGGATTCTCCTTATAGAATGTGTATAAGGAGAATCCTAACGTGTTTAAGCAGGGAGTGCTACGGGGTTAACGGTCTCTTAAATGCCGGGCTTAGAATTCCAGTTCAGACGTTACAACAAACGGAGTTTATCAATCAAGCGGCGCACCATGCCTTTATTGCCATTGTTCAGGTTTTTACGCTTGGCAAGCGCCCGCAACTGGTCAATCTGCTCGACCATTGTCCGATAATGCACCATCTCACCGTCTACCCGGAACCAGTGGTTGCCTAAGTAACGCATTCTTGGCTCGCGGCCATACACGTTTTTATAGGCATAACCGTAATATGCGATGATTTCATCCGGTGAGCGTGTGTTTGAGTCAGTTGTCATCGTCATGCTCATCTAACACCCCGCGCCGACTTTTACATACAGATACTATAACGCAGATTGTAACAAGCATAAATAAAGTAAACCAAAAACTGGATTAGAGTTTGCCAACTTAAGGGGAGATTTGCTAGAAATTTGTAATCATGCTAGTTTTTTATAAAGGGGAAGGGGTATGTCGTGTTATCAGAAGAACAAATGAGCGTTCTGCGTCATAAGATGGTACAAGAGCAACTCATCACGCGGCAAATCCACGATGAGCGGGTGCTGAATGCCATGCGAAAAGTTCCGCGCCATCGGTTCATCCCCAAAGAGATGCACCCCCGCGCCTACAGCGATTCTCCCTTGCCGATAGGTGAAAATCAGACGATTTCACAGCCTTACGTGGTCGCGGTTATGACGCAAATGCTGGCTTTAAAGGGCACAGAGCGTGTGCTGGAGATTGGTACGGGGTGCGGCTACCAGACCGCGATCCTGTGTGAACTGGCACATTATGTTTATTCGCTGGAACGATACCCGTTGTTAGCCGACAGCGCCGCCGAAACACTGCACGCGCTCCATTATGAGAACATCGACATTCACATCGGGGATGGCAGTCAGGGGTTGCCGGATATGAAGCCGTTTGATGCGATTATCGTCACCGCCGCCGCGCCCAGCATTCCCGGCCCACTGGCCTCACAACTCAACAAAGAGGGCGGGCGGCTGGTTGTGCCGGTGGGCACGGCGAAGTCTCAGCATTTGTATATTGTACGGCGCTTTGGGGAGCGTCATAGTGTGGAGCGCACCATCGCCGTGCGCTTTGTGCCGTTGGTGGGGCGCTACGGCTTTAAGGATAAGCCGGGCAACAATCCGCCGCCTGCATCAGTTTAAATTCAGGGCGTGAATCGGCCTTGATAAAATGCCAAACGACAGTACAATGTGAACTATCAACACACGGCCCCGTAGCTCAACGGCAGAGCAGTTGCCTTTTAAGCAAACGGTTATAGGTTCGAATCCTATCGGGGTCA
>DAIMZF010000202.1:0-4949 GCA_036734085.1 Aggregatilineales bacterium
GTTCTATCCGGCCTGCGGACTTTTAAGCCCTTCTCCCGGAGCGTTGTAAATGCCTGTGGAGATGTCACTTCGTGGATGAGATGCAAGTCAATATATAAGACAGCCGGCGTGCCGGGTGTCTCTGGCTTGACGATGTGACGATTCCATA
This sequence comes from Aggregatilineales bacterium, assembly GCA_036734085.1. Classification (GTDB taxonomy): domain Bacteria; phylum Chloroflexota; class Anaerolineae; order Aggregatilineales; family Phototrophicaceae; genus J038. The sequence continues at coordinate 149 of DAIMZF010000202.1, forward strand.
CTTTCTCAAATAGTGTTTTGCTCATACGTCAGTTTCCTCAGTTAATTCGATGTAATGTTAATCGTTGCGGCATGGCCTTCTGGCTGTGTGTCTTCGTCGCCGAGTATAGCAAGCATCCGGTTTAATGCGGCCAGATAAGCCTTCACGCTTGCGACAACAATGTCACTATCTGCACCATAGCCACCAAAGGTTTTGCCTTGTCCTTCAATGCGAACGGTCACTTCACCTAATGCGTTAATACCCTCTGTTACACTGTGGACACTGTACTCGACCAATACGTTTTCCACTTTTATGACGCCATCAATTGCCTTATAACAGGCATCCACCGGGCCAGTACCAACCGCCGCATTAACGAAGGCTTCGCCAGTAGCCTTACCTAATTTAACGGTTGCTGTCGGCATTCCCATCGTGCCACACATCACTTGAATATCCGTCAGTGTGTAAAATTCCTGCGGCTTGTGGAACTCATCTGCGATCAGAGCTTCTAAATCAGCATCGGTGACATTCTTTTTAGCGTCGGCTAAATCTTTAAAGCGAACGAACACTTGATTCAGCGCATCGCCATCAGTCTCGTAACCTAGCTCACTCAGGCGAACTTTCAGCGCATGGCGTCCGCTATGTTTACCGAGCACAAGACGGCTCTTGTTGAGGCCAACAGATTCCGGCGTCATAATTTCATAGGTGCTGTGATGCTTTAATACGCCATCCTGATGAATACCAGCTTCGTGTGCAAAAGCATTATCCCCCACAACGGCCTTGTTCGGTTGTACGCGCATACCCGTATAATTGCTGACCATGCGGCTGGTCTTCATAATTTCCGTTGTGATGATATTTGTATTCAATTGGTAATACTGGGGGCGCGTATGAAGCGCCATCACGACTTCTTCCAGGCTAGTGTTGCCCGCTCGTTCGCCAATGCCGTTGATGGTTACTTCTACTTGACGCGCACCAGCCCGTACCCCTGCAAGCGTATTAGCTGTTGCCAAGCCCAAATCATCGTGGCAATGTATTGACCAAATCACACCACTACCCGGCCCCGCACCCGGTGTTTCTGCAATCAAACCAGAGATGGTTTCGTGCCATTCATCAGGCGTAACATACCCCACTGTATCCGGGATGTTGAGCGTGGTCGCGCCATTGGCAACCGCCACCGCACACACCTCTACCAGAAATGCCGGGTCTGTGCGGCCAGCATCCATCGGGCTGAATTCGACATCATCGCACAGGCTACGGGCTAAAGTGACAGCCTCACGCACACGAACAATCGCTTGTTCCCGCGTGAGGCCAGTCTGATATTGTAGATGGATGTCCGACGTACCGAGAAACGTATGAATACGCGGGTGAGCCGCATCTTTAACACCTTCCCAGCACGTCAGGATGTCCTGTTCTACCGCACGCGCTAACCCGCAAATAACCGGGCCGTCGGGTTTACCAACTTCTCGCGCAATGCGTTGCACAGCTTCCAGATCATCCGGTGAAGCGGCAGGGAAACCAGCTTCAATGACATCCACGCCAAGCCGTGCTAATTGCCGCGCAATCTCCAGTTTTTCCGCGCTGGAAAGGGTCGCGCCCGGACTTTGTTCGCCATCGCGCAGGGTCGTGTCAAAGAATATAACGGTGTTTTCGTCTTTCATACGGTGCTTGACCATTGGATTTTCGTCCTTTTGTCTATTATCTATCGGTCAGGAATGATGTAAATATACTAAGGTCACTAAGGTCGTCTTCGAGCATGTCACATCACCCCCTTCCCGCTAGACATTACCGGTACATCGACATCCAACATTTTTAGGATTCCTGTTTGATGTGCTTGGCGTTTAAGAATGGCATCAAGTCACGCAGGTTTTCACCGACTTCTTCCAAAAGCAAGTCATGTTCACGTTGACGGCGAGCGCGGAAATTAGGCGTGCCGTCTTCATTCTCTTTAATCCAATTACGGGCAAATGTGCCATCCTGGATGCGTTGCAGTACACCCGCCATATCTTCTTTGATGGCATCTTCGAATTGATCGCCAGTGACGTAGCCACCATATTCGGCAGTTTCGCTGACGCTATACCACATATAACTCAGGCCACCTTCGTACATCAAATCGACGATAAGCTTAAGTTCGTGCATACACTCGAAGTAAGCTACTTCCGGCTGATAGCCTGCTTTAACCAATGTCTCGAAGCCTGCACGTACCAGCGCAGTAACACCGCCACACAGGATAGACTGCTCACCGAACAAATCTGTTTCTGTTTCCTCTTTAAAGGTTGTTTCAATAACACCTGCGCGGGTACAACCAATGGCCTTTGCATAAGCCAGTGCTAAGGCTTTAGCCTGCCCGGATGCGTCCTGCTCTACGGCAACCAAACCCGGCACGCCGGAACCATCCTGATACAATTCACGGACACGGTGACCCGGCCCCTTGGGAGCGACCATCGTCACATCAACACTGGCGGGTGGTTGGATCGTCTTGTAATGCACATTAAAACCATGCGAGAACATCAGCATTGCGCCGGGTTTAAGGTTCGGCGCGACGTGTTCCGCATAAATAGCGGGCATTTTTGTATCCGGCGTGAGAAGCATGATGACATCTGCTACTTTAGCCGCATCTGCCACAGACAATACCTCTAAGCCCTCAGACTGGGCCTTCTCACGGCTTTTGCTTGCTTCATGCAGGCCAACAACGACTTTACAGCCGCTTTCATGGGCATTAAGCGCATGAGCGTGACCCTGACTACCGTAACCTATAATCGCAATCGTCTTGCCATTAAGTAAAGCTAAATCTGCATCTTGGTCGTAGAACATTACAGCCATGCAAAACTTCCCTTCATGATTGATTTGCGTTGTCTAAACAACGACGTTTTATAAATAAAACAGGGGTTGAAAATTCAACCCCTGTGGAACCAGAAAGACTAGAGTACAACCCCATTAGATCCATTTACAACAACAGTTTGTGCATAGGCTGGTTCGTACTGTGTATCTTGGATGCGCGTACCGCGTCCCATTGCGACTACGCCGGTACGTACTAACTCGACAATCCCAACCGGGCGCAATTGGTCGATAACTTCCTCGACGACGCTTTCACTTGCGGTAACTTCTACAATTGTGACCTTAGGCCCCATATCTACGATACGCGCCGGGTAACGCTCACAGATTTCCGTAACGCGATTATAAGCGTCGGCGTCTTCCGTCCGTACTTTTACAAGCGCCAAATCTCGGCTGATGTGTGGCTCTTTGGAAATATGTTTGACATCAATCACATTGACAAGTTTTTTAAGGTTTTCAACCAATTGGCGCACGTCGGTGCGTTCAGCATCCACAACAATTGTCATGCGCGAAACATGCGCCTTGTGGGTGCGGCCTACCGTGAGGCTGTCTACGTTAAAGTTACGGCGACGGAACAGGCTTGCAACCCTATTCAGGACGCCGGGTTTGTTTTCCACTAAAGCCACTAATGTTTGTTTATTGGCACTCATGCTTTTTGAACCTCTCCGGGTTTAGGACGACGAATCATCTTATCTAAGTCAGCACCAGTGGGCACCATCGGATAAACGACATCTTCTTTTTGCACTACATACTCAATCAACACGGGGCCGTTTACACTGCGAGCGAATTCAACTGACTCTGCAATCTGTTCACGGCTGGTGACCCGCATCGCCGGGATGCTAAATGCTTCCGCTAATTTACAGAAATCCGGGCTGAACATTGGGGTTGCGTGGTAGCGTTCTTCATAGAACATCTCCTGCCACTGACGCACCATGCCCAAAAATCCGTTGTTGATGATTGCAATATTGATCTTGATGTTTTCCTGCACAGCCGTTGCTAGTTCGCACATCGTCATCTGGAAGCCACCGTCACCCACAATGACCCAGACTTCTTCTTCCGGTCTGCCAAATTTCGCGCCAATAGCGGCTGGAAGACCAAAACCCATTGTGCCCAATCCACCGCTCGTTAGCATCGTGGCAGGCCGACGATGTGGGTAATACTGCGCCTCAATCATCTGATGTTGCCCCACATCCGTAACAGTGAGTGCCTCGCCACCCGTATAATTCCACAAGTCGTTGATGACCTGCGCGGCTATCATCTTATCGCCACGATAAGTTTTGACAATATCACGCTCATCACTATCTTCTTGCCATTCACGGATTTGAGACATCCATGTTTTATGCTCATTAGACTGCACACCGGGCAGGATTTGATCAAGCACCGTACGTAAATCTCCGGCGATACCTACATCTGCCTTTACATTCTTGTTAAGTTCAGATGGATCAATGTCAACGTGTATCTTTTTTGCATTGACCGCATAAGTTTTCAAATTGCCTGTTACACGATCATCAAAGCGCATCCCTAGCGCAATCAGCAAGTCTGCTTGCTGAATGGCATTATTAGAGGCCGCCGTGCCATGCATTCCCATCATGCCTAGTGAAAGCGGATGTTCTTCCGACAAGCCACCTTTGCCGAGCAATGTCAACGTGACCGGGATTTGTGCGCGTTCTGCTAATTCTCGCAATTGAGCCACCGCGTTCGACATCATAATGCCATGCCCGGCCAAAATTACGGGGCGTTTTGCCTCATTGATGAGTTGGCACGCGGCTTTAATATCATCGTCATCCGCCGCGCTTGGCGGGCGATATCCCGGTAAAATAATTTCACCTTCGGGATAAATAAACTCTATTTTCTCGTTTTGTATGTCTTTAGGTATATCCACTAAAACAGGGCCAGGTCGTCCGGTGCGAGCAATGTGAAAGGCTTCTTTGATGACGTAAGCAAGGTCGTGAATATCCGCCACTAAATAATTATGTTTCGTCACAGGCAAAGT
>DAIMZF010000203.1:0-4933 GCA_036734085.1 Aggregatilineales bacterium
GACTTAGGCATGACATCCCCTTACATCGACTCTACTCAATGAGATATAATCCCTGCGCGATAGCAGATATTCAAAAAGGAAAAACAAAACATATGGATAACAAGCTGTTTCAGCAGTTGACAGCAGAATTTGTCGGCACGTTTATTCTTGTCCTCATCGGTGGTTTTTCGGTGGTGGTCGTGCCTATCATGGAAAATGGTGTGCTTGTACCAGCCTTTGCACATGGGCTGGTCGTGTTGGGGTTGGTCTATATGTTCGGCCACATCTCTGGCGGGCACTATAATCCATCGGTCACAACTGCTTTTATCGTCGCTCGTAAAATAGAGTTGACCAGAGGCTTATTATATATGGCGGTGCAGTTTGCAGGGGGCATCGTCGCCGCCGTGTTGATTGTGGTACTCGTCCCGGACGACATCCGCGCTTTAATTTTCGGCAATGCGGAGGCGTTTAACTTCGGCCAGACAAAAGGCCTACTGACAGATAGCTATGTATGGTTAGCGGCAATCCTGGAGGTTTTATTGGTCTTTATCCTGGTCAGCGTGATCTTCCAGGCGGCGGTATATGCCAAAGCCGGTAACCTAGCAGGAGTCGCCATTGGCATGACGTTAGCGGCGTGCATTTTGGCCGGTGGCAATCTGACAGGCGCATCACTGAACCCGGCGCGGACGCTAGGCCCGGCGTTGATGGCGGGCGATTTTGCCTATATCTTGCCGTACTTCATCGGATTATTTGCAGGGGGTGCTTTGGGCGGCATCGCCCACACCACAATCTTAAAGCCCCAATAAGCTAGAAGCCACTTTCACGGAAAATTACGATTAAAAAGTCGTTGGCCTCATCCGGCGTCATCCAACGTGGACGCGCTAAATCCTCAATGAGTCCCGGATGCAGGCTGACACCTAACAATTGTCCATCATGGATGAGGAATTCATCCATAAAAAACTGTGTATATGCCCCACCCGTTTGGTCAAAAAACAGATTGCCCAATCCGTAATGGATGAAGGCTTCGCGGCCATCCGGCGCAGTATAAAACTCGAAAGTCTGCGGCCAGTGGGCTTGTGTGCCTAGCACCACATCCGCGCCGAGTTCAGCCATCAGCCGGAAGTGCCCTACCTGCCGTTCAATCGGTTGGTAGCGATCATATTCCGCATATTGCAATGTGACAATCACGACATCATGCGCCGCCTTTAAAGCGGGGATAGCCTCGCGTAGCCAATCCAGCACACAGTAAGCCGCGCCGGGTTGTGTGTCGGTCACCAGTGCAAAATCCGGGCCATTCCAATTGCAGGAGAGCAACGCGATGCTTGCGCCGTTGTGTTGGATAATCAAGGGTTGTCGTGCTGAGTCTAAATCGCGCCCGCCTGCTACGGTCATCATCCCGGCGGATTCGTATAATTCCAGTGTACGCAAATAAGCATTAAAGCCGTAATCATTGTTATGATTGCCGCTTAGTTCCACGATATCGACATCTAACAACGTAAGCAGTTCAAAGTGTTCGTCCATCGCGCACAAACCGCCCAGCACAGGTTCATCACTTTGTGGACAACGGGGCGCAAAGCTCACCTCGTTACTGATGTGGAAGAAATCCGGCCTGAGTACAAGGTCACGAATACCACTGGCCGCCCATTCCACGCCATTCACCGCGATAACTTCCCGCGTGCGGCGGGCAAGCGCCGTCACTCCACTGAATAACATCCGCGTAGAATCCGCCGGATTAAACCCCTCCCCGGCAAACACAAACGGATAATCGCTTAAATCCACATCAAGCGGGTGCAGACCTGCGATGTTGAGTGGGCGCAGACGGGGTGTTAAATCCGTAATAGGCAATAAAGTATACAAATTTCGGGTTGACCATAACACATCCATCAGTTCAACATCCGGCACAGTGCGGATGCCTGCATTAAGCCGAACACCGCGTCCTGTTAAATCCGCATAAGTGCTTTCACTCAGGATAAGGTCAAAATCCAGCAGGCCAGCGTAGACTCGCAATAAACGGTCAGGAAGTACATCTAGCTGTAAAGAAGCAAAGGCCACCGCCGGAATATATAAATCTACTGAGCCACTTGTGTCGAAATCATGCTGAATAGCGGGTAAGTCAACAATGGAATCATTCGTTTGCCAGTTCGCCGCATAAAACGTCAGATATTCCAGAAGATGTGAAGCCCAGTAAGAATCGGTGTGTTCGCCTTCTGTATAGATGATGTACTGATGGGGCAAGCCGCGTATTGATAATCGCTCACCCATTAAATCCAGCCCGTACCATGCATAATCATCCGCGCCCCTATCCAGCCAAATACGGAGTGTATCAAGCTCTGGCGCGGATTGTGCTAAATCAAGCGGGTTGTATTCCGTCGGGAAGTGACCGGGATCAAAAAAGGCACTGTGTCCACCCACCGCGCCGAATAAGTGCGGATAACGAAATGCGACATTAAATGCCCAAAATCCACCGCGCGAGATGCCGCCAATCGCACGGCCTTCGCGCTCTGTGCTGACCGCATAGCGTGATTCAATCGTTGGCACAAACTCCGTCAGCAGGATGTTGCTCCATGTAGCATTACCAACAAAACGGTTTTCGTTGGCAATCCATGTGCCGAAAGGCATTGCAACCACCATCGGCGGCAGGACTCCGCCCACAATCGCGCGGTCTAACACCTCCGCAAGTCCAAGTGATAGCCAGTGTTCGTCTGTGCGGTTAGAACCATGCAGAAGATAAAGCACCGGGTAACTTTCGCGCTGGTCGTAACAAGGCGGTAGATATAATGAATAGCGCAACACATCCGGGATAAAGTCGCTTGTGTAGGTGTCGTTCAGTGTGCGTCCGGTGGTTTCAAAGCAGGCGGATTGAGGCTGTGATTGTGCGGCGGCAGGGGGCAATGTTGCAGTCAGTATTAGCGTTAGGATGAGGGCAAGCGCGAACGCCCGCCCTCTTTTATAGCGTAATCTCATCAGTTTTTATTCGTCTTCTTCATCCTCAACAGGCGCGGTAGAGGCGATGAACAGTTCTTCCATCTGGCCGGGTTCCGGGTAGGAAGGAGCACCCGCCATCACGTCACTGCCGGTCTGTGTTTTGGGGAAGGCGATGACTTCCCGGATGTTGGGTGCACCTGCAAACAGCATTGCCAAGCGGTCAATCCCCCATGCAATACCCCCGTGCGGTGGCACGCCATACTCAAACGCTTCCAGGATGTGACCGAACTGCTCCTTAGCATGTTCCATCGTCTGCCCAATTAGCGGGAATATTTTCTCCTGTAAGGCGCGTTCGTGGATGCGGATGCTTCCGCCGCCGACTTCGTAGCCATTACACACCAAATCGTATTGCGTGCCGCGTGCCTTGCCGGGATCAGTATCGAGATAGCCTAAGTCTTCCGGCATAGGCGCGGTGAACATATGCTGAGAAGGATCCCATCGCTTGTTCTCTTCGTCCCAATAGAACATCGGGAAGTCGATAATCCAGCAGAACGCCAGAACGTTCGGGTCTGTCAGTTTGAGCACTTCCGCTAAATGGCGGCGGAGCTTGTCCACCACAGCATAGGTGACTTCGGTTTCATCGGATGTAAAGAGCAGGATGTCGCCCGGTTTGGCGTCTACACGGTCGAACAACTCCATTTTCTGCTCGACGGTGAAGAATTTGCCAATCGGCCCTTTAACTTCATCAGTCTCTTCGAGCGGTAGCGCCATCCATGCCAAGCCTTTAGCGCCTGCTTCTTTACGGACTAAATCCTCTAAAGAAGCCATCAGGCGTTTAAGGCGTTCACCACTGAGCGTTTTATCCTGTGCTTCCTGGTCACGATACAGACCGGGCGCGCAGATGACCTTTACTTTTTTGCCGGACTCTACGTTTTTGTTAAAGACCGCAAACCCACTCTTACCTGCAAGGTCGCTAATGTCGATGGCTTCCAGCCCATAGCGGATGTCGGGCTTGTCACTGCCGTATTTTTCCATCGCATCCTGATATTTGATGCGCGGGAACGGTTGTGACAGCAGTTTTTTATCCGGTACGATGGCCTCACACAATGCCAGCGCCAGACCTTCGTTAATCTGTATGACATCTTCACGTTCTACAAAGCTCATCTCAATGTCAAGTTGCGTGAATTCCGGCTGACGTTCGCCGCGTAAGTCCTCATCGCGAAAGCACCGCGCAATCTGGAAGTAACGCTCGTAGCCCGCAACCATCAGCAACTGTTTAAGCTGTTGCGGGCTTTGCGGTAGGGCATAGAACTTGCCCGGCTGAAGACGACTAGGCACAAGAAAATCCCGCGCGCCTTCCGGCGTAGTTTTGAACAATATCGGCGTTTCAATCTCCACAAAGCCTTTTTCATCCAGATAATCCCGGATGAATTTCACAGTTTTGTGCCGTGTGATTATATTATGTTGCATGTTTTGGCGGCGCAGGTCTAGGTAGCGATAGCGCATCCGGTCAACTTCTTTTTCGCCGCCGTCCTGGTTGATGTAGATGGGCGGTGTTTTAGAAGCGTTCAAAATCTCGATTTGGTCGGCAGTCACGTCGATTGCGCCTGTTGCAAGCTCCGGGTTTTCCGTCCCTTCCGGGCGGATGCGGACTTGGCCGATAATTTGTAACACATATTCGTTACGTACCGAACTCGCAACAGCGTGCGCTGTCGGTGCTTCTTCCGCGTCGATGACGACTTGCGTAATGCCCCATCTATCGCGCAAATCAATAAAAATCAGCCCGCCTTGGTCTCGGCGACGATTGACCCAGCCTGCTAAAGTCACCTGTTGGCCGACTTGTTCTGTGCGGAGTTCGCCACAAGTATGGGTTTTGTGCATGGTTGCTCCCTTTATAATTGGTGGTTTTTTGCTGATATTTGCGCGTCCCAAAGCATAGCACGGGCAAAGCGATAAATAAAGGCATGTATACAAAGGGCATTACTCTTTTTATGCGCGTGTTATCCGCTATAATCCAAAAGGACTTTTG
>DAIMZF010000204.1:0-4931 GCA_036734085.1 Aggregatilineales bacterium
CCGCACAATTTGACAGTTTACTGCAAGCGGTACAACACGCGCCGCAAGTGGTCATCGCTCAGGTAGAAGGCGCGGCGATGGGCGGCGGCTTCGGGCTGGTCTGTGTGGCGGATATTGCAATCGCAAGTGCGTCTGCAGTGTTCGGCCTGCCGGAAGTGCGACTTGGCCTTATCCCCGCGCTGATTTCGCCCTATGTCATCCGGCGCATTGGGCTGAGTAATGCCCGTAAGCTAATGCTCACAGGGGCACGCTTCGGCGGTGAGGAGGCCTTCCGCTATGGGCTGGTGCATGAAGTCTGCACGGCGGATTTAATAGAGGAGCGTGTGGCGGCCACGTTGGAAGACATCCGCCAAGCTAGCCCACAGGCAATCGCGGCCTGCAAAGAGCTTATCTTCCGCGTGAGTGAGGCGGACATCAACGAAACGACAAGCTATCGCGCTAAAATGCTGGATGATTTGCGGCACGGTGAAAGCGGCCAGGAAGGGATGATGGCTTTTATCGAAAAGCGCAAGCCAACGTGGGTAGAAAGCCCGTGATGATACGAAAAATATTAATCGCTAATCGTGGAGAAATCGCCTGTCGCATCATCCGCACCTGCCGCACGATGGGTATTTATACTGTCGCTGTCTATTCTGACGCTGACGCGCAAGCCTTACACATCCAGCAAGCGGATGAAGCGGTGCATATCGGCGGGAGCGCGGCTACCGAGAGTTACCTGAATGGAGAACGCATTATCGCCGCCGCGCTACGCACCCGTGCGGATGCCATCCATCCTGGTTACGGCTTTCTGGCAGAAAATGCGGATTTTGCACAGGCTGTCACGGAGGCGGGCATCCTATGGATTGGGCCGACACCGGATTCAATCCGTGCGATGGGCAAAAAGCGCGAGGCTAAATTAATGTTAGCGGATGTGACGCTTGTGCCCGGATACCAGGACATTGACCAAAGCGATGACACACTGATTGCCGCCGCCGAACGCATTGGTTACCCGATAATGGTGAAAGCCTCCGCAGGCGGGGGTGGAAAAGGGATGCGACGGGTTGAGTCTGTTGATGCTCTGCCGGATGCTCTGCAAATTGCCCGGAGAGAAGCCAAGCAAGCGTTCGGGGATGATATGCTCATCCTGGAGAAGTTTGTACAAAACCCGCGCCATATTGAAATTCAGATATTGGGCGATACACACGGGCAGGTTATCGCCATTGGGGAACGCGAATGTAGCATCCAGCGTCGCCACCAAAAAATCATCGAAGAAACGCCCTCTACAGCATTGGATGACGCGCTCCGTGCTGAAATGAGCGCAGTCGCCGTCAAAATCGGGAAGCAATTAAATTATATCGGCGCAGGCACTATCGAGTTTTTACTGGACGCGGATAAGAACTTCTACTTTATGGAGATGAATACACGACTCCAGGTAGAGCACCCGGTTACAGAAATGGTCTATGGGTTAGACCTTGTACAGTGGCAAATCCTCGTTGCGGAAGGCCGCGCTATCCCGACCATTGAACTAACCCCCAAAGGCCACGCGATTGAAGTACGGATATATGCAGAAGACGCGCAACGTGACTTCTTGCCAGCGATTGGGCATATACACCATTGGGATACACCGCAAGGTCTGCCAGGTGTACGTGTAGACGATGGCATCCGCACAGGCGATGAGGTCAGCATCCACTATGACCCGATGGTGGCTAAAATTATCACACATGGTCGCACACGGGCAGATGCGCTCCGCCGGATGGATTATGCACTAGCGCAAACCGCCTTACTCGGTGTGCGGAACAACATCAGCTTTTTACGCCGTGTGATTGGGGATGAGGACTTTATCGCGGGGGATATTCATACCGGCTTTATTGACCTGCATCCGGAACTGATAGACGAACCCGCTACCCCACCGCCTGCTGTACTGATCGCCGTCGCTGTCGCTAAGCTCAATGCTTCCGGCGGTAGTGGCTGGCGCAATAATCGTTACCGTGCCATTAAACACGACTTCCAGCATAATGACGCCACCTACACTATCGCGCTACTGCCACACCGCGACGGCACATTGACGGCGACAATTGACGAGCAGGATTATAGTGTTCGTCTGGCAGATGACGCGCTGACCATCGACGGACATCGTGTGCGTGTGGTCAGTGTGTGGGCGGTTGATTCGGGTGATTATTGCTGGGCACATTACGCGGGCGAGACTTATCATCTAAAATGGCAAACACCTCTACCAGAAGCCGGACGAGACACAAGCGCGGCGGGTTCGCTCCGTGCGCCGATGCCCGGCCAGGTGATTAGTGTTTATGTTAAGGTTGGTCAGCAGGTTGAGGCCGGTGATACGCTGATGGCCTTAGAAGCAATGAAGATGGAACACCGCATTGAAGCACCGCACGGTGGCACGGTAAAAGCCCTTTATTATGCGGTGGGAGATACGGTGCAAGCAGACGCTATTCTGCTGGAAGTTGAAGATGATGATAATTAAAGCCATTTACGGGGCGATAAAGAAAATCGCCCCGTATCAGTAGTGGATTATTCCGCGATAAGGCGTACAAACTTGCGCTTGCCAACCTGTAGCACAACCGGAAGTTCAGCAAGGGTGATGAGGGCTTGCGCGTCGGTGATTGGCTCCCCATTGCACTTGATGCCGCCTTGCTCCACTAATTGCTTGGCTTCTTTGCCACTCTTGACCATATCCAGGCGGCGCAAAACATCCACGATTTTCTCGTCATCTGTCAGCGTTTCTTCCGGGATGTCATCCGGCACAGCATCTTTTTTGCCGCTACGGAATACATCATCCCAACGTTTTTGGGCGGTGATGGCGTCTTCCGGGCTGTGGAAGATGCTTACAATCTCCCGCGCCAAACGCATTTTGGCTTCATTAGGGTGGATGCTTCCATCGGCCAGACCTGACTCCAATTGTTGCAATTGCTCGGCAGACCAGCCTAGAATCAGCTTATGGAAGATAGACATGGCACGGTCAGGCAGGCTCATTACTTTACCATACATATCCCATGCTTCACCTAATAGCGGGATGTGATTGCCCAAGCTCTTGCTCATCTTAATGTCACCATCTGTACCGGGCAAGCTCTCGCCCATGATGATAGCGATTTGCGGCTTCTGGCCGAGTCCAGTCTGCAATTTGCGCCCGGCAACCAGGATGTTAAATAATTGATCCTGACCGCCCACCTGCACATCGGCCTCCTGTGCGACAGCATCATAGGCTTGCATCAGCGCATAGAAGAATTCGTGCAGGTAAATGGCTTCGCCGGAGTTCACCCGCTTGGAGAAGTTTTCCCGCGCAAGGAACTGTTGTACCGTAAAGTTACTCGCCAGGCGGATAATATCGGCAAAATCTAGCGGAGATAGCCATTCATCATTGCGACGCACACGGGTTTTAGCTGGATCAAGAATCTTGAAGGCTTGTTCCGCATAGGTGCGGGCGTTATCGTCCACTTGGGCGGCAGTCAATTGGTCGCGGGCTTCTTCTTTATCGGACGGGTCACCGATTAAGCTGGTGAACGTCCCTACCAAGAAGGTGACATCGTGCCCAAAGTCCTGGAACTGGCGCAACTTACGCATGGTGATGGTATGCCCCAAGTGTAAATCGGAGGTGCGGGGGTCATAGCCGCAATAGACGCGCAACGGACGCCCTTCTTTTTCTGCTTCAATGAGGCGTTCGCGGAGTTCGCGTTTCATGTTTTCTCTGGTCTGCGGGTCGCCATATTCCGCACCAGACATGAGGACTTCTACTTGTTCATCTATCGTCGCCATGTATCACTGATTCCTGTTGATGGTTCAATTTGATGATTAGCGCGGTGATTGTACCACAGCGTTAGCGGGTTGTTCAGACCGCACAGAATCAATATAATCCTGCTATGTAGACAAAGGAAAAACACGCCTATGAAATATATGACCAGCGCAGAAGTGCGGCAAGCATTTCTGGATTACTTTGAAGAACAACGCCACAAACCTATTGCATCATCCCCGCTTGTGCCGGGTAATGACCCCACCCTGCTATTTACGAATGCGGGCATGGTGCAATTTAAAGATGTTTTTTTGGGCACGGATAAACGCGATTACAAACGTGCGACCACCTCACAAAAGGTTATGCGTGTGAGTGGTAAGCACAATGACCTGGAAGAAGTCGGGCCTTCCCCACGTCACCACACATTTTTCGAGATGCTGGGTAACTTCAGCTTTGGGGATTACTTCAAGCTAGAGGCGATGCAGTTCGCGTGGCAACTGCTGACTGAAGTCTATGGCCTGCCCGCCGATAGACTGGCAGTGACGGTATATGAAAAAGATGATGAGAGCTTCGACCTATGGACGCAGAAAATCGGCATCAGCCCTAAGCGTGTGGGGCGGTTGGGTGCGAAGGATAACTTCTGGCAAATGGCGGATACCGGCCCATGCGGGCCATGCTCGGAAATCCACTGGGATAAATACCCGGAACGCGGCGAAGATGACATCGTCCCCTCGCTGGAAAAAGACGATAACCGCTTCCTCGAAATCTGGAATCTGGTGTTTATGCAGTACAACCGTACCCAAGCAGACCCCCAGCACACCGGGCAATATGATGAGCCTTTGCCCGCACCATCAGTGGATACTGGCATGGGGTTGGAGCGTATCGTCAGCGTGTTGCAGGGAGCAAGCGCCAACTACGAAACAGATTTGTTCATGCCTATCATCGAGAAAACGCAGACACTCACCGGGCACACGGACGCAGAACGCGACGCCAATATTACGCCGTACCGCGTCATTGCTGACCACATCCGTGCCGCCGTGTTCCTGATTGCCGATGGCGTATTGCCGGGTGCAAAAGGCCGGGATTCCGTGTGCCGTTTGGTTTTAAGGCGGGCGGCACGCTTCGGCACAAAGATCGGGCTAAACGAGCCGTTTCTGGGTGAGGTTGCCCAAGCGGTGATTGACCTGATGGGCGGCCATTACAC
>DAIMZF010000205.1:0-4914 GCA_036734085.1 Aggregatilineales bacterium
GCGGCATCTACCAGTGCCATCATCGTTTGTGCGGCCATTTTATCCCGCACAGGTGGCGTTAGAACGCCCGCAACGTTGGCGGCAGTGTAGCCCATCGCATCCAGCCCGATGAGTACGGCGCGTCCGGCGGTCACATCACACGGCCACACATCCGGCAGGCACGAGCCGCCAACATCCAGCAGATGCACTGTGCCGGATAAAGTGGACTGTAGCGCCTTGATATAGGTGTATAAACGGGGCAGTAAATCCAGCGCGCCCGCGATGTTGTGTGTATAGATAAAGCTGATTAACGGTGTTTCCATGTCGGCTTGCGCTTTTCTACGAAGGCTTGCATCCCTTCCTGCCGGTCTTCTGTGCCGAATAATAGATAGAAATTCTTCTTCTCGTAGTTCAGCCCTTCCGCCAAAGGTAGCTCGAACGATTTGTTGACGGCATCTTTGGTGAGCTTAATAGCCACCCGCGATAAGCTGGCGACCTTCTGCGCGATTTTGACCGTTTCTTCCATATAACGCTCCACCGGGAAAACGTGGTTAGCCAGTCCATAATGTTTGGCTTCTTCTGCTGTGAGCTTACGGTCAGTCAGGCAGATTTCCATAGCAAGGGCTTTGCCTACAGCTTTTGTCAGGCGTTGTGTGCCGCCCGCGCCGGGTAAAATGGCGAGGTTAATCTCCGGTTGGCCGAACAACGCGCTCTCGCTGGCGATAATCATGTCGCACATCATCGCAATCTCGCACCCGCCGCCCAGCGCATACCCACTGACCGCCGCGATAATGGGCTTGCTGATGCGCGTCATCCGTGACCAGTCGGTGAAGTCGCCACCCATAATCATCTCGGTGGCGCTGGTATCCGCCATTTGTTTGATGTCCGCACCGGCGGCAAAGGCGCGGTCGTTGCCTGTCAGGATGATGCACCCGATTGTATCGTCTGCGTCGAAGGATTCCATCGCGCTGAAGATTTCTCCGGTGATTTGGCCGTTAAGCGCATTTAAGGCTTGCGGGCGATTCATGCGGATGAGGCCGACTCCTTCGGCGGGTGTTTCTGTGATGATGGTTTCGTAAGGCATGGTTGTTCTTCTCCGTTTTAAATGTATTGCAAAATAAATGTTAGCTGTTTATACACTTCGCAGACTCTCAACAATTTCTGCCATAATGCGCTTAAACAGGCGCATATTTTCGTCATCGCCTAGTTTTTCCAATGGAATAGTCGGAGCACGGTCTGCCTGGTCGGGCAAGAAGCTATCATCACCCATAATGCGATTAAGTGATTTGAGCGTAGACAATCGTAAATCTTCTTTACGATAAAATGGATGCTTCATCAAATCCATAAACCGGACTTGTACCGCCGGATTTTTGGGATAAGCCCATAGTGTGAATGCCGTAATTGTGCCTGCGCCCAACTCCACACGGAAGTTTAAACAGGGTGTAATCTTGCCGCCGTAAACCAGACTATCAATGTGGATCTTTGCCCATTTGAGAATGTCGTGTGCAATATCTGCGTTTTGCTTGCCGCCGGGCAACTGTTCCAGATAAGGAAAGAAATTAGCCTCTGTAGGTTCAATAGGTAGTGATTTCTTGGCTGTTGGTTTGTCTTTTTTTAATTCACGGCGGAGCGCGGCGGCTAATTTTTTAATATTTTGCTTAAAGTCTGTGGTAAGGTCGAGTGCCTGGCGGTTAACGATGTGTAAGCCGAGCAATTCCTCGTCAATACGGACGATATGTACGGGCTTCTTATGCTCAAAGGCATAGATCGTCTCGCGCTCCACCCATTCGGAGCGCCGCGCAGATTTTGACCATACCAGAACCACCGCCACACAGCTTTCAATATGTGTTTCAAGGTGTTTGGGCCACTGGTCGCCGGATTTTATATCCTCAAAATCCACCCAGACGGGTAAATCTGTTTCGGACAAAGCATCGGCGATTTCTCGTGTGATGGCCTCGTCTTTGGAGCTATGACTGATGAAAATGTGGCCTGCCATGTTGGTTAACTTTCCGGTACAGTCTGCTGTGCGTTGATGATAGATTCCGCTAGAGCAAGCGTTGGTGCGGAGGCGAACACGATGTCGCGCTCACCCACAATTGCAGATTCAACACTCAGCGCGAGTTGGAAGTCGTCGCGTGCTTCGGCGGTGTCCCATGTGATTTGCGCCACCCATGCAATCTCGTCTGTTTGTGCATTGTAATATACCGCAAAACGGTCACCCGCCCAACCACGCATCGTGTCTTCCGCCGTGCGTGCCGGGAACTTCAGCTTGAGGTACTCACGCCAGTAAAAAATACCGATGGTGCGCTCTGTCACGAATTCCCAATCATCGCCCAGCAACGGCGCGACATCCACTAAGCGTACTTCAAAGGGCAGAATACCCGCTATGTAGCGTTGTGGATCGAAGATTTGCGACATCGACACGGGCGGGTTGGCAAAGGCCGCGTCTACGGCTTGCCATCCGCCCTCACTACGGAGTGCATCCACAAAAGTTTGCCCGGCGAAGTACGGCACGGTCAACTCCGCTTCGAGGATAGGGGGCACGCTGGCCGGGAGCGAGGCGTCAATATCCATCATCAGGATTTCCAGTGCGGCGAGTGGGTTTTCCACGATGATTTCCAGCAGAAAATCAGTCATGGCGGCGGTGGCGTCCCCTTCGATGAGCGATGTGAGTGCCAGAATAGCATCCGGGTTATCCTCCGGCACAGCCTCTTGGAGTGCGGCAAGGTCGAAATACTGGTCTTGCAGAGCGTGGACGTATTCATGCACATAGGTCACTTGCTCCAGCAGGGGCAATCTATCGCCCAGTGGCGCATCCCCTATGAGTACAACGTTCATCATCTGTGTTTCTGTGTCATAAAACCCGGCCACCTGGTCAACCAGCAAATCAAGATAGGCTTGCTCCAGGTCAAAATCCGCGCCGACGAAGCCCAATGCCCGATAAAAAATAGTATCAATGAAGATGTCTTCCGCCGTCAGTTCTTCTTCTATTAAATTTTGCAGGAAAACGGCCAATTCATCACGGGACGGAAAGCCGCGCTCCACAGGCGCAAGGGCGGTCAGGCCACGTAAATTGACGGTGCGTGCTTCCAGGTCTTCCAGTTGTTCAATCAGCGCGGGGGAGACATCCGGTGCGGTGAGGGTGTCTTCTTCCTGTGCCATGCCCAACGGCACCAGCACCAGCAGGAGCAGTAAGCTGAATAATAGTCTCTTCACGGTTCTATCCATCCTTTGGTTGATCGCTTTTCTTCATTATGGTCTAAATCTGAAAATTTTGTGAAAAAAAACCGGCCTGTTGACTAAAAATATCACAATGCTGTTATACTGTACGTGTTTGAATATAAGGAATTAACATCATGGCTCAAAAAGCTATTTGGTACAACACGGAAAAAACCATCCTACATCAACTCTTCTATGATAAAGCCGATGTTAATGACTATCATCAGAATGTCAAAGATAGCCTTGAGCTTATCTCGACTGTCAATCATACAGTGCATCTCATCATGGATTTACGGAATGCACAGGTGGACGATAAAGGGATGATTTCCGCTTTAAGTAAAGCCGAAAAAACAGTTCCGACTAATCAAGGGTGTGTGGTGGTGCTGGGTGGTAAAGCGTATCATAAAGTGCTTGTTAACGTGGGTAAAGTGGTTGCCCCCAAAGCGGTTGAGAATGTTCACTTTCTGGATACGATGGAGCAAGCTCTGGAAGTCATCAGCAAACAACAGGCACAGGAAGAACCCCAAACAAAGCCTTAAACCCGCCCAAACAACCCGCCACTACCAAACAAGGCCGCGTGCGGCGACATCCCACACGGCCTGGATTTCTCCTCCACGTTCAGCATAAATCTGATGATGCAGGTTCGTCACAACGCAGGTATGCACCGGGATGACATGAACGCGCTCCCCGATTTTAGGCTTCTGCGGGCACGCGCTCACGTCAACATGGGTATGTTCTTCGCTCAGGTTGTAGATGACGGCACAAGGATATTCCACGATATGCCCATAAATACCGTCGATGTTATCCGACGCGATAGATTTACGCCCGCTATCCAGGATGACACGCTCCGGCGTTGGCGTGCTGATGACTGTTGCCGCCACGCGCATCGCGCAGTCATCCAGTGTCGCCCACCCCTTACTAACGCTTGTCCAGTCATAAAAAACATATGTGCCCACACGAATCTCGGTTAATTCCGGGAATTGCCCCATATCCTGCACAGCACCACTACCGCCTCCACTCAACATCGACACGGGTAAGCCGCCCGCTTTAATGCCTGCTATGGCTTCCTGCACCGCAGGCCGCGAGGATACATTACTGGGATAAACTAAAATACCGGCAAAGTCTAAATGTGGGCTATCAGCAATCATCCGCGCCAGATTTAACACGCCGGGAACGTCCGTACCAGTACGGTTGATGTGTGTCGCAATATCTGCCAGTACACTAAAGCGTACACCGTTCCGCCTGGCGGCGGCCTGAAGCCCTTCCACAACCACAGGATGGTCTGCGGAAACGGTGATGTTAACGCCCATGCTGACCATCTGCGCGAGTCTGTCCGTCTTTGCGTCCCCGATGATATTATACGGCAGTTGAATATCCTTAAATCCCGCTTCCGCAAAAACGAGCGCCTCTGTCGTCTTCTGGCACGCGATGCCGACTGCGCCTGCATCTAGTTGCATCTGCGCGATGAGTGGGAGCTTGTGTGTTTTGATATGTGCGCGGAAGTTCAGGCCGATGGCATCACATTTGGCCTGCATCGTGCGGATGTTGCGCTCCATAATGTCAAGGTCAATCAGGACGCTAGGTGTTTCCAGGTCTTGGGTGTGCATACTGTCTCCGTATGGTGAATCATTTGGCGGATGAGGAGATAGACCAAACCGGATGCACAGGCCGCGTAAACTGTTTACGACCTGTGCATGGTTTAGTTCCGCTCAACTG
>DAIMZF010000206.1:0-4886 GCA_036734085.1 Aggregatilineales bacterium
GCTAACCCTAGCGATACCATCAATGTATGGACTAATACGCCCGCGCTTACCCCTACTGCGGAGAGTACCCCTGCCCGCGCACCCCGCCCAATGCTGATTGTAAGCACATACATCATATCCGGGCCAGGCGTGACAACAAGCAAAAAAGCGGCAACCGTGTACATGAATACCTGGTTTATCTCAAACATGGTGATATGTGTTCCCTGCAATCCGCAGATGATGACAATGCATAATATCTTAAAACAACCAGTCAGGATTGTCGAATCCACCATACACCTGTATTGCGCCAAAAATATGCATCACTAAATCCGTGCGGTAGACACAGACCGTTGCAATCCCATTTTCAAGAATATTCTTTCGGGAATGGCTTCCTTTTTTTATGTAAATCGAGCGCATATTGTCTTGAGTAAGGTTGAGTGCATTTAACCAATATGTGATGAGGCGCGGTGTGTCATGCTCATAATCTTGGTGGCAATGGATGAATAAGCTAATTTCACTGTCTTCGACATGAAGTTCTTCGCGTAAAAAGCGCATAAATAGTGACATCATATGAACATCAGAGTTGACAAAGTGAATCCGGTCACGGCGTTTTGCGCCTTCGGCCCAGTAAAGCATACAGCCTGTCAAATGCAGAACCGAAGCATCTTGAGTCCGTTCACGCCCAAGATTTTGTTGATGTTGTCGCATTTCTAATGCTTTTTTGCGGTTAGCATTCGCACCGTCCAAGCGCCCTAGTATGTAACGATGGCGCTTATCTAGCGCGGCTTTTTGCTCATCACTGAGGACAATATCGCGCACCCACGCGCTAACAGAGCCTTTGGAGACATTTAGTTCATCCGCAATCTGCCGGATTGAATACCCTTGCTGACGCAGTTCTATCGCTTCCTGCCGCAATTTATGTTTAGGCTTCATAGCGTTTAACCCATGAATCAAAAAATCTCTCGATATGAGAGACATAAAAGGCATGGTGATAGCAGGACTTGAACCTGCAACCTCACGATTATGAGTCGTGCGCTCTAACCAGTTGAGCTATATCACCTCAAATAAAAAAGTCGCGGGGGGCGGATTCGAACCACCGACCTTCAGGTTATGAGCCTGACGAGCTGCCACTGCTCTACCCCGCAATATGTTGAGCATCATATCACGGGGATTTTCGCCTGTCAACACTGCGTTTAAAGATTGTTAAGCATCGTCGGAATCAATGGCGGCATGGGTCATGGCTTCGACTTGCTGTAGAGCGATTCCCCTGCTTTGCTCTATACGTGCAAAGCGTTTTTGAAACTGCATCATGGCATAATTGGTGAAGTTTTCAATCTGTAACCCAAATGGGACAATTTCATATTCCTCAAAAGATTCCGCCACGACACCCACCGCAGGCATCAACAGCGTATTCATTGTCTGCTCTGCGACTTCCCACAGGCCGGGATTTTCTGCTACCAGCCGCGAGATGAGATAAATGCCATAAGCGATATGCCGTGATTCATCTTGCTTCAGCTTGTCGATACCGTAAGTTGCGCCGGGCATCAAGCCATTATCGCGCAGAGCCGTATAAAAAGAATAGTAACCTGTCTCCGCCAGTACACCTTCAACAATCATGTTGTAGGTCACAGAAGCGATAATCTGTGCTTCTGGGCTGGAGTCAATCCTCAGACGGTCTAGGGCTGTGGGGAGTGCATCGTAGAAAATAGTACGGTAATTATCCTTATGATAACGTGATAAATTCCCCGTATCGCCGATAACATCTGTCAGGAGCCGGCCAAAGAAATCTGTATGTTTAGCTTCTTCCCACAAAAATGTGGTCAGGAACATCTCTTCTTCAATGCGGCCTTCTTGGGCGATAATCATGATTAATGGGAGTAAATCCAGCGTTACAGCTTCTTCACCCGCCTGGAATTGAGCAATTAGCCGTAAGATGATGTCTTTCTCATCCGCATTGAGCGATTTCCAATCAGCTTTATCTTGCGTCAGGTCAATATCACTCGGGTTCCAAATGCCGTATTTTTTAGCCTTCTCAAATAGTTTCATGGGCGGTGTATCGCGGCGGAGTCCGCGCGTCGTGGTCACAAAAGAAGTGCGAGCAGTTGTAGTCATTATTAAGGCATCCTTTTTAAGTTAGTTTTCATTGAAAATTATACCATGTCCGCACGTTGCATAGTGCGAACACAAGTGCTAAAATAAACATTTGTTCGCTATCAATTGGAGGCAAACCATGCGGACGATTAGCACCCAAACTGTACGTCGGCTTAACATCATCAAACAACATCTGGATTCCTCCCCTACCCCAACGATGTTAGAGGTCGTCCGCGCCTTGAGATGCCTACAGCTTGACCCCATTAGTCCCGTCGCCCGTAGCCACGAACTTGTCCTGTTCAGTCGGTTAAACAACTATGATTTAGCAGAGCTTGAACACATCCGGTTTACAGACTTCTACGTGTTCGAGTATTGGGCACATGCCGCCTCTATGGTACTTACAGAGGACTATCCACTTTTTAAGTATTACATCCATCGTTATGCCCAAAGTAACACGGAACGCGCCAAGAACCTGCGTGCATGGGTAAAAGCGCATGATAGCTTGAAGCAGGTTATCCTCAATCGCTTACGCGACGATGGCCCGTTGCCATCGCGCGTTTTTGAGAGCCACACACCACAAGGCACGCATTCTGTCGGCTGGACTTCTGGCCGAGATGTCACGGATATGATGGATTACTTATGGAATAGCGGGCAAGTCGTCGTAGCAGGGCGTGAGGGAAGCCAACGGTTATGGGGGTTAGCCGAGCAATTCCTGCCCGCATGGACGCCGCACGAAGAGCTAACGCCAGAGCAAATTACGGAACGCGCCGCAGAGAAAGCATTGAGGGCGTTAGGTGTCGCCACAGAAATCCAAATCAAACGACATTTTACACGCGGACGTTATACACACCTGAGTCATGTGCTTAAAAACATGGAAAAAGCCGGAACAATTCAGCGTGTGGGCGTGCAACAAACAGATAGCACATCCCAATGGAAGACACCAGCCTACATTCATGTTGACGATTTAGCATTACTTGAGCGCACCGAAGCGGGTGATTTTTCGCCGAGAACAACGTTACTTTCCCCATTTGACAATCTCATCTGTGACCGTGAGCGTACCGAACAATTATGGGATTTTTACTTCCGGTTAGAGATTTATGTGCCTAAAGCCAAGCGCCAATATGGTTATTACGTCCTGCCTATTTTACATGGTGATAAACTTATCGGGCGGATTGATCCACAGTACAATAGCAAAACACGGATATTGACCATTCACAGCGTCCACAAAGAAGCGGATGCCCCCGATGACACAGAGACCATCACTGACATCCGTGAGGCGATCGAGAGCCTGGCTATGTGGCGTGGCGCGGAGTCCATTCAATACACTGCGAATGTGCCTTCCGCGTGGTGGCAGATTATCACATAATCAATCCTTACGTATCAGAGATTAAAGGTGTTGTCGAATATGTTAAAATTTGAGCTTGAATCCGAGTTTAAACCTACAGGTGACCAACCCCGCGCCATTGCGGAGTTGACCGAAGGCATCCTGAAAGGTCATACAGACCAAACTCTGCTGGGCGCAACAGGCACGGGCAAGACATTTACAGTGGCCTCTGTAGTGCAAAATCTGCAAGTACCCACGCTGATTTTAGCCCACAATAAAACATTGGCGGCGCAACTCTATAGCGAATTTAAACAATTTTTCCCTCATAACGCGGTGGAATACTTCGTCAGCTATTACGACTACTACCAACCGGAAGCCTACGTTCCGCGCCACGATTTGCATATTGAGAAACAAACACAGATTAACGAACACATTGACCGTCTGCGCCTTGCTACGTCTGCGGCGCTGATGTCTCGTCGTGATGTGTTAATCGTTGCGTCCGTGTCGTGTATTTATGGCATTGGTGACCCTCAGGCATGGGCAAAAGCAAGTGTGCCGCTTAAAGTTGGGGAAGTCACTATGCGGCGCGATATTATCCTACGGAAACTGGTACAAATTCAATATAGCCGTAATGATCTTGACTTTCGGCGTGGTACGTTTCGCGTGCGTGGAGACACGCTAGAGGTATTTCCCGGCTATGCAGAGACAGCTTATCGCATTGCCATGTTCGGGGATGAAATCGAGCGCATCACGGAATTTGAACCGCTTACGGGTGAGGTACTGGGGGACTTTCAAGAGATTACGATCTTCCCGGCTAAACAGTTTATATCCGATGATGACAAGATGCGGCAAGCTCTGACGGACATCGAACTTGAGCTTGAAGAACAGGTGAAGTACTTCAAGACACATGATAAGCTGGTAGAAGCGCAAAGAATTGAGCAACGCACACGCTATGATTTAGAGATGATACGTGAAGTCGGTTATTGCTCCGGCATCGAGAATTATTCCCGCCACCTAGACCAGCGTACACCGGGTAGCCCGCCACACACATTGATTGACTACTTCCCCAGTGATTTTTTGCTGGTGATTGACGAAAGCCATATGACCTTACCGCAAGTACGCGGCATGTATAACGGCGACAAACAGCGTAAGCAAACACTGGTGGATTATGGCTTCCGGTTGCCCTCCGCGATGGATAACCGCCCACTACAATTTGAGGAATTCCGCGACCGGCTAAATCAAACAATTTACACAAGCGCCACTCCATCAGAATATGAAATGCAAATCAGCCAGCACATTACCCAGCAGATTATCCGCCCTACGGGTATTTTAGACCCGATATGCCACGTTCGCCCGGTTGAAGGCCAAATAGAAGATTTGCTTCAGGAAGTCGCCCGCCGTGTGAAGAACAAGCAACGCGCTATCATCACAACACTCACCCAACGTATGGCGGAAGAACTATCCGGTTACTTAAACGAGACAGGCATTAAGG
>DAIMZF010000207.1:0-4811 GCA_036734085.1 Aggregatilineales bacterium
GTGCGTCCATCCGGCATTTTTTCCTCTTTGATGAGGAAGTGTTGCGCGTCATAGTCGGTCATTTCCGCTTGGGATTTTGTCGTATCATCGCCGCGCCAATCTTCGATGAGCACCGGTTCCCAACGTTTGGACTCTACCGAGCGATACGCCGCATCCATGATGGCATTGACGATATAGCCATCATAAAAATCTTCCATCGGCTTGCGGTTTTCATCTATCGCGTTGAGCATATCCGTAAACATATCACGATAGCCTAGCGCCCCCACTTCATCACCGACCGGGAACAACCAGCCTGTATCGCTCTCTGCTTTTTCCGCGACATAGCCGCCTTCACCAACGGATGTAAACGTCTCAAAGCCCGTCCTCAGCCAATGATTTAGCCAGATAGACCCCTCTGTGCCGGATACTTCGTCGCGTAAATCCATCCCGCCTCTAAACGTCCAACTGACTTCAAATTGCCCCATTGCGCCGTTTGCATAACGCACCAGCCCGATGGCGCTATCTTCCGCTTCGATAGGATGCACTTGTGTATCCGCCCAGCACATCACCTCTAGCGGCTTAACATTTTTCCCGATGAAATTACGGCTAATCTCGATGCAATGACAGCCCATATCAACCAATGCGCCGCCGCCGGATTGCTCTTTATCCCAGAACCAGTCGCTATGCGGGCCGGGATGCGTCTCTCTGGAACGCGCCCACAAAACACGCCCAATTGCGCCATTCTGCACAGATTTCAACGCTTTTAACGTCTTTGGCGTATACACTAAATCTTCCAGATAACCATGAAAAACGCCTGCTTCTTCGACAGCGTGCAAAATCCGCTTGGCTTCTTCTGCGGTGCGGGCTAATGGCTTTGTACATAAAACCGCTTTACCGGCCTTCGCCGCCATCAAAATCGCCTCTTCGTGCAGGTTATTGGGCAAGCCCACCACCACCACATCTGTTTCCGGGTGGTTGATTGCTTCTTCCATGCTGGTTGTCCAGTGCGGCACATTCCAGTCTTTGGCGAATTGCTTTACGCGGTCTTCTGTGCGGCTATAGACTACATGCACGCTGTCACGGCTTCGGTGCTCGTGTACAGCCATTGTGTAAAACATCCCAATTAAGCCTGTTCCCAACATTGTAATTTTGTGCATAAAAAAGCCTCCTATCTTAAAAAGTATAATTCCGAATGTACGGACATTTATTATAGCGCAGATTGTCACTTTTTGCCGTATCTATTTTTTCGCTGGTTCATCAGGAAACAAGGATTGTTTGCGCTGATTTTGTCGGCTTGTTATACTTGTGCAATCGATTGCGTTAAGTGCGAAAGCATCTCATGAGGTATAGGGGAAAAGGCGTAAACGGTATAATAATTGAAGCAAGGCGTTACACCGTTCACCATCTATTAAGACCGGGCGAGCACGTAACGGCTATAAGATTTGAAACGTTTTATGATGAATAGAATTTTTTGGAAGAAAGGACTGTTTTATGGCTGTGGTCGCAGTTGCTGGAACTGGCTTTATCGGGCCGGTGCATGTTGAAGCACTCCGGCGGTTAGGCATTACCGTTCGCGGGATTTTAGGCTCCACGCCGGAAAAAAGCCAACAGGCCGCACAACAAATTGGTTTAGAGGTCGCTTATAAAGATTTTCAAGCGATATTAGATGACGACGCGGTAGATACGATACACATCGCCACGCCCAACAACACACACTTTGAAATGGCAAAACAGGCGTTGCTGGCTGGCAAGCACGTCATCTGCGAGAAACCACTTGCGATGACGACTGCCGAAACTGCGGAACTGGTCAAGGTCGCAAAAGCGCACCCTAACCTCATCAGCGCGGTGAACTATAACATCCGGTTTTATCCGATGGTGCTCCATGCCCGTGAGATTGTGCAAAGTGGGCAGATTGGCACAGTGTACAGTGTGCGCGGCGGATACATTCAGGATTGGCTTTTATATGACACCGATTGGAACTGGCGCTTATTGCAGGAATCCGGCGGCAATTTACGCGCAATTGGCGACATTGGCACTCATTGGATGGATTTAATCCATTCCATTACAGGCTTAAAGACGAAATCGCTGTTGGCTGACCTAAGCACATTTGTCAAGGTGCGCCGCAAGCCCAAACAGGCCGTCGCAACGTTTGAAGGCAAGAAGACCGATGCCCCATCAGAATATGACCCGGTAGAGATTAAAACGGATGATTGGGGCGCGGTATTGTTCCACTATGAGGGCGGCGCACGCGGTACGATGAATGTCTCTCAGGTGACTGCTGGACGAAAAAATCAACTGTCATATGAGATTGCAGGGTCTAAAGCATCGTTAGCATGGAACAGCGAACGCCCCAATGAAATCTGGATCGGGCATCGTGACCGCCCCAACGAAATCCTGATTAAAGACCCGTCACTTTTGGCGGAAAACGCCGCGCACCATGCGGACTATCCCGGTGGGCATAACGAAGGCTTTCCTGACACATTTAAACAGCTTTACCGCGCAATTTATGATTATGCGGCGGCGGGCGACTTCAGCCAACCGAAGCCCTTTCCGACGTTTGAAGAAGGCCATTATGAGGTGCAATTGTGCGAAAGCATCTTAAAGAGCCACACCAGCCGCGCATGGGTGGATGTTGACTAACTAAAATTTTGATGTCCGTTACTATAAGGAGTAAAAATATGTTTCAGCTAGGCTTTGTGAGCGCAATATTACCGGATTTATCTTTAGAAGATGTGCTTAAATTTGCGGCAGAAAACAACTTTGAATGTGTCGAGGTTATGTGCTGGCCTGTTGGCAAGGCAGAACGCCGTTATGCGGGTGTTACACATATTGATGTGACGGATTTTAGCGACAGCGACGCGGCAGAGGTAAACGCGCTGGTAGAAAAATATGGCGTCAAAATTTCCGGCTTGGGTTATTATCCCAACCCACTTGTTGCGGATGCCGCCGAGCGTGAAACCTATATTGAGCATATCAAAAAAGTGATTGTTGCTTCCAATAAATTAGGCGTCAACATCACCAATACGTTTGTCGGACGCGACCCGTCTAAGTCGATTGAGGACAATTGGCCGTTGTTTGAAGAAGTCTGGAAGCCCATTGTCGCCTTTGCGGAAAGCCAGAACGTCAAAATCGGGATTGAGAACTGCCCGATGTTGTTTAGCCTGGACGAATGGCCGGGCGGTAAAAATCTGGCGATTTCGCCGCAGGTATGGCGGCGCATGTTTGATAGCATCCCGTCTGATAACTTCGGCCTCAACTTCGATCCGTCGCATCTGGTCTGGCTGGGGATTGATTATGTCCGTGCCATTCGTGAATTTGCGCCGAAGTTCGTCCACGTCCACGCCAAAGATGAAAAGGTTGACCCGGACGCGCTGTACAACAACAGTGTCATGGGGCTAAAGTGGCATCTGCCGAAGATTCCCGGATTAGGCAGTATTGATTGGGGCGCGTTCTTCTCTGCGCTGAGTGATTCGCCGTATCGTGGGCCGGTTTGTATCGAAGTGGAAGACCGCGCTTATGAAGGCTCTGAGGCCGATGTCAAGCGCTCCATCGTGCAAGCTGGACATTATCTTGAGCAGTTTATGCGGTAACAGTCCGCCGTATAGCGCGTGACTGTGATAGGGGCGTGTATACGATGACACGCCCCATTTGATTCTGCGGGTTTAGCCACCGCAGGAGTCGCGGATGATTAGCTCTACAGGCAATGTCACCGACTCCGGTTGACGGCCTTCGATGAGGTCAAACAACTTTTTGACGACCAGCCGCCCGCCTTCCTGAATAGGTTGACGAACGGTAGACAGGCGTGGCGCACAATGCGCGGCTAGCTGGATGTCGTCGTAGCCGATGACGGAAATATCCTCCGGGATGCTCTGGCCGCGCTGATGGATAATCTGCATTGCGGCGATAGAGATAAAATCGCTACAGAGAAACAGGCCATCAATATCCGGCGCATAATCCAACACCGCTTTGACAGCTTCGTGTCCCGCTTGTGGGGTGAAGTCTGTATAGGCGATCAACCCTTCATCGAGCGACAGGCCACATTCCGACAGGGCTTGCTCGTAGCCTTGCCGCCGCAAATGCGTTTCTACCATGCCGGAATGACCACCGATGAAACCAATTTTTCGCCGCCCCAGCTTGCACAAATGCCGAATTGCCATCTTCGCACCTTCTACGCTTGCGCCCCCAATGGATAGATAATCGTGGCCGGGAATCGGCGGCCCCCACACCGCAAAATCCGCACCGAGTTCTTGCAAGCGTTGGATGCCTTTGTCATCCAGTGACCGATCAATAAGGATGATGCCATCCACACGCTGATTAGTCACGTAGCGCATACACCAGTCGTCTTGTGCAGAATGGACACGCGACACCAGCATGTCATAGCCTTTTTGGTCGAGCGCATCTGTAATCGCGGCCATCATCTCCATATAAAACGGGTCAGAAATCATGCGGCGGCTTTCGCCAAGATACGGGAAGAGCGTGGCGATTGTCTCCGACCGTTGCAGACGAAAATTCTTAGCGCGAACGTCCAGCACGTAGTTGTTTTCTTCTACGATTTTGAGTATTCGCTCACGGGTGCTTTCTGGGATGGATGGGTTGCCGTTTAACGCACGGGAAACTGTCGAAGTCGAGACTCCGGCCAGTTTCCCGATGTCAGCCATAGTTAATCGTTCGTTCACAGGGTTACTTTATCTGGTTACTTACCGACGGAAAACAACGTTAAGATAGCACCTCTTTCAGTTGAAAACAAGAAAACTTAGGTTTTCCACATTTTCAAACCCAGCTAAAAGCCTACAGGCAGGTTTATAACAGATGTTTCGTCAGCACATCGGCGC
>DAIMZF010000208.1:0-4791 GCA_036734085.1 Aggregatilineales bacterium
TTGCTGTGCGTCGTCGTCTTCCGTGCTAAGTCCGGCCTGTTCCGCGCTATAATGGCGTTATCCTCAAGTGGATGTTGTGTTGTGACCGACATGCGGGATTGAGACAGGAACGGGTGGATGATGCCCATGCCCTACACAGACTCTGATTTAGCCTATAACCGTCGCGGTGAGCTATCCCCCGAGCAGATTGTACGGATTCAAAAAGGCTGGCGGAATCTGCTCATCGTGGGGTCTGCGTTTGCCGCCTTTATGTTCACGCTGGGTGTCATCTTTTACCTGACTGGCGACCCGGCGGGGTTGATTGCGACGTGGTTGTTCGCAGGGGTCATCGTGCTGGTGCTGGTCGGGTTTAACCGCCTGATGCGACGTGTGCAACGTCCGGGCGAAGTCGCCATGATTCAGGGCGAAGTCCGGCGCGAAGTTGAAAGCGACGAAGGCACGAAACGGTACTTTCTGCGGGTGGGCGGCCTGCGCCTGATGATGGAGGAGGCCGAGTATGCCAACTTCGAGGACGGCGCGACCTATTGCGTCTATTACCTGCCGCGCACAAAGTACATCGCCAGCGCGGAGGTGTGCTAAGGGCGTGGTCGGCGGTCGGCGGTGTTACCGGGTTTTCATCCGCCGATGGGCCACCTGCCACAGCATAATCAACGCGGCGGGCGCAAGATAGATGATGCGTTCCTCAAAGGGTGGCAAAGCCTGCGGCGTGACCATCTGGATGGGCGAAGGCACAAACACCAGCACAAAGACCAACAGCGCCAACAGCGCCACCGCCCGCCGCCGGGAATCCAACGGGGTGATGTCGTTGAGCGGGATGGCGTGCGTATTGCCCAGTAGTACAATCAACACCACGAAGAACGCCAGTTCCGGCGCGACAAAAAACGTCAGCGCAATCATGCCGCCGACAATCGGATAATACAGGATTTTAGCAAAGCGCCCCAGCAGGGCATATAAGATGTGGCCGCCGTCCAGTTGCCCCGCCGGGATGAGGTTCAGCCCGGTGACGAGTAGCCCCGTCCAGCCCGCCCACGCCAGTTGATTCACGAACACATCGCGCCCATCGGCTGGCAAAAATTCCCCGAAGACGATGAACTTGGAGAGCGCGTATAAGATGCTGTTGCCTTCCACCAGGCCGCCGCCGGACGCTTCGCCGACGGTAGAGGTCGCTAGGCCGATGAAGAGAATGGGCACAGCGAAGACCAGCCCCGCCAACGGCCCCGCCGCGCCGATGTCCAGCAATACTTTGCGGTTACGCATCGGCTCACGCAGGCGGATGGCCGCGCCAAATGTGCCAAACAAGCCAAACGGGAACGGCAAAAAATAGGGCAGAGAGGCGGCGGTCTTGTGGTAGCGGGCGGCGAAGTAGTGCCCCAGTTCGTGAGCGCCTAAAATCAATAAAATGCTGACGGCATACGGCCAACCGCGCCATAACTCCATGAGCGGATCCTGGAGCATGGCCTGGGCACGCAGGGGGGACTCCATGCTGATTTCGCCAATCGCCATCAACGAGCCGACAAACATCACACTGAGTACGGTCAGGCCGAAGAGGATGAGGCTTAATACGTTGCCACCCGCCTGTGGCCGCACACGTCCCTGCACGACATAGATGCTGTGTTGGCGGCTGTCTTCCGCAGTGGCTTTTTTACTCTTGCGGAAGATGGGCAACAGGTCGAAGGGCTTAAACAGCGCATCCAACTGGGCGTAAGCGGTTTCCGCATCCATGCGGAGCGTGCCCTCAAAGGTGACGAGCAAGCGGCTATCGGGCGACATCAGGAATAATTGGCGGCGCTGGCGCTGGGTGTCTTCCTCCACCGCGAAGACTTCCTGCTGAACGTTCAACACGCCTTCCACCGCTTGCCGGATGTCGCTATAGAGCGAATCCGCGCTGTATTCGTCTTCAATTATCAGCGATGTTTTCAGCCGTCGCACGGCCAGACGGTCATCCCCGAAGGATGACGCGGGTTCGTTAAACATAGAGGTTTCCTTCAATTATGCAGGGGATTTCCCCGTGCATAGCCAAAACAGACAATTCACACAATATCATGCTTGCGTTAATTGGGCGTGATAATTTGCCAAGAGCCACCTGTGCCCAGTACCTGCAACACGGTTCCGTCCGGGCTGGTGAGGTACAGCGCCGCCGTGCCATCCAGCAAGCGCGAACGTTGAATCACCCCCTGAAAGCCTAGTTCCGGGTCAATGCCCAGCCCCAAGCGGTTGCGGACGGTATCATTGCCGCGCCACAAAAAGCCGAAGCGGGCAATGGGCTGGAACAAGCCGGGCGGCGGCTGGAAGGCGGCATCAAACTCCGGGTGAATCTCCGGGTCGTAACGGTCATCGAAGCGAATCCAGGCGGGGTTTTGCCCATCGTTAAACAGGGCATAGATGCGATTTTCGCCACCGCCGATATAGACCATACGCCCGCGCTCGAAGCGTTGCTCGATGAGGAAGATTTCCGCCGCGTCTTCGTCCGCGCATTCCTGCGGCGGCGGCCCGAAGAACCATTGCACGGTGCAGATGAGGGGCACGACCAGCAGTTGCTCAATCTGCTGGTCGCCCGTGCCAATGACGATGACAAATTCCAGTTGGCCTCTATCCGCAGTGCTGGTACGGACGGCCTGCCGCCCAGAGGGGGCGACGTTCCAGGCGCGGTCACGCTCTCCGGCGCGGTTAAGCTGATAGATGACGGCGCGTTCGATGTTGCGCGTAGACCACAACAGCGTAATCAAGCCGCCGGGTTCAGCTGGCCCGGCGGCCTGGAAGAATTCCACACGCGGCGCGTTGGGGTTGAGTACCCGTGTGGGCGTGGGCTGGCCGGGCGCAGGGGTGGACGTGGGGCCGAATAGCGGCGTAGCGGTCGCGCCACCGGCGGCAAGTGTGGCCTGCTGTGCGGCGATGGCGGCATCGGTAGGCGTGACATCCAGCGTGGGCGCGGGGGTGGGCGTGTCCGTTGGTGCTTGAGTGGGGCGCGGTGTGGGCACAATCTGCTGGGTCGCGGCGGCGCATCCGGCCAGCGCCAACGCGGATAACGCGAGACAGGCGAAATATGTTAAATAGGCAATTCGTTGATTCATCATACGGGTCTATTGGCTTTTCTTACGGTTATGCCTTTATTGTGGACAAAAAGCGCCAAAGCACAAGCGGCGATGTTGGCTTTTTGCAGGATGCCCCTGCTGAATGGATAGCGCATCCTTGATGAGACACTTGTTCTAATTTTGTATTCGGCATATACTCATTAGACAGGAGGGCGGGGCACGATGTATCGTGCCCGTACAGTAACATTGGTTTTGGTTTGTCCATTAGTCTATGGTTAGTTAGAGGGGAGAAAACAACAATGTCTAAATCCGCGCTGTTGGTTATTGACGTTCAAACAGGGTTTTTTGATGGTGAAGTGGCTGTTTATCAATCCGACGAGATGCTGGAACGCATCCAGAATCTGATTCTGGCGGCACAAAAGGCGGATGTCCCGGTGATTTATGTGCAACACGACGAAGCGCCGGAATATGACGGCCCGTTACATCCTGCCATCGCACCGCAAAATAACGAGCCTGTTGTGCATAAAATGCAACCGGACGCCTTCCATGAGACCGATTTACAGGATATTCTGCAGGGATTGAATGTGGAATCGTTGGTAGTGGTTGGCTGTCAGACGGAATACTGCATCAACGCAACATCGCGGCAGGCACACGAGCGCGGCTATAAGGTGACGGTTGTGCAGGACGCGCATAGTACATTCGGGGATACCCCCGCCGATGCCTATGCTATTATCGCGGCACACAACGAACAGTTCGGCACATTCGCACGGTTGGTCGCGGCGGAGGCTGTCACGTTTACAGCATGATTGCGCGATAGCTTTATGACGATGGTTTGAGAAAATCACGCGGCTAAAATCAGGGACGTATCGTGGGCACAAATTATCGTGCCCACGACAAGCGCCGCATTGATTTAGTTTTTAATCCGTGCTGGCTCTGACTGACTAAAAGAACACCTTCGCCAGCTTTAACACGCCTTGACTCCAGGGGACGCGGTGGGTTACGCCGCTTTTGTTCTCAAAATTTTTGAGGTTGGCGACGTACCAATCATAATTGCGGATGAGCGCGTCTTTGTTGGAATACTTGGGCTTCCAGCCGAGCTTTTCTTCCGCACGTTCAATCGAAACAAACGAATCCTTGACGGCAGTCTCGTACACCCATGGATACAAGGGCGAGAGCTTGAGGCGGTCTAAAATGCGTAACGCCCACAATGCCGGAGCCACCGGGAAGGAAACCACCTTTTTACCGAACCCGGCATGGTCTAGCACCGCCTGGAAGTCGCCCTTAAATGTGCCGAATTCCTTCGCGCCAGCGTTGAAGGTATCGTTGGCCTGTTCCGCGTCTACGGTGGCGGTCAGGTAAATCATATCGCACAGGTCTTCAACATCCATGTACTGATATAAATTATCGCCCTTGCCGGGAATAGGGAAGTTTTTGCCGTCCTTCGCCCAATCATAGAGCAGGGCAAACACGCCCAGACGCTCCAGCCCGATGAAGGACTTGGGGCGGATGATGGGCACACACATCCCCTTAGCGCGGTAATCCGTGCAGACTTTTTCCGCTTCAATTTTGGCGATGCCATACGGCCCCACGCCAACCAGTTCATCATCCTCACTTAAGGGGTGATGGTCTGGCACGCCGTAGACGGCGGTGGATGAAATGTGGATGAAACGCTCTACGCCGTGTTGTTGGGCACTGTCAATCACATTGCGCGTGCCGTCAATGTCGGTGGTGAAGATGTCTTCCTTACTATACAGGGGCA
>DAIMZF010000209.1:0-4745 GCA_036734085.1 Aggregatilineales bacterium
TTGTCGTGCTTGGACTTCTGGGTTGGTTCAAAGATCGCAAGTTTACGCAGAAGCATCTTATTTTAGCATTGGCCGCTTTGGGCGGTTTCGCCATCCTCATCCATTGGATGCAATTGATGGGGAGCTTTGCGATGGGACGGCTGTACTTACCTTACGTAGCGGCACTCATCTTGCTTCTTGTGGATGGCCTGTATAGGCTGGGGCTTGGTCGGTACTTCCGCGCAGGGTTAGCCGGGTTATATGGCGGTGTGGTAGTGATTGTCTTCGTATCGACCCTGCATCAAGGGTTTGGCAGGCCACCACTTTATGACACACTGCCCCAACACATTACACCGATTGAATTAGACTTTGGCCCAGCGCGTTTCGTCGGTTACCACATCGAGCAGACAGTCATCCAACCAGAGGCGGATATTCCAATAACGTTGTGCTGGCAAGCACCGGATGGTGACTCGCCTGTACCCGTGCCTTATCCGTTTACTGTGCAGTTGATTGCAGTGGATGACGAGACAGGCGAAATGATCGAGCCGATGGTGACCGCCGCGCAATTCGACTCTTATCCCGGACTTGGCAATTATACCCTGTGGCAAGCCGGGAAGATTTTCTGTGATTCATTCATCATGTCCGCTAACACCGCCGCACAGCCGGAACTTAACTATATGGTGTACGTCACCCTCTACGACTGGCATACACAAGCGGCTGTGCCCGCCTTTAGCCCCAGCGCCGGGCACAACGTCCTGCCCGTCGTCGGGACTACACGCGGCAGTTAATGGGCGGCCTGGCCGACACAGGCTTAAATTACCCCTAAATCCTTGCCAACAGCCTCAAACGCCGCTAACGCCTGCTCTAAATCCGATTGTGAGTGGGCGGCGGTGTTCATCACGCGGATTCTCGCTTTGCCTTGTGCGACAGTCGGGTAAGCTATCGCCATTGCAAACACGCCATTCTGCATCAATGCCTTGCTGAACGTCCGCGCAAGCTGTGCCTCCCCCAACATCAACGGGATAATGGGCGTTGTGCTATGGCCGATGTCAAACCCCAGCGCGGCAAGCTCCCGTTTCATCAAATCCGCATTCGTCCACAGCCGTTGTACCAGTTCTTCGGATTCTTCCAGCAGTTCGACCGCCTCCAGGCAGGCGGCTACATCAGGCACAGTCATTGCGCTGGAAAACAAAAATGGACGCCCACGCTGTTTAATCCAGTCAATGATGGTCTGCTTGCCCGCCACGATGCCACCCATCACGCCGAATGCTTTACTCATCGTGCCTACTTCCACATCCACTTTGCCATGTAGCCCGAAGTGGTCTACAATGCCGCGCCCGCCCTTGCCCAGCACGCCTTCGCCGTGCGCGTCGTCCACCATCAGCAGAATGTTATGTTCGCGGGCGACTTCGTATAGCTCCGGCAACGGCGCGATGTCACCATCCATGCTGAACACACCATCGGTCACGATCAAATAGCGCTGATACTGCCCCGCCGTCTGCTTGATTTTTTCGCGCAGGTCATCCACATTGTTATGCTCATACGCGACAATCTGTGCCCGGCTCAGGCGGCAACCATCAATGATGCTGGCATGGTTGAGCGCATCGCTGTAAATTACATCCCCCTTGCCCACCAATGCCGGGATCGCCGCCAGATTCGCCGTAAAGCCGCTTTGTAATGTGACGGTCGCTTCCACGCCTTTAAACTTTGCCAATCGTTGCTCTAGTTGGGTATGCAGGCTCATCGTCCCGGCAATTGTTCGCACCGCGCCCGGCCCGATGCCGTAAGTGTCAATCGCCTGTTTTGCCGCCTCACGCAAGCGCGGATGGTTCGCCAAACCGAGATAGTTATTCGCGCAGAAGTTCAGCACGCTTTTTCCGTCAATCACAATACGCCCATCCATCGGGCCTTCAATGGTGGGGATGGTGTTGTACAGTCCCTGTGCTTTTAAGTCGTCTAGTTGGTCTGCTAAATAACTGATTTTTTGGTCCATTGGGGTAGTTCTCCATCATTCTTGTATATTGAGGAAGATTTTGTCGTTACGCCATATAAAGACCCATACAGACAATTTGCTGAGTAAGTGCTGTCTTCCTTGCCTGTTAAGTATGTCGGCTCAACAGGCAATACTCGCTTAAATTTAGCTGGACGTATAACCTGACGTCCCGGTGGCCTCTTGTAACAAGCGTTGACGTTGAACACGCTCTTGTGCCAACGATCGTAAGTCGGCCACGATATCGCTTTCATCGGTGATCTCTACACCGAGCAAACTTTCGACCACATCCTCCAGAGAGATAATACCCGCCGTGCCACCGTAATCGTCTGCCACCAAAAAGATGTGCTGTTTGCGTTGCATAAACTCATCCATGACTTTTATAACAGGCATGGTCGGTAAGATCACATACATTTCGCGCACTAAGGTTTTCAATTGAACGTCATCTTGATCCTCAGCGGCATGTTGCAGAATGTCGTGACGAAGCACAAACCCCAGAACATTGTCAATGTTTTCATGATAAACCGGAATACGCGAGTAAGGGATCGCTTTTTTATCGGCCATCGCCTCGTTAATGGTTGTCTCGCCATCAAAAGCCATCATCACTGTACGCGGCGTCATAACGTCACCAACCTGCACCCGATCCAGGTGCAACAGGTTTTTGAGAATTCGATGTTCGCTTTCGGCTAAACTGCCCTCCTGTGAGCCGATTGTTGCCATCACGGCGAACTCTGCACGAGTGATCGTGGGCGATTTTTCATGCGGGGTGATAGCACGCATCATTCGCTTGAAGATAACAACCAATGGGTAGAATATAGGCGATAGAATACGAACACTATAGGCATTGAAGATGTAAAGTTGCTTCCAGTAAACCGCCCCTACCGTCTTAGGGATGATTTCCGAAAAAACGAGAATTAAAATCGTCAGGATGAGGGTGATGATTGCCGCCCATTGGTTACCAAACACGCCCACCGCCTGAGCACCTGCTCCCGCCGCACCAATGGTATGTGCAAAAGTATTCAACGTTAAAATGGCCGTTAGAGGTTCATCTACGTTTTCTTTGGCTTTTTGCATCCAAAGGGTAGCACGCGGATTATTTTTTGCTTGTGTCTCTATGTAAGATGACGGCGTGGAAAGCAGGCCTGCTTCTAGCATGGAACAGAAAAACGAGACTGCGAGTGCAACACTGATAAACAGTAACAAGCCACCTATAGAGCCGGAACCATCTCCGGCGGGTATTGCGGCGGCCACAAAACTATAACTGCCGATGTCGTTCATTTCTTCCTTAATCTATCTGAAATGTACAGGGCTAAGCATTAAGCCCATCTCGTCGAGAAGTATATCATAGAACGTGCTAAAGAATTGTTTAATTTATCGTTATAGTCACAACACGTAGCACTTTTGGATTG
The DNA here is from genome assembly GCA_036734085.1 of Aggregatilineales bacterium. GTDB lineage: Bacteria > Chloroflexota > Anaerolineae > Aggregatilineales > Phototrophicaceae > J038. The sequence continues at coordinate 3,379 of DAIMZF010000209.1, forward strand.
TTGTCCCCCTAGCATCGATTCTACCATTGTTCTGATAGAGTTCTCATACGGAGTCAAGGTGCAGATGCTATAGTTACTTCATCTTTGAAGTCAAAAAATAAAGGGGTTAACCCAATGACTGACATGCAAAAAGACAGTGCAAAACTGATTAAGCCCGACTTAGGCATGAACGACGACGCCATCCAGAAAACGGTGGATACCTTACAGAAGTTCCTCGCCGATGAAAGCGTGCTTTACCAGAAGCTTCGTAACTATCACTGGAACTTAACCGGGCCGCAGTTCATCAGCCTGCACCAACTGTTTGAAGAACAGTACACGGAATTAGCGGAAACTATTGACGACATCGCGGAGCGCATCCGCAGTTATGGCGCACGCGCGATCGGCACATTAAAAGAAATGCTAGAGCATACGCGCCTCGACGAACAACCGGGCAATCTGCCGCCCGCACGGGACATGGTCGCCCAACTTGTTGCTGACCACGAGACACTCGTCCGCCACTATCGCGCCGCTATCGAAGCAATGGACGACATCGACAACATCGGCGAAGAAGATTTATTCACCGGGCTACTGCAAGACCATCAGAAAAAAGCGTGGCTACTTCGCGCTCACCTAGAAGGCTAGTCCGTCAGATGCAATAGCAAGCATAAACAAATAGGGCATGCTTCTTCATGCCCTATTTATTTACCCCGAATAATTAATTGACAGCACATTCCTTCTCCCGCGTTCAAAAATTCCGTAATCTGCCGCATCTCGTCTTCGTCACAGCCGAGCAGAATTTTTATCTCCGCGTCCCGCTTGACTAAATCCACCGTACACACGATGCCGACCACCTGATGACTGCCCAGCCCGCCCCGCCAAACGTCAATCCCTGCGCCGTCGGAGGAAGTCGTCCCGGCCAAGTAGCCATAATCTACCGGATAAATCGAATCTTCATAATCCGGGTGGGCACTGTCTTTGGGACGGTCAATCATCACTTCACTTTCGCGCACCAACTGGTCAAGATGCCGCCAGAAGTCATCATCATAACGCTGTGACATGCGTTTACTTTACCCATGTAACCATCAATATAGAGCGATTATAAAAGCCGCCCCCCCTCTGTACACCCTAACAATTGGGGGAAGTTACCCCCGTGCCAGCGTGCGTAGATAGTTCACCACATCCCAACGCTGGAACACACTTAAATCTGTGCCACAGGGGGCCAGCCCCCGCCAGCCATCCGTGAGCAACAGGTACAAGTCATCATCGCGGATGGTCGTCAGCCTATCGCGCAGAGCGTTAAAGTCTCGTGATTGTGCTTGCCAGCCGATGCAATAATCCGCATAGAGCATCGCGCCACGCTCCAGGCTGGCTTGTGTGGGCAGGACGGC
>DAIMZF010000210.1:0-4691 GCA_036734085.1 Aggregatilineales bacterium
CATTGGGCGGTGGCTTCCGGCAATGGGCGGGCGGCACGTTATAATACATACCTGTATCAACCAACCCATGTTGAGGATTGTATAGGACAAATATTGATGAAAACCACACCGTTTGATTTTAACTCGCGGCGCTCGATGGTATCCGCACGACGGGGCATGGTGGCGGCCAGCAACCCACTGGCGGCACAAGCTGGTTTGCACATCCTACGTGAAGGTGGAAACGCCGCCGATGCCGCAATTGCCGCCGCCGCCGTGATGAATGTCACCGCACCTGCTTCTACGGGCATTGGGGGAGATTGCTTCGCGTTATATTACGACGCGCAGACCGGGCAGGTTTCCGCACTGAATGGTAGCGGGCGCGCCCCTAATGCGCTGACGGTGGACTATCTACAACAGGCCGGGATTACGGGCGAACTCCCGGAACGCAGTATCCACGCTGTGACCGTTCCCGGTGCGGTGATGGGCTGGGCGGATTTGCTGGCGCGTCATGGCACAATGCCCCTGGCACATGTGCTGACGGATGCCATCCATTATGCGGAAAGTGGCTTCGCCGTGTCTCAGGTCTTTGGGCAGGCGTGGAGTAGCCCGCGTACGCAAGCCTTTTTGCAGAATAGCCCTCACACAGAGGATTATCTGCCCGGTGGGTTGTCCCCGCAGATTGGGCAGGTTGTCCAGCTTAAGGGGCTGGCGCGGACGTTTCGAGCGATGGCGGAAGGCGGCGCGGCGGCCTTCTACGAAGGAGATGTGGCACGGGCGATTGTGGAGACTGTGCAAACCTTGGGCGGTGTGATGACACTGGACGACCTGAAGGCGCACACATCCACATGGGGCGATTCAATCAGTGTGGATTACGGCGGCGTGACAGTGCATGAGCATCCACCCAATGGGCAGGGGTTAGCCGCTTTGCAGGCCATGAGCATTGCAGAAGCGTTTGATTTATCCGCGCTGGATTGGGACGACCCGGAGCGCCTGCATTTGATGGTCGAGGCTATGCGGTTAGCCTTCGCGGATGCCCGTCGTTATATCGCAGACCCGGCTTTTGCCGATGTGCCTGTTAGCGCGTTGCTGGACGCGGACTATATCGCGGCACGCCGGGCATTGATTGACCCTCAAAAAGCCTTGCATCCATCGTTTGGCATCCCGCCTAATACGTCCGACACGATTTACCTGTGTACGGCAGATGCTCAAGGCAACGCTTGTTCGTTCATCAATAGCCTGTATATGGGCTTTGGGAGTGGCATTGTGGCACAAGGCACAGGCGTATTCTTGCAGAATCGCGGCGCGAACTTCGTGTTAGACCCGCAACATCCCAACGGATTAGCGCCCGGCAAGCGCCCGTATCACACCATTATTCCGGGTATGGCGACCAAAAACGGTGAACTGTGGGCGGCCTTCGGCGTGATGGGCGGATTCATGCAACCGCAAGGGCACTTGCAGGTGATAAGCGCAATGGTAGATGACGATGTTGACCCGCAAGCGGCGCTAGACCGTCCGCGCTGGTGCTTAAAAGAAGGTACAGCCGGGAGCGTGTTGGCGCTGGAAGAAGGCTATAGCTTTAAGACGATGGCGCGTTTAGCCGAACTCGGCCACCAGATTCAGCCGGTAAGCGGTTATGGACGGGCGTTGTTCGGCAGTGGGCAGATTATCCGCCGTGATGCTGATACAGGGGTGCTATCCGGCGGCAGTGACCCCCGCAAGGATGGCCTTGTCGCGGCATACTAATTGTAGGAAGGCGGCCTGACTAGGCGGCCTGAGTAGGGAAGTCATCGTGAAAGTTGCTCCGCCTACATCAGGCTGAGGACTCTCAATCATCCGCGCATGTGCTATGATTTAGCCCATGACAGAACAACCGTCACCCTATCGACAGATTGACGATTACATTATTCAGGCGCGCCTGGAAGATGGCGGCATGTCCAATGTCTATAAAGGCTACGACACCCACCGCCAGCAAGATGTGGTCATTAAAATTTTACACGAGCGCTACGTCAACCATCCCGATGTCGTTGAGCGCTTTAAACGGGAAATTGAGATTGCGAAGGAACTCCACCACACGCACATCGTCCCGTTTTTTGGCTTTGGGGACATCAACGGTAAGCCCTACATGGCACTGAAGTACATGCCCGGCGGGAGCTTAAGCGATGTGATGAAGCGCGGGCGCATCCCCTTGCTGGACGCGGCCAAGTGGCTGACGCAAATCGCCGCCGCGCTGGATTATGCCCATCGGCGCGGGGTCATTCATCGTGATATTAAGCCGGGCAATGTGTTGTTGGACGCCAACGGGGACGCCTGCCTGAGTGATTTCGGCATCGCTCGCGTGGTGGATGCGACCCAAATTACACGGGCGGATATGTCTATGCCCGGCACTGCGCGCTTTATGTCGCCGGAGCAAGCTGTCGGTAAACAGATTGATTCCCGCAGTGATATTTATTCGCTGGCGGTGCTGGCGTATGTGCTGTGTGTGGGCGACTATCCGTTTGATGGTGAGAACGATGTTGCCATTGTGGTACAGCACATCAACGCGCAACCGCCGCGCCCCAACGGACGCAACCCGGACATCCCGCGCCCCCTGGATAAAGTCATCCTGCGCGGGATGAATAAAAATCCTGATAGCCGCTACCCCACCGCCGGAGACTTTGCGGCGGCGTTTTCTGTTGCGCTGGGTGTGGAGCAGACCAATACACAGGTTGCTAAACCATCCAACCAACCTATCATCCTGGCGGCGACACCCTATAAAGATGTGCGCCCCGCCCCTGCACGCTGGTTTAATCTGCTCATCGCGGCGGGCTTGCTGGCTTCCGTCGGCGCGATTATCCTGCTGGCGGTGGTAGTCTTCACACGGAATGATAACGATAGCCGCATTGTGATGGAAGTCACCGCGACGCCATCCTACACGGTCACACCGCCGGATGAAGCAATCGCTACATTCTTGACGATAGAGCCAAACCCGGTTGTGCCACCCTTTAGCGCCACCCGTGATGTAAGCCTGCCCAGCGTGACTCCAGTGCCACCGGTGGACGTGCTGTTCCCTACCTTGTTGCCCGGTGTGCCCTCCAATACGCCACGCCCCACCAACACGCCCGCACCGCCAACCGCCACGCCGGAAATCCCGAATGATTGGATTGCGACGACACGCCTTTATGTGCAGTACGAGACAGGAATCCGCCCATTTGTGGGTGCGGAAGCAAGCGATATGATGCAGTTACAGCCCGGTGACATCGTGATTGTTGGGCAAGGGATTGTCGAAGGCGGGGCGCGGCGGGAATGGTTCGGCACGGAGCCGAATCGCTGGTGGTATATCATCCCGACAACACGCGGCGATTCCGGATGGTTGCCGGAAGACGCGCTGGGCGAAGAACGCCCCCCAGAGGGCGGTATCCCCACACGCACCGCCACGCCAACATCCAGCCCTACGCCGCCCACCACACCGACTGCCGCCACTGGTACGCCCTCATCAACGGTGACTTCTACGCCTGCTTCATAGTGAGATTAGATGTACAATGGAGGTGTGAGAAAGTATGGATGGCAAATACATGACACAAGAATCATGGGTAGGGCACACATTCGACACCTATCACATTCAGGACGTTATCGGGCGGGGCGGGATGGCGACGGTTTATGTTGCGTATGATGCCGCCCGCGATCAACAGGTTGCCATTAAGGTGATTTACGGTGACTTCTCCAAAAATCATGAGGCGGTCAGGCGGTTTCAGCGTGAGGTTGCCATCGTGCAAAAGCTCCGCCATCCTAACATCCTACCGCTTTACGGACACGGCGAAATTGACGGTCAACTTTATATGGTCACACGGTTTATTGAAGGTGGAAGCCTGAGCGATTACATCGCGCTCCATGATGATGTCTCCCCGCGCCGCGTGGCCGCCTGGCTGAAGCAATTGGGCGGCGCATTGGATTACGCCCATTCGCAGGGCATCGTCCACCGCGACATCAAGCCCGCTAATATTTTAATGAACAAGGTCGGCAAATTATATCTGGCGGATTTTGGCGTGGCACGGTTGGAAGGCGGCACGGCTTTAACGATGATGGGAGATATTATTCCCGGTACGGCGCATTATGTATCACCGGAGCAAGCCTCCGGTAGCCCGAACCTGGACTTCCGCAGTGATATTTATTCATTGGCGGTGATGGTGTATCGGCTATGCGTGGGAGCGTACCCGTTTGATGGCAGTAGCGCAACGTCCATTGCGGTGAAGCATGTCATGGACGCCGTCCCGCGTCCATCCGCGCACAAGCCTGGCCTGCCGCCGGAACTGGACGAAGTGATTATGCGCGGTATGGCGAAGTTGCCTTCCGAGCGATACGATAGCGTCGGGGCATTTGTGGACGCTTTCGAGCAGGCCGCAGGCGGCGCGTTGGAAGAACCCGCGACACCGCTCATCACACCGCCTTCCGGCATAACCAAGCCATTAATTCCGTTGCCACCACATGATGAACAAGCGGAAATTGAAACATTGGTGGGCTTTGTTGCGCCTGTACTGCCAGATTCTCCTACTGTAGAGCATCCGGCATCGCCGCCGCCAGCTACAAACAAACAACAGTGGTATTGGGTAATAGGCGGTATTGTCCTGGCATTTATTGTGCTGTTTATCTTATTTTTGATTTTATAGTAGGGGGGCACCTCCCCCCATTCATAGAGAAACATAGCGGAGCATCACTTGGATATTAAAACGTGTACC
>DAIMZF010000211.1:0-4684 GCA_036734085.1 Aggregatilineales bacterium
GCGATAATGTGCGGCAAATCATCCAACAACGCCCCTTCACGCAAATGCACAGTGTGCCGTTGGGACTGCTGATAGAGTGTGGCATCGGCATGAATCTTGTCACATTCCGGTAAAGCTTGCTCAAGTTTTTCGTAGAGCATCGGCGGGAGGGTAGCCGTCATCACCATGAAGCGGGCGCGGAAGTTCGCCTGCAACCAGTAGATGGTCTCGACAATAAGCGCCATGCGTGATGCTTCGTAGGCGTGAATCTCGTCAAAGATGAATAGTGCATCGGTGTAGTCCAGTAGGAGAGTTTCGTATCCTTTGAGGCTATAGGCGGCTTTAAGCATCTGGTATGGGCTGAAGACTTGTACCGGAAAATAGCTTAACTGCGCCAGATTTTGCAAGTGCTTGGCATTTTGTGTGGCGCGGCGGGCGTCGGCATCATCTTCGGCATCCATCAACATCTGGTAGAACTTGAGGCGAGCGCGGCTGTGTTGAATGATGACCTGATTATTGGATTCATGCGTTAACGGCAGTGGTTCATTCCCGGATTGGAAGTATTTATGCCACAGGCGGTCAGCCATCGCATTCATGCTGGCTTGATACGGTAGCGTATAAAACAAGCGCGATGCAGGCCGGATAGCGTGCTGATTGGCCGCCCATAGCAGAGCCGCCTCTGTTTTACCGCTTCCGGTGGGGGCGGTCATGATGGCATGAGGCGCGGTGGTTTGCTCCGATTGGATTTGGTGTGATCGCTTCACCCATTCCTGCGTCGGGCGGTTGGCTACCTCTCTATCCAGCGCTAATAGTGGGAAGCTCGGCGCATGAGCAGAAGCGGCATGGTCTGCGGTGAGGATGAGGCCACGATAGAGAAAATCCAACGCTGTTTGTGCAGGTGTGGCGTCTCCATCTTCATATTGAAGTTGATGCATACTGCAATCTTCTAAAGCACGTTTTATCGCTTCGGCGCTAAATGATTCTTTGCGTGCTGGTTGTACCACTTCTATGAGGGGGATATGCAGATGCTCTGCCCAATTGACTGCATATTCATTCAGCCAATGCCATAAATCATCGACAACAGTAGATGCAATTTGTGAGATTAAAAACGTGAGTCGCGCTTCTTTTTCCGGGCTACGGCGTGCCGATAAGCCGTATTTCTGCGCGATATGATGCCCGTTAATGTCTTTATGATGGCTGACAATGGCATTGATAATCGGCAAACGGTCAATATGGCTTCGTGGGAATAACCAATCAATACAGGCCAACGAGAGAACTTCGTGCCGATGTTCTCCCTGTATCCACTCATTTTTCGGAGCGTCCTCTTGTAACCGTTCCTGAAATCCTTTTGCGGCCTTACCAAAATCATGGAAGAAGCACGCCCAGAATAGCCTATGCCATAAGCGTATGTCCCCGATCGTGTGTGGCAGGTTTGGGCGGATCCGTACCTGGTCACTTAAGCACGAAAGCACATCCCATGTGTGGTCGGCCAACGTTTCTTGATGACCAGGTGTTTTGCTTCTCTTCGCGCTTTTGGCCTTCAGATAGTCCATGTGATGCGGATTTAATGAGGCAGGGAGGACTTTGGTTACCATGTGTGCCATACAACCCCGCGATACAAAGTGCTTTTGTACGGATGCGGGGCGGTGGGATCTACCCATATCTCGAAATCATCTCGGAAGCGCAAACCATCCGCAGGGTATTCTTGTATGCCCCGCAGAACCGCGTACTGTCCCCACGTTGGTTGACGTTCTGCGTTGACAAAGCGCGGCATGGTGACGGCATATGTCCGCCCGCCGATTTCGCGTGCATCCGCCAAATCCAGAATTGTTCCCGTGTAGTAAGCCTGTTCTGCCCGGTGTAAGGTAATCGTTTCTACACTGATGTAGCTCATCAAATCCTGTGAACGGCCTAACACTACGGGATAACGTGGACTAACAAAGTGCGGCGCAAGGGAGGTATCTGTAAGATAAAGTGTCAGTGTTGGATTAAACAACAATTCTCGGTTGAAGGGATTCATCTTGGCATCTTTGCCAAAAAAGTGCAGATGTTCGTAGTCAAAGAACTTGGCATCGTATGTAAAATGATAGGCAAACCGGGTGCGCTCTGGCGCGATGAAATCCCCCACAGCACTACAGATGTGACCATAGATCGTCGCGGGGGGCGGCATCTCAAACGTCGGATGCACACCCTGTACAAAATGAGGATAGCGGAAGGACGTAATCGTCCCCTCCGCTACAATCTTTAAGACTTGCATGATTAGTCCATCCAGTGCGGGTTATCCGCTAAATCAGCGGCGATTTGGGCGAATGCCTGGCGCGGATGCACTGTGCTGAGGCCGAACTCATCTAAGATAGCCTGACTATCATCCATGAAGCCTTCTGCTCGACCTACATAAACAGGGGAGACAATATCCGCGCCGAAGACTTCCGATGTTTGGGTGAGTGCTTTTTTATTGATGACCGGGCGACCTTCTTTGATGCTGACGATGCGCCCAAACGCATGATTGCCACCTTTGGTCACGGCCATGATGACAAATGCTGGGCTGACATCTGTATAGTGTAATGTTTGCTTGGCGCCGCCTTCTAATTGTGCTAATCCGTTCAAGAGTGCCTGTACACGGCGTATCCGCTCATCATTACTAAGGCGGTAGGCTTTCTCGTCTTCTAAATGTGTTAGCGTTTGCTTGGCTTGTTCTATCTGCTCTTTGCCCAGGTTCTGGAAGCCACTTTTTAAGCGATTAGCAAATGTACCAACAGACGTTAAATCTAGTGAGAATAATCCTTGTAATGTCGCCCGATAAAATTGATGCTGGAACAGAAGGACTCCTTCTTTATCACCTTCTTCTTTGGGAGCGCGAGCCATCACGCCGAAGTCATCTACGATCTGCACGGGGGCGATAGATACAAGGGTGCTGGTACGGAAAGGAGAAACACGTGTGACGGTTTCACTTTTTTCTGCGCGCATATAACCTAGTAAATCATCATCCCAATATTGAATAGGATCACCCGCCGTATAAGCCTGCTGATTTTTACCTTTACCTGCGTTGTAGATAGGAGATGCGTTAGCTTTCCATGCCGGGTCTTGACGCTCTAGGCCGGTGCGGAGCCAATAGCGGAAGGATTGGGCGGAAACATACGGAAAATGCCCTTGTCCATGCACGTAGATGCTCTTGACCTTTGCTTTGATGTCTTCTGATTCACCGTTATTGAGTGCGGATGCTGGCGCGTCGATTAGGATAAGTCCTGTAATAAAAGCCATGATGTTTACTCTTCCTCCGTGAGTTCTTCTTCGGGTAAGTCTTGTAATTCAGCTAAATCAAATTTCTGACGATTGGCATAAATTGCTTCGCGCAGGCGCATGGCGATTAAGTCACGGCCTAAACGCCATTGACTATAACCTTCACTAGGATGCTCGAAGACCGCTATAAATTCGTCAAAGCCCATAATCGGGGCGTTGGCTTCGGTATCGGCGTCGGGACTAGCCTGCTTTTTAAGCTGTTTATCCTCTGCACTACGGATTAAGTCTCTTAAAGTAGTGTAGTTCTTTGCCCGTGACATCCTGACATAAAAACTGTTTGACGGCGCTTCGTATAGAAGCATATATTGGGCGAGTTTGTCCCCTAATGCTCGATAAGCATTGATACGATCTTGATCCATCTGCAAAACCTTTCTGAGAAAAATCTCTATTAAGTGCCAGTCGGCGTAGCGTAAATGTGTGTTAATGAATCGCAGTGTATTTTGCGGTAAATTGAATAAATCGTCATACAACGCATTGCGCCAGTAACGGGTATTGTTTTCGTCTGGTGTGGCGTCTTTATCGTCTTTGGGCTTGCGCCATGCGCGATAAACCGCGTTATTCCATGCTCTACCAGCGTCGTGCTGTGCGGCATCCATAAAGTTGAAGATGGCTTGCTCTAGCTGGATAATTTCAATACGTGGACTTGGCCCATAGTTGGAAAAAGAATAGGCACTAATAAAGGAAGTGTCCGCCATCCCTTCACGGCGCTGGATGTCTTCCTGTGCGCGGAGGATTTCATCAATATAGCGCGATTTCGCCGCACTGCCGAAACTCGGTATCGGTTCGCTTGGGTCAATAGCAAGATTAGCAATCGCTCGTTTGTTTTCCTTTAATGCACGTTTTGCCATGACGACATTCATAGAACCGCTTTGAGGGTCTAGCGGGTTGGTGGCTTGATGAAACGCGAGCAGATTACCACATTTGAGGCAACCAAGCGGTAACGCATGGATAGCGAGTAATGCTTCACCGCTTATCGGCAATCCAGCTTGACCGTTAGCAGAAAAATTACCAATATCGCGCCCATTTAATAAGGGGATATGCTGGCGGTGAGCATAGAGGACTGCGGACTTTTCCGGGAAGAAGGTACACATTATGTCTTCAATAGGTTCAGCATCACGCCATGCAAAAAGTATTTCATCGGCATACTCCAGTTTTTGCTCATAGGACTTTGCCGGCTGAGAAAAATGTGCATTCAGAAAGACGGATGAAATCAGGTTTTGAAAGAGCTTATATTGCGGATCGGTATAAACGCGCTTGAGGTACAACGCGATTTCTGTGAGGTCTGACATGACGACCTCTGATGGATACTTCTTATCCACAAAAGCGGTGATTGTTGCCACCCCCACATCAATGAAGGGATGCCCTGTGTAGCGCAGGATTCCCATACAATTTATCCTTTCTTAAA
>DAIMZF010000212.1:0-4592 GCA_036734085.1 Aggregatilineales bacterium
ATTTGTATCAGTCGGTCTTCCCATGCCAGCACGTAAGGGCAGTGGTTGCACGTAAAAATAACTGCGACGGCTTGATGCTCGGCATAGTCAGTTAGGCGGTGGGTATTGCCATCAATGCCTGCAAGCTCAAAGTCCAGGGCTTTGTCTCCCAATTGTAAATTGCTCATGATATGCGCTCCTTGTTTACGCTATGGATGATGATTCTGGTTATTCAACATCGGTGAACGCCTGGCGGATCATCCCGACAGACGGCAACGGTGAAAAACGTCCGTCTTCCAGCCGATACACACGACACGACAGGCCAACTATCGCCCCCTGCACAGGCGGCACAATATCCTGCCCATTGACGAGAATGGTGGGTGAGCCGACGAACTGCATCGCTTGTGCCTGTTCGTCCGTCTCTACCTTGATGATGTCAACCTCTGCGGTGACGCCTTGCTCTTGCATGACCTGTTGCAGACGTGCGAGTGCTTGCTCGTGGGATGGGCAGTCCTCAAAATAGAGAAATTCAACTTTCATAAGTCTTGCCTCGTCTAGTTCGCTCAGTCTGGTATCTAAAGGGTAACAAGCGCATCAGAACGCTGTCAACAGCCAGCCACGCCCGTTATGCAAACACTTATCAAGCACAGGCGGATACTGCTTCAGCGCATCGGCCAATAAAACCAGCACCATTTGGCGCACTTTTGTGATTATGTGTCAAAAATACTTGACATGGAAGATAAAATAACGTACATTGTGTAAAGTATTTTTTACTTTATGTAAAACAAGTAAGACACAAGGAGCAAAAAATGTCCTTTCAGGAAAGGCGTGCCATTGTCGCGCTCATCAGTACACTGCTTATTACGGGGGCATACACCGTGTATATGCTTCAAAGATACCCGCAAGCGGACGCCTATTCGCCGGAGGTGTTTCACTTTTGGGGGGCGTTCTTCTTAATCCTCATCCCGGTATCAATTGTGGCAAAAGTCCTCATTCACATTATCTTCGTCATCATCAATACCATCACGACCCGCGAAGAAGAACCGGACATTACCGACGAGCGCGACAAGCTGATTGAGTTAAGAGCAAGCCGCAATTCGCTGTATGTCTTTTCTGTGGGCTTCCTGCTGGCGATGGCATCCCTCGTCATGGAAATGCCGCCGTCTACGATGTTCGCCGTGCTGATTGGCTCTGGAGTTATGTCAGATGTTGTCTCGGAGCTTTCGCAGTTTTATTTTTATCGGAGGGGGTTCTAAGATGCGTAAGCCTGTCATCAGCAATAACATTCGCAAGCTACGCTTTGAGCATGACGAAATGACCCAGAAGCAATTGGCGGAAAAAGTGGGCGTGACGCGGCAGACGATTGTCGCTATTGAAAACGCAAAATACGCCCCATCGCTGGAATTAGCGTTCCATATCGCCCATGTCTTCGATTTACCACTGGAAGCAGTCTTTTCTTACACCTTTGAAGATGATAAATCCTGACCTGAATAACTCACCCTTATGGAGATAAAAAACATGAAAGCAATCGTCTACACACAATACGGCTCACCGGACGTTTTACACCTTAAACAGGTAGAAAAGCCGACGCCCAAAGACAACGAAGTTCTGGTGAAAATTTATGCCACGCCGGTAGGTTACGGGGACATCCTGGTACGGAACTTTAAAAACGTTCGGCAGGAGTTCAACATGCCTTCCATCTTCTGGTTGCCCGCCCGCATAGAATTCGGTTATAGGCGACCGAAGAAGCAGATACTCGGTGGGGAATTTGCAGGCAAGGTAGAGGCCATCGGGCAAAAAGTCACGATGTTTAAAGTGGGCGATGAGGTGTTCGGCTATCCGGGTGCGAGCTTCGGCGCAAATGCGGAATATCTGTGCATGGCGGAAGATGGGCTGATAGCGCACAAGCCAACCAACATGACTTATGCAGAGGCCGCAACCGTGCCGTATGGCACATTAACCGCCTTCAGCATCCTTAAAAAAGCAAACATCCAACCCGGACAAAAAATCCTCATCAATGGTGCTTCGGGCGGCATTGGCTCTGCGGCGGTACAGCTTGCCAAGCATCTCGGCGCGGAGGTGACAGGCGTCTGTGGCACACCCCGACTAGACTTTGTCAAGGCGTTGGGCGCGGATAAAGTCATTGATTACACTCGGCAAGACTTCACCCAAAATGGTGAAACCTACGACGTTATTTTAGATGTGCTGGGCAAGAGTTCTTTTGTGCGCTGTAAAAATTCCCTCACCCCCAACGGATGCTATCTGCTGGCTAGCTTTAAGATGAAACAGGTTTTTCGGATGTTGTGGACTTCCAGAATGAGCAGTAAAAAGGTCATGTGTGTGCTGTCCTCCTATAAGCGGGAAGACCTAATTTTTATCAAAGGGCTGGTCGAGGCCGGGAAGATAAAATCTATCATAGACCGATGCTATCCGTTAGAGCAGACAGCAGACGCGCATCGCTATATGGAAGCAGGGCAAAAAAGAGGCCATGTCATCATCACCGTAGCGCAGGATTAACCCTCTACTGAGTCAAGGTGGACGTTTTTAGGTATTCGCTTCACGGATGCGTTTGTTTGTCGCGTTGCCTGCGTCCACCGATGACATGATAATCATTGTTTTGAACGCCTATGACAAGATTTAAATTGCTATTCTTCTAGGGAGATGTCCGCTTATAGATGTAAAAGTCACTTGGTGATCCGTCAGGGTCTAACGAAAGGGGGTATCTGTTATCAATCTTTTGATGGAGCCTCCAGCCAGGCGCATGTTCCGCAATCCAGTCTGTGAAGACACGATGCTTGACATGTAGGGCTTCCACTTTCTCTGAAGCATCAGGCAAGCAATTGGAAGAATAAACGATGGCGTATTTTTCCGCGCTGGCGAAAAGGTGCGTCATGTACAGATGGAAGAGGTCATCTTCAATGATGTGGAAAATAACATCAAGCGATAAAGTGAGGTCAGCCTGGAATATGCTGGCATGGTCAACAAAGCATGTCGGCTCGTAAAGAAAAAAACTCTTACTATTGTCATGCTCGTACTTTTGTTTGCATATCTGAAGCGCCGCCGGGGAGACATCCAGCCCGGTGTATGTTTCATAATGCGCGAGCGAGAGTTGATTTCCGTCGCCGCATCCGAACTCGAGAACGCGCTCAATATTATTGTCAGCGATGAATTGGTTAAGTACTTCAGCTTTGAATTTCGCGAGTTTGCCGTAGGAGCCATTGCCGGAGTTATTGCCATTGGTATAGCGGTTTTCCCAATATTTTGTACTGGTAAAGTAGCGGCTTCTGTAAAAATCGATGACCTGATGTGCGATATTTTTTAACTGAGTTTTCAAGTTATTTTCTCCAAAAATTTATGAGTGCATTCGACTGGCTTACCTCCTGATTTTACCGCGTGAAACTATCAACGACAAAACAACCCAACTAAAACGTTTATGGGGTTTATAGCACTTGGAGAGTAGCATTTTTCACTGTAAGCCTCTCTAATTTGTTGATTCATAACGGAGGTTAATTACCAGAATGTACTCCATTCTATGGGAGGCAGATTAAGCACACATGGGAGGAATAGCCGATTTTGGCGTAGGAAGATTGGGTGAACGCGATATGGGAGCTATGGCTGGCAAACAAATACAAGCGATGTTGCATACATCTATCTGCTGTTTTGACGGGGCATCGCCCTGACCTCAAGCAGATAGGCGCAATTGCGCTCGTGCAGGTCATCAGGATAGCTGTAAGCCAGGTTCTGACCGACTTCCACCGCAACCTGCCGGAACAAATGAATCAACCGGAATAGCGCATCCCAGTTTTCTTCAATTTCTGTGCCGACATAAGTGCTTTCCAACTGCGCCCACAATTCCGGCGGGGTGTGGCGCTTTAACCCTTTGCCCAGCACGCCCGTGATTACCGACCAGCCATACACAGCCCCTATACGCCATTCGAGCATCTGCCGGAGCAGGTTTTGTTTCATCACATGGTCGAAGCTGTATTTCGCCGGGAGCAGTTCATCACGCCAGATGTTTTTGGCGACGTAGGTTGCCTCGTGGAAGAAGACCTCGACCAATTCATGGTATGTTGCTTCGTCCGGCGATTGAGGCAGAAAGGCACTGAAAGTAGGTTGTGGCAATCCGGCGGTGAGGTGGTCTTTATCCAGCAGGACGTGGTAGCCCATGTCCAACTCATCGTGCAAGGCGCAGTCCGGTGTAAGGTCGCGCAACAATGCCGCCGGGATCACCGTGAAATCAATTTTTAGGCGGTCATGTGCGTATTGCGTGATGTAAGCAAAGCGTTCATGACCGCATGAATCATGGAGTGGGTCACGATAGACGGCCAGCACGGAGCCGAAATGCGACAGCCATGCACGATCCTCGAAAAACGGGCGCACATCATCCACCGCTAAGATGACATCATAATCGGAGAACGGATCGAGCGCGGCATCGGGTCGAGCGCGGGTGCTGGTCAACACCAATGCCCGTATCTGCGGTTTGCTGTCCGCCCATGCAATGAGCCGCTGGATCGTTTCATCATTTATCATCACATCATGCCTAGTGTAGTTTTGCACAGTATCATGCTGATTATAACCTGTTCTACTTGCTAAGGCGCTTGTACATCTGCGGC
>DAIMZF010000213.1:0-4545 GCA_036734085.1 Aggregatilineales bacterium
CCATCCGGCGGGCGAAAAGCCACATTATTCACAGGCATAGTATGAGCATCCAGCACTTGTACAGGCGCAAGCCCCGCCGCGTTAACGGGTGTGATGATGGGCGCTTCGTCGGTTGTTTGGGCGACCACCGTAACCCCCATGAACAGTAAAGCTATCAACAGACTGCATCGTTGTTTCATCTACAGAGCATCCTTCGGATAACTTGTCAGCACTTCCGCGCCGGTGAGTGTGATGTGAATGTTGTCCTCAATCCGCACGCCGCCGATGCCCGGCACATAGATTCCTGGCTCGACGGTAAACACCATGCCGGGCTGTAAAATAGTATCACTCGTGGCGGAGATATTCGGCTGTTCGTGGACTTCCAGCCCTAAGCCGTGCCCGGTACGGTGCGTAAAATAGTCACCATATCCCGCAAATTCAATAACATCACGGGCGGCGCGGTCAACATCTGCGGCGGATACACCCGGCTCACACATCGCAATTGCGGCGCGGTTGGCCGCCAGCACCGCCTGATAAATACGGTTCATCTCGTCGCTGGGCGTGCCTATACAGAAGGTGCGCGTAATATCTGCCGGGTAGCCCTGCCACATGCCGCCGAAGTCGATAAGCAAAAATTCACCTTCTTGCAGAGGGCGGTCTGTGGTGTGGCCGTGTGGAATGGCACTGTTCGCGCCGGATTGCACCAAAGCGCGGAAGGCGTACCCCTGACTGCCACGTTCCGTCAGCAAT
The DNA here is from genome assembly GCA_036734085.1 of Aggregatilineales bacterium. Taxonomy (GTDB): domain Bacteria; phylum Chloroflexota; class Anaerolineae; order Aggregatilineales; family Phototrophicaceae; genus J038. The sequence continues at coordinate 730 of DAIMZF010000213.1, forward strand.
TGGTCAAGTTCCAGCGCGATTTCGCGCTCGGTCATGCCCGGTTTTATGGTTGCCATCAGGTCATTTAAAGCGGCTTCGCTGATGTCGATAGCGCGGCGCATGGCGTCAACTTCGGGCGCGGTCTTGATGGCGCGAATGCTCAGTAAGTCCTGGCCGACATCCTGTAGATGATGCACCCCTGCATTTTGCAATGCCAGATATTCAAAGACTCGCATGGTCTGACCATCAACCCCAAGCGGCGCATCACCTAAATTGAGCGCGGCGCTGGCCTGCGCGAAAGCGTCCGCGTAGCCGTCCGCATCGCCCCAACTGAAGATTTGCAGGCCAAGCGCGGCACAGGTTGGTTCCCACACGGCCACTTCCAGCAAAGGAACAACCACAGCACGCCCCGCAGACCCAAGCAGAGCGATTGTTGGGCGCTCCGACAGGTGCATCTGCACGCCGGTGAAGTAAAACATATTCGCGCCCGGCACAAGCGCGATAGCGGGTGCAAGCGGGGTTAATTGGTCTATGCGGGTGGTATAGTCAAAGGGCATGGTCGCTTCCTTCGTGGTAAAATTCTACACAAGTATATGCGCTCGATTCTACCATGTTTAACAAGGTTAGCCGATGCACACACGATGTTAAAACCTCTGTTTGGTCAGCACATTCTCCATATTATTTTTTCGCAGAGGCGCACGCACTGATGCACTGTATGAACCGTCGTCCGTCCTTATAACCCGAAAGCAGATGAGACTCAATGACAACTTATAACTTTGACACCATCATCAACCGCCGTGGCACGAATTCCGCCAAGTATGACATCTTCGAGAGCGCGGAGGTTATCTCTATGTGGGTGGCGGATATGGACTTCGCCGTGCCGGATGCCATCACGCAGGCCATCGCGCAACGGTTGGAGCATCCCGTCTTCGGTTACACGATGGATGCACCGGAACTACGCGATGTGTTACAGGCACGGTTGGCACGGCTGTATAACTGGCATATCCAAAAAGAGGACATTGTGTTTTTGCCCGGCGTTGTCGCCGCGCTAAACGCCGCCATGCGTGCGGTCAGCCAACCGGGTGACAATGTGCTGATGAATACGCCCATCTATCCGCCTTTTTTGCTCTCGCCACAACAAAACGGCCTGACAACAAACATCGTGCCACTCATCGCCACAGAGCAAAACGGCCACCTGCATTACACCGTTGATTTTGATGCGTTCGAGTTGGCTATCAACACCGGGACAAAGCTATTCGCGCTATGTAGCCCGCATAACCCCACCGGGCGCGTGTGGACGCCGGAAGAACTGCGACGCATGGCGGAAATCTGTATCGCGCATGGTGTTGTCATCTGCTCCGATGAAATCCACGCGGATTTAGTCTTCCAGCCACACACCCCACTCGCCGCCATCAGCGAAGAGATCGCGCAGAACACCATCACATTGATGGCTCCTAGTAAGACCTTCAACATCCCTAGTCTGGGCTTTAGCTTCGCAGTCATCCAAAATGCGGAACTCCGGCAGAAGTTCGTCAATGCCGAGTCCTTCGTCGTGCCGCATGTCGGTATTCTGGGTTACGCGGCGGCCTATGGCGCTTATACGGGGGGTGATGAATGGTTAGCACAGATGATGGACTATCTGCGGGTAAACCGCGATATCACCACACAATTCATCACGGACAACATGCCACAAATCAAGACGACGCACCCGGAAGGCACATACTTAAGCTGGCTGGACTGCCGCGCCCTGCCCACGGGCAACGCGGATGACACCCAAGCGGGTGACATCATGAACTGGGTAGAGCCTTTCTTCCTCAAAAATGCGGATGTCGCGCTTAACAACGGCACATTGTTTGGCACGGAAGGAGTCGGCTTTGCGCGGCTGAACTTCGCGTTACCGCGTGCCCGGCTGGTGCAAGCGTTGGAGCGCATGAAGCACGCTTTGGGGTAAATTTCACGATGTTGTACTTTTTTTAAATGACTGGTTGACAAAAGCGCGGATTTCGTGCTATAGTCGCAAAAGTTGTTTTGTTAGATTTTCGTCAGAATCAAAAAGTCGTAAACGATACGTTTACATCTATGGAGGTATTCAGATGGCTAATTTCATCAATATCCGTACAGCACCCGATCTCGGCGGATTACCATTTGATGCCGTAGGTGTAACACGTCACCGTTAAGACGACTCCGCTTCCCAGTCAAATAAATATCGGGAATCCGGCAGTCGCGGACGTGCGCCACCTTAGCGCAACAATTCCGCGTGGCTGTTTTGTGATTCCCAACGACACTCACAGACAAGGCTCCGATTAAACAAGCCTGTCTCGCTGTCAAAGCGAAACCACATCCCAACAGCCACGCGCCAACCAAAGCGACGTGGCTGTTTTAGTTTAAGCGTAAGGGATACAGGGGATAGCATGACATTCGAGCAACAATCATACACGGAACAAGTACAGAATATGACGGCACTCGCCTACGAAGCGGCGGGCGCGTGGGGGCTTAATGTGCAAACTTTAAAGCTGATAGCCTATACCAATAACGCCGTGTTTTATGTACAGACGCCGGATGAAGACTACGCTTTGCGTGTGCGGCGTCCCGGCCATAAGCCCTTAGCATGGATCCAGAGCGAGCGCGTGTGGATGTCGGCCTTAGCGGATAACCCCGTCCTGCGGGTGCATCGCCCGGTAGCGGATGTGTATACGAGTGCGCTGACAGGCTATGAGGGAGAGGTGCATTGCACCCTGACCACATGGGTGACAGGCGATCCACTGCCCTTAGAGCAATTGACGGAAGCGCGATTGTACCAAATCGGCATACAGGCGGCGCATTTACACCGTGTTTCCGCCGCGTTTACGCCACCACCGGATTTCATCCGTCCTGCCCTGGATTGGGAAGGATTGTTCGGCGCAGAGGGCGCGTATCATCCCGGCGATGGGGTGCGCTACTTCGACGCGGACGCGCTGGCCTTGATGGAACAGGCAACGTCGATTATGCGTCATACCATGCAGACGCTCGGCACAAGCGCGGAAGTCTTCGGCATGATTCACGGTGATCTCATCGCCAAGAATTTTGTATTCGACGGTGAGCAAGCCGGAATCATTGACTTTGAAGAATGCGCCTACGGCTATTACCTGTATGACCTTGTGCCTATTATCTGGTTAGCACGCGGCACACCCCGCGCACAATCCATCGCAGACGCGCTATGGGCGGGGTATCACAGCATCCGGCCACAGCCGGAAGCCTGGCGCGCACATCTGGATGTTTTCGTGATGGCACGGCACATTGCCAGTTGCCGTTGGATTGCCGGGAACGCCAAGCACCCCAACTTACGGGAGCGTGTCGGCGGCATCATCGCGGAGCGAATGCAGGAACTAAGCACTTATTTAGAACAGACCACAAGCGGGGCCGCACGATAGGCGGCCATTGGCACAGCGTTTATTGATGATGAAAACACAAGGATATGATTATTATGAGTGCCAAAATCATCCCGATGTTACAGGTGCAACAACGTTATAGCGGCAGTTACGAATTTAATGTGACCCATACCCCAGACCCGGATTACCGCAAATATCTGGCGCGGCAATTGCGCGGGCGCTTACCTGCGGCCATTGATGAAACCCTGCCCACAGAAGCATCCGCGCTTGACATCAGCCTTGATGATATGGAAGGCGATGTTGTGGCCGGGCTTGCCGCATGGACTTCACGTGAGAGCATGACCGTCGATATGCTGTGGGTGGGCGAACCGTTACGCGGGCAAGGCATCGGGCGCAGGTTGTTACAAATGGCGGAAGAAGCCGCCATCAAACGCGGGTGCATCCGTGCCCGCCTGAGCGTCACATGCGA
>DAIMZF010000214.1:0-4482 GCA_036734085.1 Aggregatilineales bacterium
TTAAAGCCGGAATACGAAACAGAACAAGTCATGAGAAAAAAGTGGTCGTAAATTGGCTTTAGATCATCCCGGCTGGTGTTGGAGGAATCACACGTCATGCCCGGCATAAATACGGGTTTGACGTGGGGTGTCAGTTTTAATCATCAAGAGGAATCAAGACGGGCGTAAGCCATGCGGAGGCAGACAGGGGTTTAAAGTGGCGGGGTGCATGTCGGCATATACCCTGACATGCACCCTGATTTATATACGTATATTATTCGTAGCGCAGAACGTTCAACGGCTTTTCGCCGGATGCGCCCCATGCGGTGGTCATCGCCGCGATGACGGCGACCAGCACACACAACGACATCAACAGGAAGGCCGCGCCGAACGGAATCACATCCAACGGCAGGTTGATTGAAGATGACAACAAGACCAGAGTAAGTAGCCCCGTGCCGACGCCCAGCAATCCACCCACCAATCCCAGCAGACCGTTTTCCAACAAGAGCATGAATAGCACGCGCTCCCGTTGCAGGCCGACGGACTTCATCACCGCGATTTCCTTACGGCGCTCCATCGTCGCCAGCGCCACCGAGTTGGCAATCACCACACCGCCGACCACCAGACCGAGCAAGGCGACCAACGTCGGGAAGGCGCGGAACTGGTCGAGCAGGACGTTGACCAGTCGCTCAATGTTGCGTGTGTCGAACACGAACACACCCGGTATCGCGGACATCTCACGCCGTAAGTTGCTCACATTTTCCGCCGGGAGCGCGGCGGAGAAGTTAATATCCTGGGGTTGCAGACCCGCTTCTTGCAAATCCGGCCATAGCGCGTAAACCTGCGCGACTGACGTGTTTAAGCTGATGGCGGTCTCGTCCACAAGATGAACGCCCACCACCGTAAAGCGGAGTTCGCGCCCATTCACGCGCAGGGTGATATCATCACCCACAGCCAGATAGTCTTCGGCGGTGTACCACGTCTGCGGAATGAGTATCGGGAGCGCGTCAGTTTCCGGCGCTTGGTCAAGCGTCACACCTGCGATGAGGTCTACAGGTGGCACTTGCTCCGCCGTATACGCGCCGATGTAGCCGAAAGCAAAATCCGGTGACGTTGTGCCGAATGGGATGATAGGCCGTAAGTCATTCAACTGTGTGAGCGTGTAGCTGTCGCCATTGGCACGGTCAATCCCCACGAACTGCACATCGTTAAATGTGCGATTGACACGATAGCTGGTGACATCCGCGTTTTGTGTGAGGATGCGCTCTACGCCTGCGTTCGATTGCGGCGTCAGGCTCTGGATAATCACCGGTTGCGCATTTTCCGAATTGATGATGCTGTTGAGGAAGTTGGTAAAGCTATCCGCAAACAGCGTGATAGTACTCAAGGAGAACACCGCAATCACCAGTGCCAACAACGTCACCGCGCCGCGCCGCTTGCTTGCCAGCAGTTGCCGCTTGGATAGCTTCATATCCACAAAACCGAAGGACGGCGTAAAGCGGCCAACAATCCAGATTAACAGCCACAGCAGGACAAAAATGACCCCCGCCGCGCCGAACGCGCCCGCCACCACCAAAAACGCGATTAAGAACGATGTGCCAAGAATAGCCTGCGCGATGAACGCCAGCACAATGATCATGCCGACGAGCGTAAACAGCGAGGCGATGATGCCCGCACGCGGTACAACAATATCATCCGGACGCAACACAATGCCGGGGCGTACCTGCCCGGCGCTGAGTGTGGGCAGGAAGCCGAAGACGGTTGTCACCAGTGTGCCGACCACCAGGCCATTAAAGACCGCATTGGGCGAGATGACAAAGCCCAGTCCTTGCCGCAGGACGCCTTCTGCCGAATTCCGCAGTACAAACACCATCAGCCAGCCCAGCGCCACACCTAGAATACTGCCTAGTACGCCCATGATGAACGCTTGCGTCAGGAACAGCAGAGTCACTTGATTTCCCTGTAAGCCGAGCGTCTTCAGCACCGCGATTTCCACCGTGCGCCGCCGGACGACAACCTGCATGGTGTTGATAATGCCGATGCTCCCCAGCAACACGCCCAGCAAGCCCATAATCGTGACTAGCGTATCCAGGCTGGACGCGATTTCCGAGTTGAGTTCGCGCAGGTCTTCGGTGGTGGTCTGGTTTAAGTACGGGAAGGTCTGCCACAAAAACGCTGAGACTTCCATCAACCGTGATGCATCTGCGATTTGCACATAGATATTTTCCACCAGCAACGGCACATCGCCAAACGTGTTCAGGGCGACCGCGTCGATGTAGTAGTAATAACCATACAGGCCATATTGAAACCCGCTCTGGATGTTGCGGATTTCCGTGTCTGTCGGCACAATGCCGATGACCTCAAACGTGGCATCAGACCCGTCTAACAGCACACGATCACCGATCGCAAGAGGCACGCCATCCTCGCCTAAAGCGTTTGCGCCATCCCGTGAAAACACAATGCCGGGATTATCCCCATTGTATCCAGAGAACGCCTGTGCTAATGAACGCCCATCTTCCAGCACGGCATCGTTATAAAACGGATACTTGGCCGGGTCAATCACGATGGGCGAAAAGTTAGACTCGAATACGTCCGTCGCCGTTGTGACCACGTTCACACCAGGCCCATTGCCGATGAACACCTGGCCGAAGTTCGCCAGCGCCATCTTAAACGTGACATCCACCTGACCGGGAAAGCGTTCGTCCAGCGCGTCGATGATGGCCTGTAGCCCGGCTTCGTTGATGCGTTCTTCCGTAACGCTGAAGCCGCCGAAGCCCTGGTCAGCCGTGCCGAAGTACCCGGCTTCGCGGTCTTCACGAACGCGCTCGTCAAAGTCGGAGGGTCGGGGCATGTTATCCCCAAATTCCTCATCAAAGTCTTCGCCGAAGGTGGGCGTATTAAACATAAAGCCCTGATATTCCATGCTGATGTCGCCCAGATTTTGCTCTTGCAGGTTTCCGGTGAGCGTGGACTCAATCATGGTGGCTAAAGTTTGTAAGCTGACGATGGCGGCCACACCAGCGCCGATGCACAGCAGGGCGAAGAACGTGCGCTGGCCGTTGACGCGCAAATCGTTAAACGAGTGTTTGATGTAAAAAGCGAGGCGTTCTAACATCTTAAGCTCCCTGGATGGCAAAGTGCGTGCCGGTCGCCATTTTGACATCACTGCTGATAATCTGCCCGTCTACCAGCGTAATCAGCCGTTCGGTCTGGTCTGCGATGCCGGAGTCGTGCGTCACGACGATGACGGTGGTGCCGTTGTTTTGCACTTTCTTCAGTTCATTAATCACAATCTGGCTGGATTCAGTATCCAGGTTGCCGGTTGGCTCATCACAAACCAGGATCGCCGGGTTGTTGGCTAAGGCGCGGGCAATAGCAACGCGCTGTTGCTGTCCGCCGGAAAGCTGGGTAGGGCGATGGTTCATGCGGTCTTTTAGGCCTAGCATCGTCAGCAGTTCTTTGGCGCGTTGGTTGGGGTTAAAGTTCTTACGTGCGGAAAACTGCACCGGCAACGCGACGTTTTCCAATGCGCTTAGGGTGGGGATGAGGTTAAACGACTGGAACACAAAGCCGATTTTCTCATTACGGATGCGGGTCAGCTTGCGCTCGCGCATCTTGGTAATGTCCTGACCGTCGATAATCACCGTGCCCGATGTCGGCGAATCCAGCCCACTGATGATGCCTAGCAGGGTGGATTTACCACTGCCGGACGGCCCGACGATGCCGACGAACTCGCCGCGTTCGATGGTAAAGCTGACATCGCGGAGGGCGTAAACGGGCTTCTCGCCGGATTTAAATTGTTTGCTCAGGTTGATTGTCTGTAGTACGACATCCCCTATTTGTGCCTCTACCATGACTGTGTATTCCCTTCTTTAGGATTCTAAATCGTTATGACGGTCTAATCTGTCGTACAATACGCCGGACAGCGTGTAAAGGTTGTAAAAGCGCCGATACACGGTATATGATGAGAAGCGAAATAACCGGAGGATGACACCATGTTAAAACGCTTGACGCTATTATTACTTTGTATTCTTCTTGTACCTCTCACGACTTCGCAGGCGGCGACACGCACGCTGGATCCAAACCGTATTCAGTCTATCACGCCATTGCTGGATTATCTGGCTAGTTTTTCGCCCGCCGTGCGCCCGGTCGATATTTTTAATAATTGGGATAACAGCACGGTGCGCTCCGTAGAGGGCGCGGCGCTTTCGCACGATGGCGCACAAATGGCATGGCATGGCGAACTACGCGAGCGCGTATCCAACCTGCCTGCTGATGCTGTGTGTGTGCATACCTTCGCCCTGCTGGAGACTTTCTGCTATCTGCTCCCGCGCAGTTTTACCAATGCCAGCGCGTTAACGTGGTCGAGCGACGGCCGCTATGTCTTCTTCACGGAAGAGCGCATCAACAGCAACGTGAACCCCGATATATGGGTGTTTGACGTGTCGCAGGGCTTGCTCATCAACGCGACAAACCCCCTGCCATTAGGCAATGCGGAAGCGC
>DAIMZF010000215.1:0-4415 GCA_036734085.1 Aggregatilineales bacterium
ACAGCCACGCACACATTCCGCAGGAAACGTGCATGTTTAATCCTTAGCATGGGTGAGCCAGCAAAACGTGTCTTAAAAGCCGAGTCATCGATGCTTAGTAAATCCAGCAAATGAGGCGTTACACGATCAATATCACCGGGCTGGAATTCCGGCATAGCAGTTTGCACCATAAAGCGATTCCAGGGGCAGACATCCTGACAGACATCACAGCCAAAAATCCAATTGCCCATTAATGAGCGAAGTTCCGACGGGATGATACCCTTATTCTCAATCGTCAAATAGCTGATGCATCGCCGGGCATCCAGTACATAAGGACGCGGGAAGGCATCCGTTGGGCAGGCGGTCAAACATCGGGTGCAATTCCCGCACATAGTTTGCCGAGCAGGTTGATCGTAGTCATCAAAGTCTACACTGAGCAAAATCTCGCCTAAAAAGAAGTAACTCCCCCTACGCGGATTTATCAACATCGTGTTTTTGCCAATAAAGCCTAACCCGGCTTGCTGGGCATGACCACGCTCCAGGATTGCGCCTGTATCAACATAGACACGATGATTGAGCATGTGCGCCTGTGCTTGAAGCCATTCCGCGAAGGATTCTAACCTTTGTGCCAACACATCATGATAGTCCAGTCCCCAAGCATAGGAGGCTATACGTCCGCGTGATGGGTCAGTCAGCAGGCTATCGGGCATGACAACCGTCCGGTAATCTACACCAACCAACAGCATAGAGCGCACAGCCGGCATGATAACACGTAAATCCGCCCGGCGTGCCTGACGGTCAGGCCGCGCCATATACCCCATATTGCCGTGCATATTTGCTTGAATCCATTTAAAGTAATGGTCAAGTGTGGGGGTTGGCTCTGCTGGAATAACACCGACGATATTAAATCCAAAAGCGATTGCTTGCTCTTTAATTGCTTGAATGCTGAGATGTTGAGATGACATATCCGGGCTTTTGCCGCCGTTTATTACCGTCACATAAAAAGGGTTAAACCACAACTATCAGGAACGTTAAGATTGGTTGAGCATTTAAATTCTGGCACAGAAATAGCCGGAATTGGTAAGCTATTGGCATTGTCCTACAGCATGACGCTTGTTACAATGCTGATAGAAAGTTCAGAGGAGAAGCATGAGCGAAAAAAGAAATCCTGTCATCATCGGCGGCGGCTTTCTGATTGCATTTGTGGTGTTGGCGCTAGGGATTTATAGCGTGCTGAACGCGATAGACAGCAACCGTGCCCAACAAGCAGAAGTTGAATCTGTGTCAAGTTCCGGCACTGCACACAATATGGATACAAATAACACCATTGCTTCATCAGATGGCAAAAGCGTTATCGAACCACCACAAAAAATTCCGGAATTCACGCTTACAGCGCAAGACGGAGAACCCCTTAGCCTAAGCAACCTTAACGGGCGCTATGTTCTGCTATCCTTCGGGTATACACACTGCCCCGATGTCTGCCCGGCGACTTTGCTCGAGTTTCGGCAGATACATCGTCAATTGGGGGATTTAAGCGAGCAAGTCGAGTTTATGTTCATCAGCGTAGACCCCGCCCGCGACACACCAGAATTACTCAACAGATATATGGCACGATATGATCCATCATTCATCGGATTAAGTGGTGACGAAGACGTGTTGCAAAGCATCGCGCCGGATTTTGGTCTATTCTGGGACATCCGTGATGATACCAGCACCCGTGCTGGATACATTGTTGACCATACCGCCTCACGTTATCTACTAGACCCGGAAGGCCAACTCATTCGCATCTATTCGTTTACAGCAGACCCACTGGTGATTGAGGCCGACATCCGCGACTTACTGACAAGCAATTAACTAGATGCGCGGTAAGCGTGCCAGTGCATTACAAGTCACCTCGTAATTAATTGTGCCAATACTCTGCGCGATTTCTTCAGCAGTGAGTTGTTCGTCCCCCTGCTGACCAAGCAGTACGACTTCATCCCCTACAGACACGTTTGGAATATCCTGCAAGCTGATTATGGTTTTTTCCATTGAGATACGCCCAAGAATGGGCGCACGGCGGCCATGCACAAGCACAGTTCCAGCATGTTGTGGCCCGCGCCGGAAGCCATCCCCATAGCCCACAGGAAGTACCGCCACACGCTCCGATGCTGATGTGATGTATGTATTGCCATACCCCACTGGATGCCCGGCAGGTAATGTCTTGACCTGAGCAACGAGCGTCTTCCACGTCAGGGCGGGTTTAAACCCGACCGGAAGCATCACGTCATCGGAGGGGTTCATACCATAGAGTGCGATACCCGGCCTGACCATATCAAACCATGCGGCAGGATGCGCCACAGTTCCGGCACTATTTGCAGTATGCAGATAGCGGACATTGTAGCCAGCGCTATCCCTAAGTGGCCTGATGACGTGCTTAAATGTTTCTATCTGTTCTTCGGTATAGCCCGTCTTCATATCTGCCGATGAAAAATGCGTGTAAATGCCTTCGACATTGAGGTTAGGCATCGTCAGCAGATGGCGGAAGAACGCAGTTAGCTCATCTGGCAGAACACCTAGCCGTCCCATGCCTGTATCAATCTTGATGTGGATATTAGCCTGTGTGCCAACGTCCAACGCGGCACGATCATAAGCACGGGCAGTTTCAACATCAAACACAGTCAACGTGATTTTATGTTGAATTGCCTGCCGCGCCATATAGGGTGGCGTATAGTTCATCGCCAGAATGGGCGAAGTAATTCCGGAATCACGCAAAACAAGTGCTTCTTGCACAGAAGATACGCCGAGATATTCCGCGCCGTTGGCTAACGCTGTCCGCGCAGTCATCACAGCACCATGCCCATAAGCATCCGCCTTGACGACCGCCATCAGTGTAACGTTCTTGCCCACCATTTGCTTAAGCAAGCGCACGTTGTTGGCAATTGCAGAGTAATCAATTTCCACCCATGTTAAACGCGATGGATGCGACAGCAGATGCTGTGTCGCCCTTCCCTGCTGGGTGAATTGTGCTTTGTCGGCGTCATCTGCAAGCAGTGTCTGTGTAATCAGGTGCATATGCGCGGATGAACCACCTGTAATCAAAATCAAATCATCTGCGCTAAACTGATAGTTATTTTCGACTGTTTTTAGCACATCCTGGATAGTCGCACAGGCATGAATATCCTTAGCCGCCATACCGTAATCCAAAGCGGCGCGGGCGGCAATCCCGGCCTGTGTCCCCTGTGTGATGAATACATCCGCAATTTGTGACGCCTTATGCCCGACAGCGCGATGTCCGGCTGTGCTGTTCACACCTAGATGTTCCATATCCCCAAATATAAAAAATACCCGTTGTGCTGAATGATGTGCCGTTTGCACCCAATCAAGCAGGTGCAAGGTATATTGTGGCGTGGCGTTGTAGCTGGCATCAATAATGTTAGCGCCATCCCGCCCTGCAAGAGATTTTAATCTACCGGGTAGAGGAGGAAGTTGGCGCAAGATTTTAAGGCATTCTTCCGCCGGGACTTGGTAATGCAGGCCAACACACAAAGCCGCCAGCAAACAAGAAAGATGATGCTTACCCAACAAGGATACTTTCATATCATTGTGGCGCTCATTGCCCAAGCGTAAATCAAACACCGTACCATCTGTTGCCAGCTTAAGGTTATAGGCCATGACATCCGCGCCAAAACTAGCGGTACTGCACATCTTGACGGCGGCGCGGGTCGTCGCGCCTAAGCCGCGTACAAGGTCATCATCATAGTTAAGGACAACCAAGCCGCTAGGCGGGAGTAAATCCGTTAGTACAAGCATCTCCGAAGCGATTTGCTGTGCGGATGCGAACGTTCCAGAATAGTGTGCGTCGATATGGGTAACAACGACAACATCCGGTTGGGTGGCTTGGGCAAAGGCGGCCATATCCCCCGCTTCTACCATGTTCAGCTTGAGCACAACAAATTTATCACTGGGCTTAAGACGAGCTAACGCAAAGGGCACACTCAAGCGGCCATATGTCGAATCCAGATCACAGTGGACTGTACCCTGTGAGGCTAACAGGTGGCTGATGGCATCCGCGGTGGTGGATTTACCCGCAGACCCCACAACAGCAATCACCTTTGTGCCGTAGCGCCCCAGTAAATATTGTGACCACAACAGGAGCGCCTCTACAGTATCGCGCACCAAAACAACTGATACACCGTGCGTATCACATTCTGGCGGACGTGTACAAATAACGCCTGTTGCCCCATTAGCAATTGCCTGAGCAATGAACTGGTGCGAGTCTCCTGACCGAGTTGTTGTAACGACAAACATCTGCCCTTGTGAGACAGAATTAGCATCTACTGAAAAAGAGTCGAATAACTGGGCGGCGGGCACACCAAGTAACTGGCCGTTAGTCGCGTCGAGAACTTCGTAGAGGTTTATCATATATTGATGCGCTTTTGATGGTCGGATAGTTT
>DAIMZF010000216.1:0-4357 GCA_036734085.1 Aggregatilineales bacterium
GCAGAAAGTTGGAGCGAAGTCGAGGAATTCGGGCAGGCGAAAGAAGCGTGGCTCAAGCACTATCTGGATTTGCCAGCCGGGATTCCCTCGCACGACACCTTCAGCCGCGTGTTTCGGCTGTTAGATGCGGCAGAATTTCAACGACGGTTCATGGGCTGGGTTGAGCAACATTTCCATGTGCCACGCGGAGAAGTCATCGCCATTGATGGAAAAACCGCACGAGGGAGTCGCGATAGCTTTCGTGGGCAGGATGCTATTCATCTGGTGAGTGCGTGGGCGAGTGAAAGTGGTGTTCTGCTCGGCCAGCGCAAAGTCGATGCTAAATCTAACGAGATCACGGCCGTGCCTGAACTGCTCAAGATGTTGTTCATCAAACGGTGTGTTGTGACGGTGGATGCGCTCAATTGCCAGAAAGACATCGCACGAACCGTGATTGAACACGAAGCGGATTATGTGTTTGCGCTCAAAGGCAACCACCCGCAGTTACATCGGGACGTGATGGACTGGTTCGACTGGGCGCGTCAGCGTGATTTCCGCGATGTGCGCCATGATTTTCACGAGGTCGTTAACAAGGGACATGGACGGCTGGAAATTCGGCGTTGTTGGGCGATCCATGACCCGTTAGCGCTGGAAAGCATGGGGCATTATGAGGGCTGGGCCGGGCTTCAGACGGTGGTGATGGTCGAGCGTGAGCGGCGCATAACGGATAAAATGCAACGTGAAACGGTCTACTATCTGTCCAGTTTACCGCCGGATGCCGAGCGTATTCTAGCTGTAACTCGCGCTCACTGGTCGGTGGAAAACACGTTTCATTGGACAATGGATGTGGTGTTCGGCGAAGATGCCTCACGAGTACGGCTAGACGAAGCGCCTGAAAATTTCGCGGTCATTCGGCACATTGCCATGAATCTACTCAAGCAACATCCCGGCAAACAGAGTTTGAAACGCAAGCGTTTCCGCGCCGCACTCGATGACGCTTTCTTACTCGAGCTTCTCACGCCGAATTTGATGCGATAGCCCTGCCGGATTGTGGGATAAGATGTGAAGTTAGGCTGTATAAATCCTATACCCTAGCGGCAGGTTAGGTTACAATGATGGACATTGTAAAAGTGTTCACAAACTGCTTTGGGGAAAAATTGCGATGAGACAAAAACTGTTACCGGTGTTTGGATTAGCTTTGTTGCTGACTGCCGCTTGCGGCACATTTGCGGAGCCGCCGCCGAATTCCGCGACTTTAGAGGCGCTTCGTGCAGAAAGCGATGTTGAAGTCGTTGATTCGTCGGATGGGGTGGTCGCTATTCTGCCTACCACAACGCCGCTCCCGCCGACTGCAACCCCACTGCCTGCAACCGAAACACCAACGCCGCCACCAGCCACAGAAGAACCGGAGGAAGAACCTGCTGAAGAAATCCCGGCGGGTGAGCCACTAACCGCAGAGGAAGAAAACCTTATCTTCTTCATCCAGGAATTCAGCGATGCTGGCAACGGACGGCAGTTATTCAACGCGACATACAGCGTGGAGATGGCGGGCGGCACATTGGGCGATTGGGCATGTAGTACCTGCCACCTCATTAGTAATGATGATGGGGGAGTAGGGCCGGGCATGTATAGTTTGGCGCTCCGGGCGGGTGAACGTGTGCCCGGCCAACCGGCGGAACTTTACATCTACGAGTCTATTATTCATCCTAATGCTTACATTGTAGAAGGCTACGTGGAGAATATTATGCCTGTTGGCTATGAAGACATCTTCACCGAGCAACAACTTTATGACATCTCCGCTTACCTCATGACGCTGACAGGCGATAACTAACCCTGTTGTTTTATCCAAAGGCTACCAGACAAAAAAAGAGGTAGCCTTTTGTCCTTCCTCCAACCCGTAATACCCCATAAAACATTGTTGTCTAGGGTATTGTAGATAAAGAAATAGAAATTTGGCGAAAGTTTAATTCATCATGACTGAACCTGTGCTTGACCGTTTTCAACGTCCCCTGCGCGATTTGCGAATTTCCGTCACTGACCGCTGTAACTTCCGGTGTGGTTACTGTATGCCAGCAGATGTTTTTGGCGAAAAATACGTATTCCTACAAAAAGAAAAACTACTCACTTTTGAGGAAATCACCCGATTAACGCGCATTATTGTGCGTTTGGGCGCGGTAAAAATCCGTATTACAGGGGGGGAACCCCTCGTCCGTCAGGATTTAGAGCAACTCGTAGCACAATTGAGTGCACTGGAAGATGTAGATGATGTTGCTATGACAACCAATGCCTATCTGTTGCCACAGAAGGCGCAATTGCTCAAACAGGCTGGTCTGCATCGAGTCACGGTTAGCCTTGATACCATTGACAATGCGATTTTCCGGCAGATGAATGGGGGCAAGGCCGATGTTGAGCAAGTGTTGGCCGGAATTCAGTCTGCGGTGGATGCTGGACTCGCACCTGTCAAAATCAACTGTGTGGTTCAGCGTGGTGTGAATGACCATACACTGATTGATCTTGCGCGTTATTGTCGGGAACACGGTCACATCCTGCGCTTTATCGAATATATGGATGTCGGTACACTCAATGGATGGCGCATGGAGCATGTTGTCCCTGCGCGAGAGATTGTTGAAAAAGTGAATGCCGTCTTCCCGTTGGAGCGTCTGCCGCCTAATTATCATAGCGAGACTGCGCTCCGCTTCCGCTATCAGGATGGCGGGGGAGAAATAGGTATCATCGCCTCTGTGACACAACCTTTCTGTGGAGATTGCTCCCGGATGCGCCTGTCGCCGGAAGGCGTTGTTTATACCTGCCTGTTTGCTACACAAGGTACAGATTTAAAAACGCCTCTCCGTGACGGCGCAACCGACGACGAGCTAGAGTCATTGGTGCGCGGTTTATGGCAAGCCCGCACAGACCGCTATTCCGAGCAACGCACCGAAGACGACGACAAGCGCGACAAAATACAGATGTACTATATTGGAGGCTAGTTACTCTAGGGCTTGCGCTAAATCCGCGATTAAATCGTCGGCATGTTCAAGCCCGACGGACAGCCTTAAGAGGTTGGTCGGCGTTGTGGAGTTTTCTTCCACAGAAGCGCGATGCTCAATTAAGCTGTGTGTGCCGCCGAAGCTAGTCGCCCGGATGAATAACTTTACTTTATTTGTCACCGCCATAGCTTCGGCCTGTCCCCCCCGAATCAGAATTGACATCAATCCACTGCCTAACCTCATTTGTTGTCTTGCCAGATTATGTTGGGGATGGCTGGGATGTTGCGGATACAGCACAGCTTCAACCTTAGGATGCTCTGAGAGGTATTCTGCTATCTTGAGTGCATTTTCTGCATGGCCGCGCATCCGGTAGGGCAGGGTTTGTAATCCTCGTAGGGTCAGCCAGCATCCCATGGGGTCAGGCACAGCCCCGCCAATATGGATAATACGCCCGACATGTTCCATAAAAGGTGTTTGCTCCCGCGAGATGATAATGCCGGATAGCACGTCACTGTGGCCGGCGATGTACTTGGTCATCGCATGGACGACAATATCTGTGCCTAGCATGAGCGGGGTTTGGGCAATGGGAGTCGCGGCGGTGTTATCAACCACGAGCAATGCATTGTGTTGATGTGAAACTTCCGCAAGCGTAGCAATATCCGCTAAACGTATCATCGGGTTTGAAGGCGATTCCAGGATAACCAGCTTGGTATGGGGCGTCATGGCGGCCTTCACAGCGTCAACATCGCGCATATCCACATATGTTATGCCCACACCCCAACGCACGAAAATTTCATTAAGTAAAACACGGATGCCATAATATAAATCTTCACCAGAAACGATGTGATCACCCGGTTGCAACGCCTGGAATAATGACATCATCGCCGCCGAACCACTCGATACCGCATAGGCCACTGTGCCTCCTTCCAATTGGCACATCGTCTGCTCTAACGCTTGTCGGTTGGGGTTATCTGTTCGGTTATAGATGTAACCGTGCGGGTAGTCGCCTGCTATGCCACGCTCAAACGTAGTGGAAAGTACAATGGGCGGCGCAATTGCGCCTGTACTGGGGTCAACTGCTGTACTATGGACGACTTGTGTCTCTGGTTTTTTGGTCATGGATGATTGTCTTTTTTTGGATTGTGTAAAGTGAATGAAAAGTTTACCTTAATTTTGCAAAAATGCTTGCCATACGGTACACTCCAAAAATCGGACTATACCACACTATACCAGCATAGGCCACTTGTAGGATAGGAGGGTATATCACCATATTTATATTCCGCGTTACCGTCTTTTGCCCGTTTAGTTGATGGAGTTCTAAAAATAATGAAACGACTAAGTATTCTTTTAACCGTACTTATGCTGATGGTAGGCTCAATGTTTGCCACCGT
>DAIMZF010000217.1:0-4315 GCA_036734085.1 Aggregatilineales bacterium
TAACGTGCTTCATCTATAGTCGCTACTCGTGGGCATACATATCCCACATATCTCAATGATATATCAAGGAGAGAAGTAAAAAATGAAAGTACGTACCCTCTTAGTGGCGCTTCTGGTTGCGATGCTAGTGATTGCTAGTGGCGTGATGGCGCAAGATGACGACATGGAAGTGCAAGTTCCTAACGTCGGTTTAGTTTCTGGTTCTGCTGATGGCGAAGCAACAGACTTAACTGGCACAGGTGCTACCTTCCCCTCTGCACTGTACGCCGCCTGGTTGGACGTTTATGTTCCGCTTACGGGTGTCGACATCAACTACCAACCGACTGGTTCTAGCGCGGGCATCCGTGGTATTACCGATAATTCGGTTCAATTCGGCGGCACTGACGCGGCCATGAGCGATGAGCAAATCGAGGCAACTGGTGGCAACATCCTCCACGTTCCGACCGCATTGGGGGCCGTTGTTGCTACCTATAACATTCCCGAACTGGGCGAGGATGTCGAACTTCGCTTTACACCGGAAACACTTTGCCTTGCCTTCTTAGGTGAAGCTGGACGTACCGCCGACCGTGACCCCATCATCCGTTGGAATGACGAGCGCCTGGTCGCAGACAATCCCGAATTGGCTGATATTGACCGCTTCATCGTTATCGTTCACCGTGCCGACGGTTCTGGTACAACAGACGTGTTCACTAACTACTTAACGACCGTTTGCGAAGACTGGGCGAACATCGTGGGTCGCGGCACATCCGTCAACTGGCCAACTGGCATCGGCGCACGTGGTAACGCTGGCGTCGCTGGCAACACCGCACAGACTGGTTACTCCTTGGCCTATGTGGAAAAAGCATTCGCAGAGTTGAACAATCTCCCGGTAGCTCTTATCCAGAATCAAGCGGGTAACTTCATCTATCCTTCTCAAGAAGCTGTTTCCATCGCCGCCGCAGAATTTGAAACTCCGGCTGACCTGCGCGTGGAAATCGTGGATGCTCCTGGTGAAGAATCCTACCCGATTTCTGCCTACACATGGTTACTGGTCTACCAAGAGCAGACCAACCTGGCTGAAGCCATTGCATTGACCCGCTTCTTGTGGTGGGTGACACATGACGGCCAACAATTTATCATTGATGAATCGGCAGACCCAGTTATCGCTGGTTACTCGGCGCTTCCAGAGCCAGTCATCCGACTTGCCGAAGACATGATTCTGGCCATTACAGTCAACGGCGAACGCGCTCTACCGCAAGACATTCTCGATGCGAGTGATCGCGCTGAGTAAGTCTGTTTTTCGCTGATTTTTACAGTCGGCGGTGGGGGCATCCCTACCGCCGACTCTTTCTATTTATGGTTATCAATCGCCATATTTTGCAAATTTTTTAGGGGTTGTAGTATGGTCGTAAAAAAAATAGAAAGTCCAATTAGCCCAAGTGTAACATGGCAAACACAAGCGCGGCGGTTATTTGGTGGAGATTATACCGGCTCTGACTTGTATTTCGTGCTACTACTACGTGCCGCCGGGCTAGTTGCTATCGGCGCTTTTATGGTGCTGTGTTTTATTTTAGGACGTGAATTTATAGAGTCCGTTGGCAACTTCGGCCTAGAGTTCATCTATGGGACAACGTGGCAACAGAATCCATCTGGCCAGAGTGATATTAAGCTCGGCGCGGGTGCTTTCATCTTTGGGACGGTAGTTACGTCCATTTTAGCGTTAATCTTGGCCGCACCTCTTGCCATCGGTGCAGGTATTTTTGTCTCGGAATATGCCCCACGATGGTTAGGAAATATCATCGGCTTCGCAGTGGAAATGCTGGTTACTATTCCTAGCGTAGTCTATGGTTTGTGGGGATATTTTGTTTTATCACGCCTTTTACGTGATGAAGTTCAACCATTTTTACAAAATACACTGGGGCGTCTGCCTATCATCGGGGAACTCTTTCAAGGGCCGATGACGGGTTTAGGCATGATGACGGCAGGTATCATCCTTGCCATCATGATATTACCAACAATTCTTGCAATCTCACGTGAGATTATCAACCAAGTACCGCGCCTACAAAAAGAAGGTATGTTGGCGCTGGGCGCTACAAAATGGGAAATGGTACGCCATGCGATTTTACCGTATGCGCGTTTGGGGATCTTCGGTGGTATGGTGCTAGGTTTCGCAAGGGCTTTTGGCGAGACAATGGCCGTAACAATGGTGATTGGTAATGCACCGTCGGGCCGCATCTCGTCCGGTCTGTTTAACCAAGGAAACACTTTAGCTAGTCAAATCGCTAATCAATTTCAGGAAACCGCAGACCCTCTGCTGTTTAGTGCTATTGTTGGGTTGGGGATGATTCTATTGATTGTAGCGACGATTTTTAACATCATATCACGTTTGATGGTACGCCTTGCATTACGTGGCGACGCACGAGCATAACGAGGACGAATTATAATGGGGCAAGCTGAACAATTACGCTCCTTAGATGAGCGTGAGAAAATAAAATTAGAAGATCGCCCATTTTTGGGGCTAGACCGTGTAGCACGGCGTAAATTGACCAGTCACTTAATGACAGGGCTGTTTATATTTGCAACATTAATCTCCGTTGGTATTTTAATGATTATTGTCTTCGACATTGCACGTGAAGGCTTACAGGCGATTGACTGGAACTTCCTGACACGGGCACGGCGCTATACCCCGCCCGTCGGAGAGCGCATTATTCCAGCAGAAAGCGGTATCGCGCACGCCATTCAAGGCACTCTTGTCATGACAGGTACAGCCGCTTTAATTGCCGTTCCACTCGGATTGATGATTGCGGTTTATCTTTCGGAATTTGGTAGAGGATTCTTCGCAGATACAGTGCGTTTTATTGTTGACCTAATGCTACAAATGCCATCCATCGTCGTCGGTATTTTTGTCTGGGCGGCTCTGGTTCAGTTGTGGGGTTTCTCCGGTCGAGCAGGTGCGGTGGCGTTGGCCGTTATTATGACGCCTATCGTCGTGCGTAGTGTGGAAGAAGTCTTACGTTTAGTGCCTCAGCTTCTGCGCGAGGCTGGCTGGGCGTTGGGTGTTCCGCGTTGGCGTGTGGTCATACAGATCGTCATCCCCACAGTTGGGTCGGGAGTGGTAACAGGTATTGTTCTAGCCTTAGCACGGGCGGCGGGTGAGTCCGCGCCAATTTTGCTGACTGCGCTGGGCACAGCAACCATGAATGCTAATTTAGAACGACCAATGCACGCTATCCCTCTACTGGTTTATGATTACACAGCACAACCCTATGGACTGGAAGACAAAGCATGGGGCGCGGCACTGGTACTCATCATAATTATGGCATGTGTAAATGGTTTATTGCGGGTATCACTTGGCCGCAAGAAATTTGACAACTAAACAAACTGACATTAAGCGAGAGCATAACCCCATGACAGCATATACACAACTAAAAACAGTGAACGATGATTCCCCATCAGGCTTTGGTCTGGAAGTTAAAGATTTAGCGGCGCTTTATGGCAGTTATCGCGCTATCAAAAACATCAATATGTCCGTCCAGCCATACAAAATCACCGCGCTTATCGGCCCGTCTGGCTGTGGTAAGTCCACACTCATCCGGTGTTTAAATCGGATGCACGAGGTTGTGCGCGGCGCAACCGTAGAAGGCGAAGTATTACTTAACGGTGATAATATCTACTCACCTAATGCCGACCCTGTACGCATCCGCCGCCGGATTGGGATGGTCTTCCAAAAACCAAACCCGTTCCCATCAATGAGCATCTATGATAATGTGTTAGCTGGCTATAAGCTCAACAGTGGACGCCTGCGTAAAGATCAAGCAGATGAAATCGTGGAAAAATCTTTGCGTTCTGTAGCACTTTGGGATGAAGTCAAGATGAAGCTCAAACGCTCTGGCATCGACCTTTCCGGTGGTCAGCAACAACGTTTATGTATTGCACGGACGATTGCTGTTCAACCTGATATTGTGTTGATGGATGAGCCGTGTTCCGCGCTAGACCCCATCGCTACACAGCGCATTGAGGAACTAATGCGCAACTTGGTTAAGGATTACACCATCGTCATCGTGACGCATAACATGCAACAAGCCACCCGTGTTTCTGACTACACCGCATTTTTCAACATTCGTAAATCCATTGATGGCGACTCAGAAACGCGCTGGGGTGAACTGGTGGAATTCGCGCCAACGGAGCAAGTGTTTAATTCCCCGAAACAACAAGAAACGGCAGATTATATCTCTGGGCGTTTCGGTTAGGCCAAGCAATCCTTGCACTGTACCTGCGGGGGTCACTCATAACGGCCCCGCAGGTTATCATCCATACATATCACAAATATAGACCA
>DAIMZF010000218.1:0-4310 GCA_036734085.1 Aggregatilineales bacterium
AACCAGTAAAGAGGCACTGATGAAGCATATCGGCACAATTCAGCAGTTACAAATCCAGCGTCACCCCCTCAAAACCGGAGAATCACCCAACAAAACCTATGATCCATCGCCGCTTCTCATCGTGGACGCGCTCCGCGTCACTCATCAGGGAACAATCGGCCTGACAGCCGACGGGGGTGAATTAATGGACGCCCACCACATCAACCATCCCCAATCTCGCAACCGTAAAAACGCCAATGGCATCTCTATAGGTTTTACGTCCAACTATTCAAGGATGCGTGACCGCTTCGGCCTCCACTTGACTGACGGAAGCGCGGGCGAGAATATCATCATCAGCCCGGCCTTTGCCCTCACCGCCGATGACCTCTATACAGACATCATCATCGAAACAACAAACGGCCACGTACACTTTGTGGATTTAATGGTCGCCGCGCCCTGCAACGCCTTCAGCCGTTTTTGCCTGCAAAACTCGGATGCACCCGCCGAGGATGTAAAGGCCACTCTGCAATTTTTAGGCGACGGAATGCGCGGTTTTTACGCCACGCTCTCCCCACAAGCCCCACCACAGCAAACCATCTATCCCGGTGATAAAGTCTATATTCCGTAAGCCCACGCCCTCACCCCATCTTGACGCCCCTCACTTTGGCTGGTAGATTTCATGTGCTTCTCATCCACCAACAATCAAAAGGAATACAGCATGTCCACCAGCCAAAGCGACTCCGCGATGGTACGCCAGACCGCGCAATTCCTCCATCTTTATCAACCACCGGCCATCAATGGCGACTTTATCGGCAAACATATCATCAGTGTAGAGCAATTCCACCGTGCGGATTTAGACCTGCTCTTTCAAACCACTTCCGCCATCCGCGAACGTGTCGCCGCCAAAGACCGCGAACTCAGCCGTATCGGGGAAGGCCGCCTGATGGCATCCTTGTTCTTTGAGGCCAGCACCCGTACCGATATGTCGTTTCAGGCCGCCATGCGTCGTTTGGGCGGGTCTGTGGTCAGCGCCAGCAACGGCGTGCAGTTCTCGTCTGTCTATAAAGGCGAAAATTTAGCGGATACCGTCCGCGCCGCCGGGTGTTATGCGGATGTACTCGTCATCCGTCATCCAGAAGTCGGCTCATCATACGAAACCGCCTACTATCTGGATCGCCTCAATGAGCGCATCGTCACGCCCACCAGCGTTATCAGTGGCGGGGATGGCGCGGGCGAACACCCCACCCAGGCATTGCTCGATTTATTCACCATCCAGGATTTAAAAAGCGGCCTCGATAACCTCACCATTACCCTTGTCGGGGATTTGATGTACGGGCGTACCGTACACTCCTTAGCCAAGCTCATCGCGCTCTATGGCGCAACCAACACGAAGTTGTGTCTCGTGTCGCCACCCTCCCTGCGGATGCCAGATACAATCATCGACTTTTTAACCAAACACGGCATCACCTTCCACGAAACGGATGATTTATACGAAGTCCTGCCGCAAACCAACGTCATTTACTGGACGCGCATCCAGGAAGAACGCTTCGCACGTCATGCAGATTATCTGGCCGTACGCGATAACTTCATCATGACTCCCGCGCTCCTTAATCAAGCGCCGCGTGATGTCATCCTGATGCACCCCCTCCCTCGTAAGCACGAGATGGGCACTCCCAATGACCACGACATTCTGGACGCCAACCCCCGCGCCGTATACTTCCAGCAGATGGAAAATGGCATGTTCGTTCGGATGGCGCTAGTCACCAAAGTGCTTGGGCTGGAGGGGGTTTAAGCCCATGAGCCGCATTGTTCAAATTCCCGGCATGGTAGACCCTCACGTACATCTGCGCGGCATGGAATGGATGTACAAGGGCGACTTTCTTACAGAAACTTGCGCCGCCGTCGCAGGCGGGTATTGGGCGGTGTTTGATATGCCCAATACTCCCCCACACACACTGACCCGTCCCGCACTGGACGAAAAGCTAAAAGCCTTTGCGGAGCAAGCCGTGTGTGATTGGGGCGTCTACTTCTGTGCCGGAGCCAATAGCAATTGGCCGCAATACCCCACCGTATACAACGATGTCTGCGGCCTCAAGATGTTCAACAATGACACAACCGGCCATCTGCTCGTGGAAGACCCCGCCATCCGTGCGGAGCATTACGCCCATTGGCCTGCCGGGAAGGTCTTCGCCAACCATGCGGAGGGCGAAACCTGCGCTCAAATCATCGCGCTTGTGCGCCAATACCGCAAGCCGAGTCACATTCTGCACGTTTCTACCGCCTACGAGGTTAACCTCATCCGGCAGGCCAAAGCGGAAGGACTCCCCCTGACGTGTGGCGTCTGTCCTCATCACCTATGGCTTACAGAAGAAGATGTCAGCACACTTGGCACACTGGCCTGGATGAAACCCACGCTCAAGACTCGCAATGACGTTAACGCCCTATGGGAAGCCATCCAGGACGGCACAATCGACATTGTGGAAAGCGACCACGCCCCGCACACCCTGGCAGAAAAACACAGCGATAATCCGCCATATGGTGTACCAGGCTTAGAAACCACCCTGCCCCTACTGTTGACCGCCATGCACGAAGGCCGCCTCACCCTACAGCAGATTATTGCCCTCGTTGCGGAAAATCCACGCCGGATTTATGGCCTCACATGCCCACCAGACACTTATGCCCTCGTTGACCTCGACGCAAAATATACAATCAAAGAAAATAATCTGAAGACAAATGTTAAATGGACGCCCTTCAACGGCCTGCAAGTACAGGGACGGGTCATCGGCACATGGATTCGTGGCACACAGGTATACGACGGTGAGCGCATACTTGTGCGTCCCGGCTTTGGGAAGAACCTATACCATGCCTGATTTATCGCGTAATGTACTCATTCAGGCAAATAAGCTGGTTTATCAGCTTGCCCGCCCGTTAGTCTATACGCGCTCCGGCCAGCACGCCCACGAAGACGCGCTCCGCTTATTAGCACAGTTGGACTCTAATCCTGTCGCACAAAGCGCCTTCAGCCTTATCAATCGGACATCGTTTCCGTCTTTACCAGTGAACGTCGGTGGTGTGGATTTACCCCATCCCCTGATTTTGGCCGCCGGGTTCGTCAAGGGTCACGGCTTCCTCACGGAGCAGGAAGCACTTAACGCCATCCGCGCAGGTCACAACATCATACCCGGTTGGCGCACCATGCCCGCACTCGTTGGCCCGGTGGAATTCGGCTCATTTACACGGCATCCCCGCATGGGCAATCCCGGCACAGTCATCTGGCGTCACGCGGAATCACGCTCCACACAAAATCGCGTTGGCCTCAAAAATCTCGGCTCGGTAGCCGCTTCTGCTTTTCTGTTTCAGCACAGCCGACATCTACCGCCTGTCTTCGGCATCAACATCGCGCCGACGCCCGGCATCAACGACTCCGCCCAATTGCAAGCGGACGTTATAGAGTCATTTCGTGCGTTTATCGCACGCGGTATCCGGCCATCGTGGTTCACGCTAAACCTTAGTTGCCCCAACACGGAAGACGACCCCACCGGACACCAGACTGCCGACGAAGCCCACGACCTCTGCGCCGCCGTTGTGGAATTTCTGCATACTTATGTCGCCGGGAGCATTCCGCTATGGGTAAAAGTCAGCCCGGCGTTAAGTGCTACCCAATATCATACGCTAATGTCCGTCTTCGCCCAAACCGGAGTCCGTGCTGTTGTAGCGACGAATACGCTTGCCCGGCCTGCGCCCGATGACCCACAGGTTAATGCCGGAGTCGGCGGCGCGGATTTGCACGACCATGCACTGAACGCCATCCGCCATTTAAAGCACGCCCGCGATGCACACCACCATCCCGTAGATATTATCGCTTGTGGTGGCATCCAGAATCCGCCCACCTATCACACAGCACGCCAAGCGGGCGCGCAGGCCGCGCAGTATTGGTCAGCCCTGGTCTTTCACGGCCCATTAGCCGCCGCTACCATCCTACAGGAGGCCGCCCCATGACATATCAGCACGCCGTCGCGCAAGCCCTGCTCAGCATCAACGCTGTAAAATATGTAGCAGATGCTCCCATCACGTTTAAGTCCGGCATTCAATCACCCGTCTATGTGGACAACCGCACCATCCCTTATCATCCCGCCGCATGGAAGCACATCATTAGCGGTTTCGCGCAAGCCATCAGCACCCATAGCTTAGGCTACGACCTCATCGCGGGGGTTGCTGTGGGCGGCGTGCCACACAGCGCCGCGCTTGCTTATCACCTGGAGTGTCCGTCCGTGTTTGTCCGTGCGGAAGCAAAAGCACACGGCACGGGTCAGCAGGTGGAAGGCGGCAAT
>DAIMZF010000219.1:0-4299 GCA_036734085.1 Aggregatilineales bacterium
TCGATGTTTTTAAGCCATCCCCGGCGATGCCGCCCCCGTCACCATCATCAATCCAAACGCGGTTGCCCACGCTGAATCGCTCCTCAACGATGATACCCACGCGGCGCGGTTCTGCGGTCAGTAAGCGCAGGTCGGATTCCGCATTGGTGAAGCGTTGCGCGAAGCTGTTCCACGCAATTTCACCTGTCTCGGCGTCCCATGCGATGTCCGCAGGCGGGGTAGGCACACGCTCATCGCTGATAATCATCGGGGCGGAGAATACCATCGCCGCACCCGGCGGAATCCGCCCGCTTGTTTGGCGGATGCGGAAGGCGGTCACAGTGCGCCATTGAGCAGGTGTAGTGATGGTGCTTGCTTCTACCCATATATCACCACAGTCGATTAAATCCGGCCAACCGTTGCCACCGGGAGGCGGAGGGTTCGCTTGCAATGCGGCTAAATTCTGGTTGCTCGTCCGTGACATCTCCGGACGGCAGACATTGTAATTTGGTGCAGAGTTGTATTCGATGACGTAATCAAAATTGGTTAGCCACGTGGGTGTGGGTGTGATGAGGGGTGTCTCAAACACAATGGGGCCAGTCAGGAATGTGCGGAACTCTGTGCCGCGTGATGCTGTGACTGCTTGCGACACCCCTGTGTCTCCAATATGCGGCAGGATGTCGTACATGATGTACTCATCAATTGCCACTAAGCCTGTGTTTTGCATCCGCATCAGGTATTCAAAATCACCGCCGGGTTGTGTGCCCTGTGCCACGCATGGGAAGCGTGTGAACACCGGCTCACCAGCGCCAGCCGTGCCTGTGTTCGGGTTGCCCACACCACCATCCGCAAGATAACGCGAAGTCTGGTAGGAGAAGGTGGGGCAGGTTGGGGTTAGATCATCTAAGTTGCTTGAGTTGCGGAAGGTATACGGCCCGATGATGCTCCGAATCCACTTTTGTGAACTCATCTCGGCGGCTTCTAACACGCGGTACTGGGTGTTCGCACGGCAAGCGATGAGGTTGCCGCCACCATCGCGTACTTCCGCACCTGGCCCAGCTTGGCAGACTAAGTTGCCATCACCGATGCTTGTTAAGGCGCTGTTGGTGTAGAAGTAGGGTTCGTTGTTATCCAGAGACTGCGGCGTGGCAGAAGGTGTATCAAGACGCGGGATCGCCGTGAACCGAATAGTGATTGTCTTGGAACCACTCGGCGGTGGACTCACGCTGATGGGATTGGCAGACGTTCCTGAAGTACGGGGCGCACTGCCATCCAGCGCAAAGTCACTGATGTCTGTATCAATCGTACACGGCAGAGTCGCACAGACGAATATCCCAGTTGTATCACCTAATGGCGGGCTATCGGCTGGCGCACTTGCAGACCAAGCAAAAGTCAGTTGTTGCAAGGTTGCCGGGGCGCCTGTGACCGGGTTGGTGAAGCCTGTCGCGGGTTCTACGGTTAAGTAAGGCCGGATTTGTTCAGCAGGGGCCATGTTTGACGAAAAATCGACAGAATCCCAGCTTACAATTTGCATACCGTAGGGCAGAATGTCGGTGATTGAGGGGTTAATCAGGTTGCCGGAGGCTTCCTGCGTTAAGTTGAGTGTGAGCGTAAATTGCATGGGTTGCAACACAAACACTTCGGAGCGATTGGCACTTTTGCCAGTGATGATATTGGCGAAACCATCGCCCGGATCTTCACTGATGCGGAGTGTGTCACAATCTTGATCGAATGTATCAGGTGAGCCGTCATCTACAGGGTTACCCTGAGCATCAAGAACGACACCTTCTACGTCGATACAATTTTCATAATCTCGGTAGTTATTTGGTGCTTGGACATAATCACCCGGTTGCATACCTTCCCGCACGAAAAAGCGAAAGTTCGGGGCTTGAATGGGTGAAAATCTTTCTGGAACGTCGTCAATGAAGCGCCAGCGTATGCCGGTAATGCGGTCATTGGCGGTTGGAGGATACGTAAAGTTCCATGTTTGGTTAGTGTTGCCATCAACTGTGCCTAACGAAGTCCATGCGGGTGTTCCAACAGTCGTAATTTCTACAACAGCCTGATACGCATCAAGCCATGTGCCACTGTTGATTTGTGTTACATCGATGATGGGTAAGCCGTCGCTGGGTGCGACCGGCAGAATATCCGTGATGGTAAAGCCGCGTGTAGAGACGTTGGCTTCGTTGAGGTTCCAGCCTAGCGTGAAAACACTCGTACCGACCAAAGAGCCGCTTCCGCCTTCCGGCGCGATGATGGCATTAATGCCCGGCCCGGATTTGTTACTGTTGATATTGACTGTCGGCGGAGAAATTGTGCCGTTTGTGCCACCTGTACCAACACAATTAGGACATGGCCCATCTGGGGGGAAGGGGGTATCCGGTGTGGTTGCGCTTACTCGGAAATCATTCGGGATGTCCGAAGCGGGGTCATCCGTGAACAATGTGTCGGGATATTCCAGCGTGTAGTTAACGATAATACAGCCATCGTTGGCTGTGTGGTAATCCGGCAGGAAATTAAATGTCCATGTCACAATATCATCTGCGCCGTCACCTTGTGGGATAGGTGGGATTGCGCTTGCATCACCCGGCGGGATTAAATCATCAAAAACTTGTGTATTAAATGCAGGTGATGCTGAGATGCTGGACATGATCGCCCCGTTGGGGAAGATGTCTGTAATCGTTACTGTCTCAAAGCGTGCAACACCTAAAACACTATCTGGACAGACACTGATTTGAAAGTCTGCAGTGCCACCGGCCACTGGGCCAATGTTTCCGGCTGGTGCTACCTGGCTTTTGCTGACCGTCCACCCGCCCGATGGTGTTTCAATATTAATGGCGGGGATGTCGACATTGATTGTAATAGGGTCGGCGGGGCCGGTGGGGGTGATTTCACCGGTAACGGTTGTGTTCAGTTCAAAGTCATCTAATTCGTATCGCACCCGTGCCCGGACGCGCACTTGCGAAGCGTCCCCATCTTGAAAAGTGCCAATGCTTGTAATTGTTACGATGTTAGAAGGCGCTACAGGAGCATTGACCAGGTAACTAGGGGATGCGATGGCATCGACAAATTCCAGTTCAGTATCAAGGTCAATTTCGATAGTTAAGTCGCCGCATGTACCTGTGTCACTACTGCAACTAAAATCGATAATATATTCGATAATCTCGCCAACTTCCAGTGAGCCACTATCAGGATCGCTGTTAACATCAAGCGTTAATACTGCGCCTGGCTGTGCAATGACAGACCCCCCAAGCATAAGCATCATCGCCGTCAGCAGTAAGGTGCATAGTGTGTAGTAAAAGCGCTTCATTGTTTTCTTCCCCTTGAGCGACTATATTGTTTTTTATAGTCTGTTTTTGTCAACAATGTGACTTATCTAAAATATTCTCTAATGAGAATATTGATTAATTTCTTGATGCTATGGTGTTTGAATTTTCAAATGAATGCACAATTGCAATTATAGTTCGTATGTCCTATACCCACAATTGAAGACAACAATCTTTGACAAAAATTCATAAGTCCTTATGGTTAATGGCTTCAAACATAAGGACTTGCCAGACAAACATGCGAATGTCATAAACACACATCACACCTTACAGAATTATACAAAATTTCTAACATCGGTTTAACTCAACCGGTGGTTAGTCTTATGGCTAGCCAAGTGGCTAGGTAGATGTTTGACGCCTAATTCATCTACAATGATTACAGGCAAGCATGATTCGTAGTACATTTACATATATGACCAGAAAGGGAGCGAGAGATGAGTGAAGCACGGATCCTCGTCGTAGATGATAATGAGATGAACCGAGACATGCTCTCTCGGCGGTTGCAACGACAGGGCTATCATGTTGAGATGGCTGAGAACGGCGAACACTGTCTGGAGATGATGAAAGACACAAACTTCGAGCTTGTCCTGTTGGATGTGATGATGCCGAAGATGAATGGCTATGAGGTGTTGGCTATCCTCAAATCAGAAAATAAGTGGCGTCAGATTCCTGTGATTATGATTTCCGCAGTGGATGATTTGGATAGTGTGGTGAAGTGCATCGAGCTTGGTGCGGAGGATTATCTGTTCAAACCTTTTAACCCTGTTTTACTTAAAGCACGGGTTAGCGCTACGCTGGATAAATACCGTAATCAATCCTGGGCAAATCCAGAAACTATACGCGCTATTATTACAGATGCGTATAAACTGTTAGAAAACGCCGATGATGAGCAAAAAGATTTACTAAATCAAATTATCGCCAACGCAAAAATGCTTATTTGAGAAATCTATGATGACTGAGCTAACAACCCTACAGACTCTGGATTATTTATGGA
>DAIMZF010000220.1:0-1285 GCA_036734085.1 Aggregatilineales bacterium
GTGAAAAAAACCGAGCCAAGCAACGAGCAGAGGAGATGAAGCGCCTACAACAGCGACGACGACTCACCAATTTAGGCATTGGGTTTGCGCTGGTAGCCGTTGTTGTCGTCGCTGTGATTTTTTTCGCTAATCAACCGGCAGAAGCTCCCATCCCGGCGGGTACAGAAGAACGTTACGCCAATCTGCCACAAATCCGCCTGCCGGATAGCAGTTTCTTCACACTCGGGAACTTAGCCGCACCTGTCAGCGTGGTGGAGTACTCCAGCTTCACCTGCCCATCGTGCCAGCAATTCTACGAGAGTACGATGGACGACATTGTGCGACTGGCACGGGAAGGTGTGATTTCCTACACATTTATCCCGCGCTTTGTCGGTAGCTTCCAGAACCCGGAAGGCGCGGCTCGTGCGGCCTTCTGTGCGGGGGAGCAGGGCAAATTCTTTGAGATGCACGACGCGCTGTTCTCGTGGCAAACAACCTATGGCAACACCGCTTTTTCACAAAATCGGTTGGTCAGTGGTGCGGAAAATCTCGGCCTGAGTGTTGGTTCATTCCGTAGTTGCCTGACCAGTGGCCGTGCCAACAGTCACATCAACAATGCAAACCGTGATGCAGAGGGACGCGGCTTCGTCGGTGCGCCTATCACGACGGTCAACGGCATCCAGATTAACACCACCCGCGAGGACTTATTGGCACAGGTACGGAGCGCACAAGGCAACCAGCCCGCACGTCCGCCCGTGCCAGCAGATGAGACTCTGCCACCAAGTGCCCTAGAAGAAATCATCGAACCAACAGCGGAGGAAACCTCCGAAGCAACCAGCGACACTAGCGCGAGCTTCGGCGCACCTATCCCGCTTGGCCTGGAAGAAAAATACGACGGCATCTCACAGATTCAATCCGGCCTGGCATTTGTTTTAGGGGATGCTGACGCCCCCATTACAGTTGAGGAATTCGGCAGTTATAGCTGTGCGGCGTGCGCCACATGGCACACCAATACCAGCGAAACGATCGCGCAACTCGCCCGCGATGGCGTGATTAAGGTGGAATATTATGCGGCCTTCACCGGGCAGGTCAGCGCAGAATATGTAGAAGACGCCACTAAAGCAGGCTTTTGTGCAGGGGAACAGGGCGCATTCTTCGCGTATTCTGGGATGTTGTGGTCTTGGCATGGGCAATACCGCAATGAAGCATTTGTTCCTGGAAGGCTTATCGCTGGGGCAGAGAATTTAGGGCTTGATGTCGAAGCATTCACGGCATGTCTGGCCGGCGAAGATGCCGCCGCATATGT
>DAIMZF010000220.1:1385-4213 GCA_036734085.1 Aggregatilineales bacterium
GCATCCGACGAGTAAAACCTTATCAACAAATAAGGGACATGACGACTAATCATGTCCCTTATGACAAATTAATGCTTTGCCAGCATCGGCCCGACACGATGACCGCCCACAAGATGCAGGTGCATATGATACACCTCTTGCCCGCCATCCTGCCCCACATTCATAATCAGGCGGTAGCCACTCTGCGCGATTCCTTGTTCTTGTGCGATTTGCTTCGCGGCCAGGAACAGCTTACCTAATGTCGGCGCATCCTCTGGTTGAACATCATTCACCGTCGGGATTTCTTTTTTGGGAATAATCAGGATATGCACAGGCGCTTGGGGCGCGATGTCCTTAAACGCCAGCACATCCTCATCTTCATATACAATGTCCGCCGGAATTTCGCGGTCTATAATCTTCTTGAATATTGTACTCACAATCGGCCTCCTGTATGGGTCAACACTGAAGCCAATTATAGCAAGCTATTGAGTCCCTCAAAGAAGCGGTTCAGCGCCGCACGGGTTCTTTCCGGCGGCAGTGCGTAAGAAAAGCGCACCCAGTCCGCGCCAGCATCGCTGAAGTACACACCAGGAACAACCGTCACGCCGAAGGTCTTCCCTAACCAGGAGCCGAGTTCCGCACCATCGCCTGCGCCTTTGGCATCAATATATTTACGCACGTTGATGAAAGCGTAGTAGCCATCGCCCAGTACGTAGGGCACATCGGACTGGCCTAATATCTCCCGCATTACAGCGCGGCTATCGCGGCAAGCGGATAAAATAGGCTCTGCCGCCTGACCAAAGCCGTTTTCATACGCGGCAATAGCAACAGCCTGTGCATAGAAGCTAGGGATTACGCCATGCGAAGCACGGCTGTTGATGTACTTCACAAATTGTTTGCCTGCCACTAAATGGGCACTTCGGATGTTGGATGCGCCCAGGCTTTTGGTGATGCCATCCAAAAAGATGAGCTTCTCGCGTTCTTCCGGTGTGAAGGCCAGCAGAACCTCATTGATATTATTGGGGCCGCTATCACTCACCCAATGGTAAATCCAGTCAAATAACACAAAGGGATAGCCCGCTTCGATGGCGGCACGCGCTAATTCTATCTGCTCGGATAGCGGTGTGGTACGCCCTGTGGGGTTATCCGGCGACGTGATAACAATCCCCGCGACCTTACGCCCGTTCTGGATGGCATACTCCGCACAGGCTTTGATGCCTTCCGGTGTATAACGCCACCCTTCTTCCGGTTGGCCGGGTGCGCGGAGGACGTTTAAGCCTAAGTCGTATGGCCCCCAGTTATAGCTAATCCAGGGAACGCGGCTGACGACCAGCGCATCGCCGATTTGTCTGTTGCCGAGTGCCATCATCGCGGCATACGCTTTTTGGAGTGCATCGCGCCCGCCCTGTGTAAAGATGATGTTCTCTGGCCCCCAACCTGTTGCGGAATCCAAATTCCAATAATTTTCGGCGGCAACGCGGCGGAATAAGTCCGTGCCGTAAGGCTTATCATAGCCTGTGCCGTGTGCTATCTGTAGCTGGTAGGCACGCTCCAGCAGATAGGCGGGGACACCGGGCAGGCTTGCCCCACCATCACCTTGCGAAGCGTCGTAAGTCGGCGCATCCGCGCCCGCAGTTGATT
Organism: Aggregatilineales bacterium; assembly: GCA_036734085.1. Lineage (GTDB taxonomy): Bacteria > Chloroflexota > Anaerolineae > Aggregatilineales > Phototrophicaceae > J038. Next base: position 3,006 of record DAIMZF010000220.1, read on the forward strand.
TATAATGGTCTAGTGCCTCTTTAATCTCAAACATGCGCGAAGCCGGAATGGGCATCATGCTGGCAAGATAACGGTCAACCGCCACACGGTTAGCCTCTGGTACTGCAAATTCCGGCGTCTCTAAGCTGACATTCGACGATTGTGCTACAGACAAGTTTATTTCCTCCATTTTTGTTTTTACCTTATTATAAAGGCGTCAGTCCTATTCGCCATTGGTGCATGTTATATGAGGTTATTTAGGCTGGCCTTGTGCGCGATGCTCGCCCAGGCTCAGGTTGTGGCTAACCGCCTGTAGAATATGCTCAAAATCTGCTGTTTGATGTTGAAAATCGCAAGCGTTCATGTCAATCACCAGCACGGGAGAAAGTGACCAACTTTGAATCCAATCATCATAAAGCGCGTTTAAATCCGTCACATACTGCGGGCGGATGTCTTGTTCAAAATCACGTCCGCGCTTATTGATATGGCGCATGAGCGTATCCACAGAGGCTTGCAGATAGACCACTAAATCCGGCGGGGGCAGGAATTTACACACGGCTTCGTACAAGCGCCGATAGGTTTCATAATCACGCTCGGACATCTCTCCACGCTGATACAAATTACGGGCGAAGACTTCCGCATCTTCGTAAACCGTGCGGTCTTGTACCACACTACCGGGAAAGTCAATCAACTGGCGGTGATGTTCCAGCCGCCTGCTGAGGAAAAACGCCTGCGATTGAAAACTCCAACGCGGCATATCCCGGTAAAAATCTTCCAGATAGGGGTTTTCCGCATTGGCTTCATAAAAAGGTTGCCAGTTCAGCCGACGCGCCAGCATATCTGTCAGGGTCGATTTACCAGCGCCGATGTTACCGGCGATAGCGATAAAATATTCATTCATCATCAAAGTGCTTTCTTTATGCGATGGGAAAGTCCGGTAGATACAGAATAGAACAGACGTTCCCGAAAGTAAAGTTAGGAAGTGGTTCGAGTTTTGGCGGCGTGTATTAATCAGCCCGCCGCGCCGACAATCGTCACCGCGATAAGTTCGCTTAGGGTATCGGCGGCATCCGACGGGCCAAAGGTTATGGTCAACGTCGCGGAGCCAGTATAATCACGAGTGGCGACCTCCAGATGGAAGGGCATGTCATCCACGTAATAGGGGTTATCCAATAAAACAATACGTTCGTCAATGGTCAGGCCGCCATCATCCGCCAGACGGATTGTTA
>DAIMZF010000221.1:0-4159 GCA_036734085.1 Aggregatilineales bacterium
TCCAACATGCGGGCGCGCTTCTTCTGGATTTCCGCCTGACGGCGGGCGCGTTGTTCCCGCCGGGCATAGACGAACCCTTCGCGCACATCCAGCAAGCCCGTTATCAGCAGATGCGCCAGCACAAATAACGCCCAGATGCCCAGCCCTAAGCGCAGGTCGTTACTGCACTGTCCCGCACATAACAGGCCGCGTTCCATCAGCAATACCACCACGCCGAACGGGAGCGCATTCAACGCAAACAGCACCCACCGCGTCAAGGTGCGGCGGGTGGGTTGTGTTTGGGTTGCGGTGGGGCCAGGGACTTCTGTTTGTTGGGATGACTGGTCAGTTACCATCGTTTTCTCGGGTATTGGCAAGGAATTCTTGACGCCAATTATCCGATATTTTGCGCTCTAGCGCCACTGCCGCTTCATCGTCAATGTCGATGAGGTTGCCATCCTTGCTGAAGGTGAAGTATTCGCGTTCCCGTGCGGGTTTAACAGGCGTAAAATCGGTGATGTCATCCGCCGATTTGCGCTTGTAGCCTTTGCCGGGCTTGATGAGCTTAAGGATGCTTTTTTGATATTTAGCCGGAAGAATAGTCATAGCACTACAGCCTTTCCGTTCGAGCCAACGGTATAGTTTTAAAGGTTTGCCTCTTGTCATGACAAATTACCCACTTAAAAAGAATTTTTAGCTGGCTCTATTTTCTAAGGCGTTTTTCGTGATTGTCTTCCGGTATGACTTCGACTAATTCGCCGTCATCACTGATTTCGTAATGGGCGACAACTTCCTGATTTTTGGCTTTCGCATGTTTTAAACTGGCTTTTACTTCGCGTATTTCCGTCCACACGCTGATTATCCGCGCTAACAGCAGTAACCCGGTAACGGCGAGTGTGCCCGCAATGATAGTTAAAGCAACGAAGAACATGCCCGGCGCGATACGTGTCATCAGGCGGGGCAGGGGCAACGTCCCTAACAGCACAAACCCCCACACAAAACAACGTCCATACAACCGATTCCGCCGTTTAATCAGCGTGTCGAGTTCATCCTGTAGTTCGTGTGCGTCCATCATGTCCCCTATTATACTGGTAAAATGTGGTTTAGGAATGAAAGGCTTTTTAAGAAAAATTACTTTTTGACGAAAGAAATTAAATATCGTGCCTTGCTAAACCTGACACGCCGCATTTTAACCTGCTATAATCCGCGCTTATGCACATTGGATTAAACGCTCACTTACTGTCATCACAGGCGGGGTATCGTGCCGCCGGAATACACGGCTACATCTATAATACGCTGTCGCATCTGGCGGAGTTTCTGCCGGAAGACTGGCGCGTTACCGCGATGGTGCCCAAGCACAGCCCGCATCAATTCCCGGCGCTGACGATGCGCCCTGCCGCACTCCATACGGAATCGCCGCTTAAGCGTATCCTGTGGGAGCAGACGATTCAGCCGTTTGTCATTCGCCAGTTTGATTTATTCCACGCGATGACGTTTGTCTCTCCGGCCTTACTGACAAAGCCGAGCGTCGTCACGGTGTATGATTTGAGCTTTGTTCACTATCCGCAGGTGTTATCGTCCGCACGGCGGGCGTATTTGCGGAACTTTACCGCGTGGAGTTGCAAACGGGCGCGGCGGGTACTTGCGATTTCCGCCAGTACCGCGCAGGATGTCCACCGCACGTTTCACATTCCACTGGATAAAATCGACGTGGCGCTGGCGGGCTATGACGACAAGCGGCTATTCCCGTTGCCGCCGGAACAAGTGCAGGCGTTCCGCATGCAGAAAGGCCTGCCGCCGCGCTTCTGGTTGTTCATCGGCACGTTGGAGCCGCGCAAAAACCTGACAACACTGCTGGACGCTTACGCCCAATTACCTACCCATGAGCGCCTGCCATTGGTGCTGGGCGGCGGTAAAGGCTGGGACTACGCGCCGATTTTTGAGCGCATTGCCCGTTATGGGCTGGCGGATTGGGTATCCACGCCCGGTTTTATCCCTGCGGAAGAACTGGCGCTTTGGTACAATAGCGCGGAAGCATTTATTTATCCTTCTATATATGAAGGGTTTGGCCTGCCCGTGCTGGAGGCGATGGCGTGTGGGACGCCGGTTCTGCTGGCGGATGCGTCGTCTTTGCCGGAGGTGGGCGGCAACTGTGGCCTGACGATCCCCCCGCTTGACCGTGACGCATGGCTGGCCGCGTTGCGCCGTGTCTATCATGATGCGGACTGGCGGGCGGCGGCTTCTGTGCAAGGTTTGGCGGATGCACAGGCGTTCACATGGCGGCGCACCGCACAGGCGACGATCAACGCTTACGAACGAGCGATAAATTAAGCAAAAACATGAACGAACATTCAACAGATTTTCACCCCTCCCATGAGCCGCGCTGGTTAATGCCTGTCGTGGATGTTGTGCTGGCGTTGGCCGCGTGGCTGTTGGCGTATTGGGTGCGCTACGATTTGCAGATTATCCGCCCGGTGACGGAAACCAATGTCGCGGAATTCGGGCCATACATCGGTTATATGCTGGTGTCGGTGGTTTGGCTGTCCCTCATCTACTGGGGCACGGGCTTGTATCGCTACGTGCGTGGGCGTCCCTGGCTGGATGAAGTGACGGTTATCATCAATGGTGTGACGAGTGCCACCGTGCTGACAATGGCGCTCAGTTTCATCACTCAGCCGGAGGTCTTCAGCCGCTTGATGCTGGTCTATGTGGCTGGCATCTCGGTTATTCTGCTGGCCTTTACGCGGGTGGTGCAACGGGTCATCCGCGCCCGGTTGCGGGCACGCGGCATCGGCGTTGATCGTGTGCTGATTATCGGCACGGGCGAGATCGGCCAATCGGTGCTTCGCATCATCCTGGCGCGGCGGGAATTAGGCTATTATCCGGTGGGCTTTATGGATGATGACCCGGTGCGTGGCGCGGCGAATTTAGGCCGTGTGCGTGGCTTTGGCACGACGGCGAACCTGGAAAAAGTGGTGCGCGAAGAAGACGTGCAGACCGTGATTATCACGCTACGCTGGAAGAACTATGACGAGATTATGGCGCTGGTGCAACGATGCAATAACCTTAATGTGCCTGTGCGCGTTGTGCCGGATGTCTTCCAACTGAATATGAAGCAGGTACAGGTCGAAAACCTGGACGGCATCCCGTTATTGGGCGTCAGCGATAGCGTATACCTGCACCGACGGGAGCGCATCGTTAAACGTGTCATTGACGTTGTGCTGGTGGTGCTGGCTTCCCCCGTGATTTTACTGATTGCGGGTTTGGTCGCTTTGGCTATCCGGCTGGAAGGGCCGGGCGCGGTGCTTTACAAACAAGTACGAGTGGGCGAAAACGGCGTGCCTTTTGATATTATCAAGTTCCGCAGTATGATTCCTGATGCGGACAAATATCGGCAGGAACTCATCCAGAAGCACGAGCTAGACCCGCGCCATCCCAAAATTGAGGATGACCCACGCATTACCCGTGTTGGGCGCTTCATCCGCCGCACGAGCATAGACGAATTACCCAATTTGTGGAATGTGCTCATCGGCCATATGAGTTTGGTCGGGCCGCGCCCCCCCACGCCGGATGAAGTGGAACTGTACGAAAAGTGGCACATGAAGCGGCTGAACATCCTGCCCGGCGTGACCGGACTGTGGCAGATTAGTGGGCGCAGTCAGGTTCCGTTTGACGAGATGTGCCTGCTGGATATTTACTACATCGAAAATTGGTCGTTAAAGCTGGATTTGCAAATTCTGATGTTGACCGTCCCGCGTGTGCTGATGCGGAATGGCGCGTATTGATAGGGAGTGTGCCCGTATGACCACCACCACATTGTTAGAGCCTATCCTGCGGGCGGCGCGGCAAGCGGCGCGTTTGTGCGTCATCGTGCAACAGCGCCACATCATCCGCCACGAGAAAGCCGGGCACGAACCCGTGACTATCGCGGATTACGGCAGTCAGGCGATTTTGTGCCGGGCATTAAGCCAATACTTCCCGGAAGATGGCGTGATGGCGGAAGAAAGCGGCGCACAATTCATGGATGTGCTGGACGCCGAACGCCGCGCCAGTGTCGCCGCGCTGGTCGGGCAGGTCATCGGCCAGACCACCACTATCGCGCAAATACGCGGCTGGCTAGACCACAACGCCGGTAAAGAGACGCCGCGCCTGTGGGTGATTGACCCCATCGACGGCACAA
>DAIMZF010000222.1:0-4124 GCA_036734085.1 Aggregatilineales bacterium
CTCCGGCTGTGTCTGTGTGCCGGAGTGAGCAACCGCAAATTTTATAACCAAACATGACCTCATATACTCGATGGAAAGCGAAAGGTGCTCTATGCAGAACGCAGAAGTATTGGATTTACAAACACTCATCGAGCAATCTGACTGGACATCTGTACGCGAAGTCGTACGCAATTTACCCCATGCAGAGATTGCCGAAGTATTATTTGAACTCGAACTCACTGACCGCATGGTGTTGTTCCGTCTGTTACCGCACGATATTTCTGCGGATGTATTTGCACAACTGGAATATGACCAGCAAAACACGTTGCTGGAAGAATTAACGCTAGACGAAACCCGAAGTTTGTTAGCTGGCCTCAGCCCGGATGACCGTACCGCGCTCTTTGAAGAATTGCCGGGTCAGGTGACACAAAAGCTCCTCAATCTACTAGCTCCCGGAGACCTCGCCGAAACCCGTAAATTGCTCGGCTACCCACCAGAGAGCGTGGGACGCTTGATGACGCCTGATTATGTCGCCGTCCGCCCGGAATGGACGATTGAACAAGTCCTGCAACATCTGCGTAAGTGGGGCAAGGATAGCGAGACCATTAACGCAATTTATGTGACCGATAAATCGTGGAAGTTGCTCGATGCGCTCGGCTTAAAGAGCTTCATCTTGGCGAGTCCACAGACCAAAGTCGAAGACCTGATGGACTACAATTTTGTCAGCCTCACAGCCACCCAGGATCGTGAAGAAGCCGTCCGCACGATGGAGCGTTACGACTTAGCTGTTGTCCCGGTGGTGGATACCACCGGTGTGCTAGTCGGTATCGTGACGTTTGATGATGTATTGGATGTGGCAGAAATTGAAGCCACAGAAGACTTTCATAAAGTGGGTGGCGTTAACCCCATACGCGGCAGTTATCGGCAAGCCGCGCTCAGTTCTATTTATCGTAAGCGCATCGGTTGGTTGTTGGCTTTAGTCTTTGCCAATCTGTTTTCTGGCGCGGCCATTGCCAGTTTTGAAGATACGATTGCGGCTAACGTGGCGTTGGTTATTTTCTTGCCATTATTAATCGGCAGTAGTGGTAATGCGGGTTCACAGGCCGCAACGCTTGTTGTCCGGGCTTTGGCGATGGGTGATGCTAAACTGACGGATGGATTAAGATTATTATTGCGCGAAATTGTCGTAGCATCATCCTTAGGCTTTACGATGGCGCTTTGTATTTCCATTGTTGCGGTAGCACGCGGGGGGGCGGGCGTCGGGCTGGTTGTTGCGGTAACAATGGTTATTGTGGTCGTCATGGGAAGCACTGTTGGCACGCTGTTGCCGCTCTTGCTCACGCGCTTTAAATTAGACCCGGCGGTGGCGTCTGCGCCTCTTGTGACATCGCTATCGGATGTCATTGGTGTTCTGATTTATCTGGGGTTAGCGACTGCTGTCCTGGGCAGTACGCCGCAGGTGGATGAGGCTTGCCCGCAATTGCAGGCCGACGCGCTCACCGATGTCCGGTATGCGCTCACCTGTGACACGGGCGATGAATTCTGTGTGCTGGTCAATGCGGACACGCACGCGGTAATAACTCCCCATGAATACGCGCTCCGTGATGTGCCCGCGCAGATGTGCGCTATCACCTTCAGCGATAACAGCCAGCGCGTCGGGGTGCAATAGGTAACGTTCATCCGTCACATAATCCCCCTCCGGGCTAATGTGTGCGGCTTGTATGCCAGAGATGATGTTATTCAGCCCTAAAAACTGGGCAACGAACACCGTCTCTGGTGCTTGGTACAGCACGTCGGGCGCGGCGATTTGCTCAATGCGTCCGGCGTTCATGACGGCTATTCGATCAGCGATAGCAAATGCTTCTTGCTGGTCGTGCGTCACATAGATAGCGGTTAACCCCACTTGCTTGATGATATGTTTCAGGTCAAGCGCCAGACGTTCACGCAGGGCGGCATCCAATGAACCCAGAGGCTCATCCAGCATCAACAAACGCGGATTAGGCGCAAGGCTACGCGCCAGCGCCACCCGTTGTTTTTCTCCGCCGGATAACTGGCTGACATCACGTTCTGCGAAATCTGCCAGCCCGACTAAATCCAGCACTTCGCGGGCACGGGTGATGCGCTCGTGTGCCCGGACGCGCTTCATCCGCAAGCCAAACATGACATTCTGTATAACATTTAAATGAGGGAATAATGCAAAATCCTGGAACATCAACCCAAATTCGCGTTGATGCACTGGCCTTTTAACAATGGAGTCGCCCGCTAAAAGCACATCCCCCTTAAACGGATGTTCAAGCCCGGCAATCGTGCGGAGCAGAGTCGTCTTGCCGCATCCGCTTGCACCCAGCAAGCATAAAATCTCCCCATGTTTGATGCTTAAATGAATATCGTGTAATACAGTGGTTGTGTTGTACTGTACTGCTAAATCCTGCACCGTCAGCATTAAAATTCTCCTACGCCCGCCACGCGCAACCGTTCAATCAACACAAAACTTAAGGCGCAAGTCAGCAAGAGCAAGCTACTGAGGGCGTAAGCCTCGCCAGATGTGCCCGGTTGTCCCAGCAGGCGCTCGATGGCGATAGGTAAGGTCGTTGTGCCAGCGCGGGCGATGAACAACGATGCGCCGAACTCTCCCATGCTGATAGTGAACGCAAACGTCGCCCCTACAATCAACCCGCGACTGATAAGCGGTAGCTCCACCAACAACCAGCGCGATAGCGGCGGCGCGCCCAATACGGCGGCGGCTTCGTGGATGCTAGGGGAAATGCTCCGCAATGCCGGGAGTACGCTCCGCACGACAAAAGGCAACGCCACCAACACATGCGCCGTTGGGATGAGCACCCAGTTGGCCCGTAAATCCCAGTTAGCCCGGATGCTCAACCCTAAAATATCGTTAAGCGTATTCCGCACCCCGTTAAAATCCATTGTGATGATGAACCCAAAGCCTAATGTGACTGCGCTTGTTGCCAACGGGAGCATGAACACCGGGTCTAGCCAGCGCGTACCACGTCCACGCCGCGCCAGTAGGTAGGCCGTTAACAAACCCAGTATGACCGCAATAAAGGTGGTTATCAACGCAAAAGTCAGTGAATTCTGGATAACATCGAGTGGGGCTGTGCCGATGATGTCCTGCATAGTGCGGGGGAGGCGTGCCCCCACTGGACGGTTTTCCAGCAGATTAGCATAATGATGGAGCGGACTCCTGCCCGGCACAAACGAAAGCGAACGCCACACCAACGCGAACAACGGCAAAAACAATAATGTACACATGAAGCTCACTGCCGCGTTGACACTCAACCATTCCAACCGGGTGCGTGGCCGTCGGCTGATGCGCCCGGTACTTTGCAGGTCTACCGTGATGTTGCGCTGTAGTCGTGTATACAACCACATCATCAAAAACATCACGCCTATCTGTACCAGCGACAACGCCGCCGCGACAGGCAAATCGAACACATCACGCGCCTGGTAGTAAATTTCTACTTCCAGCGTAGCATATTGGAAGCCGCCTAAAATCAACACAATGCCAAAGCTGGTAAACGTAAAGATGAACACCAGCAAGGCCGCCGCCGTTATTGCCGGACGCAGAATAGGTAGGCGGACATCCCACCATAGCCGCCAACCACTTGCGCCTAATACTTGCGCCGCTTCTTCGATGCGGGTGCTCTGGTTTGCCCAATACCCCGTAATCATACGGAGCGCGACCGCAAAATTATAAAACACATGCGCGATGAGAATCGCTGTGAGTGTACGCTGGAGTTGTAACGGGGGAGAATCCAACACGAAGACACGCATCAGCGCGTCATTCAATAACCCATTCGGCCATATCAATGCACGGAAGGCCGCCGCAACAACCACCGTCGGCAATACAAATGGCAATGTCGCTAACGATAGTAAAAGTGATTTGCCCACAAATTGATAACGCACGAACACATACGCGCACGGCAGGGCAAAGCCGATGGTCAGCAGGGTGGATAGCGCCGCCTGCCACACCGTAAACCATAATGTGCGCTGATAGTAACCGGAACGCACCACTTCCAGCAGGCGTTCCCACTGGAAGACCCCTTCCGGTCGTAGGCTGAGGTTAAAAATGCCAATAAGCGGATAGAAGAAGAATAGCGCCAAAAACACCAATGGGAGCGCGTAAA
>DAIMZF010000223.1:0-4070 GCA_036734085.1 Aggregatilineales bacterium
ATAATCTTATATTAAGCAAATAAATTTCGCTCTGTTATGAGCTTAAGATTTATTTAAACGTTATTTAATTGCGAAGCGATATAGTCCGCAATGTTCGTATCTTCAGGAGGAAAAAATGTTGAAGTCAAAGTTTGGCCTGTTTTTGTCTTTTATGTTGCTCGTCTTACTCAGTGTCACCCCAATGGCCGCCCAGGAGGATACACTGACCGTCCTCTGCACACCGCAGGAAGATTGGTGTGTGGCGATGACCCAGGCTTTTGAAGCTGAAACCGGCATCCGCACTAACTATGTGCGCCTATCATCCGGCGAATCCCTCGCCCGTCTGCGCGCTTCACAGAACGATCCTGAATTTTCGGTGTGGTGGGGCGGCCCGGCGGATGCGTTCATCGCCGCCGCTGAAGAAGAGTTACTTGATCAATACGAGTCACCGAATGCTGAAGATATCCCCGATGTGTATAAGGACGCCGATAGTTACTGGACGGGTGTTTACGTCGGCGCGTTGGGCTTCTGCTCTAACCTTGATGTGCTGGAAGAATTAGGCGTAGAGCCGCCAACTTCCTGGGACGACCTGCTCGCCCCAGAACTGGATGATTTTATTGCGATGGCGCATCCAGCGACCTCCGGCACGGCCTTTACCGCTTTCTGGACGATTGTTGAACTAGAAGCACTGGCGCTGGAAGAAGAGGAAGAAGGCACTGGCTACGACGAAGACGGCTTCCCGACGGAAGAAGCCGTTGAAGCGGCGTTTGAATACTTTGAAGCGTTCAATGCCAACGTCCTGCAATACACACGCTCCGGCTCCGCGCCGGGTACGCTGGCAGGTCAGGGCGAAGTCGCCGTTTCGATTATCTTCTCTCACGACTGCGTGAAGTTGCAGGAAGAAGGCTTTGATGGCATCCTTGTGACCACCTTCCCGGAAGAAGGCACAGGCTACGAAATCGGCGGTATGGCAATCATCGCCAACGGCCCGGAACCGGAAGCCGCACGCCTGTGGTACGACTGGGCATTGACCGCCGAAGCACAGGAAATCGGCCCGTCGGTGAACTCCTTGCAATTGCCGACAAACCCCGATGCGGCGATCTCGGAATTGGCTGTCAACCTGACAGAAATCAACGTGATTGACTACAACTTTGTAGCGGCAGGTTTAAGCCGTGTGGAAATTACCGAGCGTTTCGACGCGGAAATCGCCACAACACCGCAATAAGCTAACATCCCGCACAGCGATGCAAAACCAGCCCTTACAATTTGTGTGAGGGCTGGTTTTTCTATACAAGCCGGAAGGTCACCTGAATTTTGCAAGCCTTAAACCCTCTTAAACTCGTCCGCAACATCCTCAAAGACCCGCTTTTATCGGTTGTCATGGTCGTGATGGTCTTCTTCATCATTGTCGCCATCCTACTGCCACTGTTTGCCATGATTGGGGAAAGCGCCTCACCAGATGGGCGCAATTTGTTTGAACGTTATTTAACGTCGCAAGTCTACATTCGGATTATCCAGAACACATTGGTTATGGGCGTCATCGTCGGCATAACCGGCACGGCGGTTGGCTTTTTGCTGGCGTTCGTGCAAGTCAAGCTGGATGTACCTTTTAAGCGATTCATCCATATTATCGCGCTCATCCCGGTGATTTCACCGCCCTTTGCAGTAGCGACATCCGTCATTGTGTTGTTCGGGCGCAACGGCACCATTACACGCGGCATCTTCGACGTGCGTTATAACATCTATGGGCTGAACGGCTTGGTCTTGGTAATGACGCTCTCGTTCTTCACCATCGCTTATCTTAATTTACGTGGCATGATGGAAGCACTCGACCCGGCATTGGATGAAGCCGCGCAGAACTTAGGCGCGAGCAAGTGGCGCGTCTTCCGCACAGTCACTGTGCCGATGCTCATTCCCGGCATCGCCAGTTCTTTTTTATTGCTCTTCGTGGAATCGATCGCGGACTTGGGCAACCCGTTGGTTTTGGCGGGTAACTATGAGGTGCTGGCATCACGCATTTATATCACCATCATCGGGCTATACGACACAACCGGCGCGGCGGTGCTTTCGGTGATTTTACTCTTCCCATCGCTGACTGTCTTTCTGGTACAACGCTATTGGATTAGCCGCATCAGCGTTATCTCGGTGACGGGCAAGCCCTCTGGCAGACGGCAAACCATTGATAACCCACTCGTCAAATGGCCGTTGTATTTTTGCGCGATGGCAATCTGCGGGTTGATTGTGCTCATTTATGGCATGATTCTACACGGTGCTTTTATCGAGATTCCCGGTGTGCGTTGGGGCTGGACTTTACGCCACTTCGACTTTGTGATTAACGGCATCGGTGGTCAGGCCATGCGCGATACCACAACGCTGTCTTTAATCGCCACACCTATCGCCGGGTTGATTGGCATGATTATTGCCTATCTGGTGGTGCGTAAAGAGTTCTTCGGGCGGAATGCGCTCGACTTCGGCGCGATGTTGGGCATCGCCGTGCCGGGAACAATCATCGGCATCGGCTATATTTTGATGTTCAATGTGCCGACCGTCGTTAACTTTCCGGTGTTAGGCGAAGTTGAACTCATCCCCAAACTGACTGGCGGACGGGCGGTTTATGGCGGCGCATTGGCGATTGTGATGGTCTTCATCGTGCGGAGCGTGCCCGCCGCGTTGCGTTCCGGCACGGCGGCACTCGCGCAGATTGACCCCTCTATTGAGGAAGCCTCGACCAGTCTGGGCGCAAACAGCGAGCGAACGTTCCGACGAATCACGCTACCATTAATCCGCCCGGCGTTTCTGGCTGGGTTGATTTACGCTTTCGCCCGTTCCATGACGACAATCTCGGCCATCATCTTCCTGACGACGCCGCAAACCAAAATCATGACACAGCAGATTTTGAATGAAGTTGAAAACGGGCGCTACGGTAACGCTTTTGCTTATTGCGTCATCCTCATCGGTATTGTAATGGTAGCCATCAGCATCCTGTATTTTCTCGTTGGTTCATCCTATGGCTCAGATCGTACAGGCCGACGCATCAGCCGTTTAGAAGGGGGTATGTAATGTCTAATCAGGTTGTTCGTCTGCGGTTGGAAAAACTGACCAAAATTTTTCAGGAACGCGGCGGCAAGGACAATGTGCGGGCGGTTGATGCCATCGACCTTGACATCTATAGCGGTGAATTCCTGACCTTGCTCGGCCCTTCCGGTTGTGGCAAGACGACGACACTCCGCCTTATCGCTGGCTTCGAGACACCAAGTTCAGGGCGCATCCTGCTGGATGACAAAGACATCAGCCCGCAACCGGCCAATAAGCGTGATATGGCGCTTGTCTTCCAGAATTACGCCCTCTTCCCGCATATGTCGGTGTTTGATAACGTCGCGTATGGCCTGCAAACGCGCCGGATGGGGCACACAGCACTACGCCAAAAAGTGCAAGAAGCGTTAAACATGATGGGGCTGGATAATCTCGGCGACCGTCGTCCTAATCAGCTTTCCGGCGGGCAACAGCAGAGGGTCGCGCTGGCACGTTCGCTCGTTACAGAGCCGCGCATCCTGCTATTCGATGAGCCGCTATCCAACCTGGACGCCAAACTGCGCGTGCAGATGCGTGGCGAAATCCACCGTTTACAGCGCAAACTGGGCATCACCAGCGTTTATGTGACTCATGACCAGATTGAAGCGATGGCGCTTTCCGACCGGGTGGTGGTGATGAACGGCGGCAAGATTGAGCAGATGGACACACCGGAGACAATCTACCGTAAACCGGCGACACGCTTTGTAGCGGATTTTATCGGGCGGGCGAACTTTGTACCCGTCACTGTCGTTAACACCACAAACAGCCATGCAACAATCGACCTACTCGGTAAGCAGTTTGAAACACCCCTGCATTTTGACTACAAGCGCGATATGGAACCCGTTGTTATGCTTCGTCCCGAAGCGTTAATGCTCCGCGAAGACCCGAGCTTGCCACAGGCCAACATCATTCAGACCATGTATCTCGGTTCTGAAGTGGAATATATCGTCGATGTGAATGGTCAGCAATTGGTGGTGGTAGAGCAAGACCCGCGTTTACAGAAGATTTACGGAGAAGGC
>DAIMZF010000224.1:0-4015 GCA_036734085.1 Aggregatilineales bacterium
GCGGAATTGTTCGCGTCGTCGCCGGATGTGGTGGGCGTCATCGGTGACCAGTGTAATATCGGATGCACGGTGGCATTACCCGTTTATGAGGCCGCCAATCTGGTGAGCATCAGCGCCGGATGCACTGCGCCGGAGTTAACGCTTAACCCATCGCGGAGTTTTAACCGTGTTATCCCACCCATTACCGCCGAAGCCATCGCCGCCGCCGATTATTTATTCGGTCTGGTGGGGGATGGTGTGGCACTGGTCTATGACGAGCAACAGCACGCCCGTCAGTTTGCGCCCGTCTTTGAAGCCCATTACGCGGCGCTAGGCGGCACATTGAGCGTATTTATTCCCACAGAAACCACCATTATTGATTATGAGGACATCGCGGAAAATGTGATTGAATCCGGTGCAAGCGCCGTCTACTACATCGGACGCGCCAGCAATGCGGGCGAAATCCGCGCCCGGCTAGGGCAGGAATTGCCGTTTGTTGCTTCCGTACTAGGGAATGAAGAAGCGTTTATCCTCAGCGCGGGGGATACTGCGGACGGCGCGGTGATGATTCGCCTGCTCCCGCCGGCAGTCCCCGCGTCCTTCACGCCGACTGCCGCCTACGCCTATGACGCCGCCAATATTTTGCTCTCCGCGCTGGCAGGGACGGTCAGCGTGGATGCAGACGGCAACCCGACGGTAGACCGTGCCGCGTTGCTGGCGGCGGTTCGGGCGTATAATGGAGAGGGCGTCACGGGGACGCTGAACTGCGAAAATGGTGATTGTGCTGTGCCGAATAGCGATATTTATGAGGTGAGGACAGAGGCGAACGCTGATGAGTGATTTGATGCTAGAGGATTACATCAACCTATTGGCGAATGGCACGCCCGCCGAACGCCGTAATGCCGCCTGGATGCTGGGGCGTCAGCGTGATATGCAGATTATCGAGCCGTTGATTAACGCCATCCATGATGAGGATGATGATACGCGCTTGCGGGTGGTGGAATCGCTAGGCAACATCAAGGACGAGCGCATTGTGCCGCATCTCATCCAGGCATTGAGCGAGGATGTGCCCCGTGTGCGGGCACAAGTGGCGATGTCACTCGGCCTTCAGCGAGATTACCGCGCTCTGGAAGCCCTCATCGAATTATTGAAGGATGGCGAGGCGATGGTACGCGCTGGTGCGGTGCAGGCGTTATTGCATGTGCCGGATGCCCGGGCGATTATGCCCATGATGGGCGTCTTAGCGGATGATCCCGACGAAAATAACCGCCACTATGCCGCACGCACGCTGGAGCAAATCGGCGGGGTGGGGGTGGTAGACGCGCTGAGTCTGTTGTTGCACTCCGAACCCTCGACAGAGACAAAAATCCGATGTGTGGAAGTGCTGGCCGCGTTGCGTTATCAAGAGGGCGTCCCGGCTTTGCGCCATTTGCTGGAAGATGAGGACGAAGGTGTGCGCGAGATGGTCATATGGGCGCTAAAATTACTTCGTGCGGAATAGCTCGGCCTAAATGGTCATTGTCAGGGCGGCGTGGGCGTCGTTATAATCAGGTGGCAACATTCATCACAAACCATGCGAAAGATGAACCATGAGCAGACGAGCAATAGTCTATCCATTTACAGCGATTGTCGGGCAGGAGCGCATGAAGCGTGCGCTCATCTTAAATGCGGTTGATATGCGTATCGGCGGCGTGCTGATACGTGGCGAACGCGGCACAGGGAAATCAACGGCGGCGCGTGCCCTTGCGGAACTTCTGCCGGAAGTAGACGTTATCACAGGTTCCCCCTTTAACGATGACCCGCATCGCCCGGATACATGGTCGGATTACGCTCGTGATCGTTACAGCAACGGCGCGGAAATCCCGGTGGAAAAACGCCGGACGCGCTTTATTGATTTACCTGTCAGCGCGACGGAAGACCGTGTTGTGGGTACGCTGGATATTGAAAAAGCCATCCAACGCGGCGAACGCCATTTTGATCCCGGCGTGTTGGCGGCGGCTAATCGGGGCATTTTATACGTCGATGAGGTTAATCTGCTGGACGACCATGTGGTTGACCTGTTGCTCGACAGCGCGGCGATGGGCGTCAATGTGGTGGAGCGCGAAGGCATCAGCTTTAGCCACCCGGCACGCTTCATCCTCATCGGCACGATGAACCCCGAAGAAGGCGACCTGCGCCCGCAATTGCTAGACCGCTTCGCGCTTTCTACCGAAGTACACGGCATCGCCAATGCTAACGAACGCATGGAGATTTTAGAGCGTCACATCGGTTTTGAGGACGACCCCGTAGCCTTCCGTGCGGAATGGCAACCGCAAGAGGACGCCCTGCGCGACCAAATCCGCGCCGCATGGGAGATTGTGGATGAGGTGCAGTACACACGCGGCGACCTGCGTATGATTGCGCTGATGACCAGCACCATGCAGATTGACGGCCACCGTGCGGATTTGGTCATCCTGAAGACCGCCCGCGCCCATGCCGCCTTTGAAGGCCGCCGCATGATTAACCGTGAGGACATTCTGCTGGCGATTGAATTGGCGATTCCGCACCGCCTTAAGCGCGGGCCATTTGCGGATGCTTATGTGAATATGGACGCGCTACAGGATGCGATGGCGCAATTTGAAGAATCAATGGACGACGAAGGCGAAGACGCCGCCGACACACAAACCCCGGCGGGCGCACAAAACGAAGGTAAAAAAAAAGCGAGGCGGTAGATGACGAGTCTTCCCCACAGGAAGCGCCCGACATCAGCGACGCGCAACCCTCCCCGCAGAACGTCTTCCAAAATCAGGATGCGAACTGGTGGGAGGGGGGCAAAAAAACCGAAGTCGCACAGGAATTCGCCCCCCGTAAGCTGAATACCCAACTGGATAAACTGACCCGTAAACAAAGTGGGCGGCGGAGCTACACGCGCACTGACCGCAAGCGTGGGCGTTATGTACAGGCACGCCCCGCCGGAGACCGCACGGATGACATCGCGTTTGATGCCACGCTCCGCGCCGCCGCGCCCTTCCAAAAATCCCGCCAGCAACAAAAACAGGAGTCCGGCATGGCCTACGCCCTCAATCGTGCGGATTTACAGCGTAAAATCCGTGTGCGCCGGGCGTCTAATCTGATTTTATTTGTGGTGGATGCGTCGTGGAGCATGGCTGTTTCCGAACGGATGCAGGCCACTAAAGGCGCGATTATGTCCCTGTTGACCGACGCCTACCAGCGCCGTGACCGTGTGGGGTTGGTGGTATTCAACAAAGACCGCGCCCATTTAGTCCTGCCACCGACGAACAGCGTCGCACTGGCAAAAACGGCGCTGGCAGATGTGCAGGTGGGCGGCAAAACACCGCTTTCTGCCGGGTTATTGCTCTCTTATGATGTGGTGCGGAAAGAGAAGAATCTGCACCCCGACATCATGCCATTGATTATTCTGCTGACGGATGGCGCGGGCAATGTGTCCCTCAGCGCGGAGCTTTCCCCGCAGGATGAAGCGCATCGCATCGCCCATATGATAAAAGAAGATAACATCCGCACGGTGACGATTAACATGGAACATGTCGCGTTTGATCAGGGGTTGGCAACCAAACTCGCGGATAAACTGGGCGGGCCATGCTATACACTGGGCCAACTGAAAGCGGAAACCCTGCTGGAAACCGTCCGCGCGGAGATGGATGCACGTTAGGGGTGGGTGATAGATGATGTGGTTATTGTGGATAATCTTCGTAGTGATGGGGCTGGGGGTGGATGATCTACCGTATGATGAGCCATTCACCGTGACGCTGGATGGCGAAAGCCCGGCCTTACTGATATTTACGGGCAACGCCGGGCAAACGGTGACAATCACCGCTAACCGTGCTGACGATGACAACCCTCTGAACGATCCGGTGCTGGTGGTGGTGCGGAATGGCTTTGTACTGGCCTATAATCACCGTCACGGCACCGATTCCCCTGAGCTTGCACCGGAAGACGCGCAAATCCGTGACTTTCTGCTCCCGGCGGATGGCGACTACACGCTCTATGTCAATACCTACGGCGGCATTTATGCGGG
>DAIMZF010000225.1:0-3997 GCA_036734085.1 Aggregatilineales bacterium
ACAGTTCAGCGATGTAAACAGGCAACCATGCCCTATCCTCACAGCCTTAGACGGCGTACTCCCCTTCTGGTGTGCTGTAATGATAAGCGTAGAGGTCTTCATGGAAGCAAACACAGCGCCATAGCAGTTGACTCGCCGTTTTATCTCCAAGCTGTTGGTCAATATCCACCAGCACGGTTTTCAACCGATGGCGTCTTGCTTTGTAGAGCGCGGCGAAATAATCCAGCCGATTGCAAAATTCATGCACACCAACGCTCGGCGGTAAGTCGGTTAAGCCATACAAGCCTAGATTGATTTCTCCGTGAACGATGTCTTTTTCCAGCCGAGTCAGGCAATGTGGGTGGGATTGCTTCATCTGTAGGAGCGCATCAGCCAGGCTATAGCCGCACGCTGTTACAGAAGCCTGAAGTTGCCTTTTAAACGCGAATCGTTCAGTTTCGGTCAAATCTATCATGAGCGCCAGGCCGAAGTCGTTTAGCAAGCGAACTAGCGTAGACACATGTCGCAGACCTTCTTCCAAAAGCCCACCCTGTAGAATATAAGATAAGCGGTCTTGTTGACCTTTAGCTTTTAATACCGCTTCCAGGTAGTAAGCCAATGTCGGCTTTAGCAGGATTGCATCCGCGCCGAGCGACACCATAGCATCAATTGAAAGTGGGGTTCCGGTCATAAATTGGCTGGTCGCCTCATAACGCTGTCTTAATCCATCGACAATCAGCGTTTTTGTGTGGAAGTCTTGAACCCTTTGTGCAACGTTAAGGCACGATAGCAGGTTGGCCGCTAGTAAAGACCCGGTCGCAAAGTCCAGTTGTTCGACTGTGACATCACGCTGGTTTTGAGAGATGTAGTTGTTCGCAATGGCTTTATGAGCATCCGGGTTAAGGCTGTAGTGAAAACTGGAAATTGTTTTGCAGTGGTCTTCCAATGCAGACAATACATCCGCTAAAGGCTCGGTCGTGCCAGAAAGTTGACCGATTAAAGCCTGATTGAACATTTCCAGAATCGCATAGCGTTGTTCGGTTGTCTGGTCTGGGATGGCGTGTTGGGCTAACCCAAATGCTAAATTATCAGAGATAACTTCATAGGTCAGGTAATGGGTGAAGGGCTGGCTGTACTCAACAAACTGCTCCCAGTGTTTTTCATCAAGCGCATGGCTCGTCAAAAGCATGACAAACGTTATCGTTTTGTCCGCACCAATCAAACGTACCCAGTCTTTTTCATGAGCCAGTGCCCATTGATAAAAATGGCGGTAATCTGCATCCGGTATGATGTGGTTGAGTTGCTGGCTTAAACCCGAGATTGTCCGGTGGACGATAAACTGGAGACGATCAACTGCGTTGTAAGAGTGTGGTGTGTCTCCCTGATGATGTGTCTGCTTTGCATCAGACACCCGTGCAGGAACACGATTTGAACGCATTGTAACCCCTCTTCATCCAGCATAAGATAACATAAACTGCACATAAAAATATGCACTTACATAAATTTATACGCTATAAAACTTATATAATTTATTAGTATAAGTTGTAAAGAAAAGTATAAATTACATCATATGTCGATTCAAAAATATTTGCAACAGAGTGGCTCAATTCTTTAACAATTTATAATAATCAGATGCAGGTCAGTAGTTACCTGCATGTGTTCATGATGACCCGCATCCAATAGAAAATACCGGGCAACAAAGCGCACATCTGCTACAATGTATGCTCTGTTGCCCGGTTATAAAGTTTTATAAATTTGAGGTAACGCGGACTACAATGCTTGCTTAACCGATGTAATCCGGTTCTTTGCCGCCATCGGTTGTCAATTGGCGGATGACCTGCCCTTCCAGATTAATGAGGTACAGGTTCGCGCCACCGTCCGCTTGTTCACGCTCCACCACCAAATTCGCGCCGTCGGTCGTCCATGTGGGGTGATGGTCGCGCACATCTGGCGGGCTAACGCGACGTAACGCGCTCCCGTCCGCCTTAACAAGCATTACACCCCAATTAGCGCCATCCGCTTCTAAACGTTCAAACGCCAGCCATTCCCCATCCGGTGACCATGCGGGCGCGTGGTTGTAGCGCCCATCAGCGACGACAGAGAAGACAGCCGATTCGCAATCGCCTTCATCCATGCAATTTAAATCCAGCGTGTACAGATAGCGATTTTGTTCCACTTGTCCGATGAAGGCAATACGATCTCCTTGAGGATGCCATACAGGTTGAAATGGTTGTAACGCATTGCCGATAATTTTAGTGATGTTGTCGGTGGGTAGATGATGCGCGTACAATCCGCGCCCATTCACGCTATAGATGAGTGTTTGACCATCCGGGTGAAAATCCGGAAAAGCGCCGCCCTGGACTAAATCGTGGATGTCACCTGTCTGTACATCCAGCAGGTGGATCGTCCCCCAGCCGTAAGCAATCGTGCGACCATCTGGTGACCATGCCGGGTTCCACATCGCCTGCCCTTGATCAAAGCGTTGCACTATGTCGGCCTCTAAATCCGCCACATAAATAACGCCCTGTGTCGCGTAGGCTACCTTACCCATAACGCCCTCTTTAATTTGTGCTACACCTTGTGTCATCATTTACCCCTCTAGCGGAAGCGCGGGTCGATACCGCCGGACAAGCCTTCGCCATTTGCCCCCCACATATTCGGGATGACATCGCGCTGAATCACAGGGTCATTGACGCCGTAGTGGTTCAGCCCTGTCCACTTTTTATCGCTGGATTCCATATTATAGTAGCGGGTTGTGCCTTCAGGCCGTGCCAGATTTTCTCCGCCGCCATAATTGCCCAGCCCTTCCCCAAATCCAGCACCGCGACGTGCCCAACCAACCGCGCGGTCATTGGGGGTATAAGTCACGCCCAGGTTACCGACTTCCTGCACATTCAGCACATCCCCTAAGCGTCCACCGGGTCGGATGTCTTCCTGGTCTACCGCGCCCTGCACCGCGATGAAGCTGTTAATCTTCACATCATGGGACGCGATGCCGTTCATCGTCAGGCCGTTGCCTAAGCTGTGCGCGACCACATTCACCGGGCTGTTGGGATGGGCATAATTATAGGCTGATAGCAGTTCGCCCATACGCGGGCCGTAAGTCATCGCATTGGCTTCGCCTTGCCGATAGTTACCAATCGCCGTGCCAACCCCCGCACCCGCCGCTCCCGGCAGACCAGCGACCGCCATATTCCGGAGGACATTTTGCCCTAATGTGCTGGAATCCCACTCCACACCGACCACAATCGGCGGGGGTTGCCTGCCGCCATATTGCCCCTGGATGTAATCGGTAAATTGGGGATACCCTTCGGCATTGTCGTTAAAGCCGTGTACCACAAAGACTACCGGACGGTCGCCGGGATTTAGACCATTCACAAAAGCCTGTGCGTTAAAGTTGGGGTTGCTGATGTTGACGTTATAGAGTGGAATATTACCTGCCGTGTAATCTGGCGGGCGAATGGTATTTTGCGGTGTGCCCGTGCCTGCACCCACACCCGCGCCCATCATCGAAATACCACCGCTCGTATCACCGGTAAAGAAGGCCGCGCCATCTTCTTCTGCTTGCTGGAAGATTTTGATAATCATGCGCGTTACATCTGCGGATTCTTCCAACGCATCACGCAGGCGGTATAGCGCGGGTATAACCTCATTATCCATCTCCGCATAAAAGCGGTCGGCGTTGCGGCCTACCCAAGCGCCGCCCTTTAGCTCATCGACATGCTGATTGATAAATTGATACGTCTTGGTGATTTCTTGGGCGTAGGAGTCAAATACTTTAGCAATTTCTTCGAGTTTGACGTAATCTGCGATGACAGTTGGGGCACCACTCATGTGTTGGCTTCCTTATCTGTCGTAATAAAGGCAAATAAAATTAGCTTCATGATATTGTCTGCTACAGTAAACTTACGCCATAGTACCCATGTACTAAAATGTACCCCGTATAACAAAAAAGACGATCAATTTGTGCAATGCACAAACGCCGTCTGTTCGAGACAAGTCTTCGATTGTGGGCAAT
>DAIMZF010000226.1:0-3936 GCA_036734085.1 Aggregatilineales bacterium
TTGCTAGCGGCAGAACACATTCCGCCCGGAGCGAGAAATCCAGAGGTAAAAGAATACGGCGTATGGGCCTTGTGAACCGGCGAGAAGCAAAAAGCACCGGGATTGATGTATGCGCCAGTGCGTCGCGCATGAGCGCACGAACCAGGTGATCCTTCTCGGAGATAATGATAAGATTAAATTCATGTTCGTCGAGATGGCGCACGAACTTTTCCACGACAAAAGTATCCATGAGGTTCAATTGTGCAGATACATTCTCCGCTTCCAGTTGAGAAACCAGATCGCTAAAATCATCCAGTTTATGGCTCTTCGTCGTATACCACGTTATAGGGTCTGCAAACCGGGAGACATCAGGCTTCATCATGCCTAAGATATGGACATCGGCCGAAAATGCTTTAGCCAGTGTCGCGGCTTGGCCGAGTGCATTCTGCGAATGCAGTGTGTCACTCATGGGGACAAGTATTTTATTGAACATACGAACCTCTATTTCTGGAATGTACCTATTTAACTCAACTTAAACTATTTTCCATCTTCCCAAAACCACCATAGGGTTGATTTTGAACTAGGTCAGGTGGACATTTACGGCATATATCATAGAAGTCTGCATTGTGGCGAGGCGCATGTGATTGATTATTTCTGCTTCCATTTATTCGTATCGTCATCTTTTTCATACACGTTTTTGACGGCTGACCATGCGACACGATGAGCAGTTTCTTCACGCGAGGCGTTATCATATCTGTCTTCTGGTTTTTCGTATTGATCCCAGGCATTATTATAGGCGGCTAGATAAATTTCCTGTGCGTGTTGGGGGAGTACATTGCGGACATTATCCGGTAAATCGGTCACATTTTCGTATGGCATAAGATACCTCTGGAAATAAGCGATGTTTCCAGAATCGTATCACGGGGGTGGTCACAAAAAATGAGCCAGATGGATTATCTTGCATCTGCTTAATGGCCTATACTGGGCTATAAAGTCCTATTGTGTCCCCGCCCTCTTAAAACCCTCTACCTACACACCATCCCCTTATGATAAGAGTGCGTGTCGATTCCAACATGCAATTTGACTCATGGAAAGGGGAATGAATCATAATGAAGTTGAATAACAGGCCGGTTCTGATGCGACTCCAGCGCCCAAACACGATTTGACGGATGAACACTTTAGTAGTAGAATATATGTTCTGTACTGCGCCATGCCATATGATTCAGATGATTGATAACAGGAGAGCATTGTGATACAGGAATATATAGAAATTCGCGGCGCACGCGAAAATAACTTGAAGAACGTCTCGTTAAGTATTCCCAAGCGCAAAATCACCATCTTTACCGGTGTTTCCGGCTCGGGTAAGTCATCTATTGTGTTTGATACAATCGCTACCGAAGCACAGCGCCTATTGAATGAGAACTTCAGCATGTTCGTGCGTAACTTTCTGCCGCGCTACTCTCAACCCAATGCGGATTCCATTCAGAATTTGAGCATGGCTGTTGTGGTCGATCAAAAACGGCTGGGCGGCGGGTCACATTCTACAGTGGGGACAATCACGGATATTTCGCCTGTGTTACGTTTATTATTCTCACGGGTGGGACAGCCTTTCGTCGGGTATTCCAACGCTTTTTCCTTCAACGATCCGCAGGGTATGTGCCCAGAATGTAATGGCATCGGGCAAAAACTGGGTGTTGTGTCAGATAGCTTTCTGGATATGTCAAAGTCGCTCAATGAAGGCGCTATACAGGTTCCGGTGTTTGTGGCGTGGGAGCGTGACAGCTATGTGAGTTCTGGTTTCTTCGATAATGACAAGAAGTTGCAAGACTTCACGGATGAGGAAATGGATTTACTCCTGCATGGCAAAGCGCGTAAGTTCAAGATGCAGATTGGCAACAATACGATGAACGTCACCTATGAAGGCATCATCGAGAAGTTTAGCCGCGCTTACATCCGGCGCGATATTAAAACATTGGGCGAACGCACACAGAAAGCCGTCGCGCCTTATATCAGCAATCAGCCCTGTCCCCTTTGCAAAGGCGCTCGTCTGAGCCAGGCGGCGCTGAGTTGTAAAATCAATGGATACAATATTGCGGATTTGTCCGCGATGGAAATCAGTGAACTGATTCGGGTGATTCGTGCGATTAATCTACCCACCGCCGCATCGATGATTGCCACGCTCACGGAGCGTTTACAACATCTGATTAACATTGGCTTGGAATATCTGACGCTTGACCGTCCGACGGATACCCTCTCCGGCGGCGAGTCGCAACGGGTGAAGATCGTCAAGCACCTGACCAGCAGTTTAGTTGATGTCATGTACATCTTCGATGAGCCGAGCATCGGCCTGCATCCGCGTGATGTGCATCGCATGAACGATTTACTGAAAAAATTGCGCGACAAGGGCAATACCGTCATCGTGGTTGAACATGACCCCGATGTGATTAAGGTGGCCGATCATATCGTTGATGTGGGGCCGCGTGCGGGCACGGGCGGCGGCGGAATCGTCTATGAAGGGAGCTACGATGGCCTGCTCACCGCCGATACACTCACCAGCAAACATCTGCAACATGGCCTGCCGATGAAGCAGACATTCCGCGCCGCAAACGGCGTCCTGCGGATTGCTAATGCCAATGAGAACAACCTGAAAAACGTGACGGTGGACATCCTTAAAGGTGTGTTGACCGTGATTACTGGCGTGGCGGGTTCTGGCAAAAGTTCACTCATTAATGAAGAATTTGTGCGCCAACATCCTGATGCTATCGTCATTGACCAAGCACCCGTTGGAGCAAACAGTCGGTCTAATCCGGCGACGTATACCGGCATCATGGATGATGTGCGTAAAGCCTTTGCTAAAGCCAATGATGTGAGTGCCTCCCTGTTCAGTTTTAACTCTGAAGGTGCGTGCGAAAATTGTCAGGGCTTGGGGGTTATTTACACCGATCTGGGCTTTATGGATGGCATCAAGACCCCTTGCGAAATCTGCGAAGGCAAACGCTTTAAGAATGAGGTGCTGACTTATACGCTTAACGGCAAATCAATCTCCGATGTGCTGGCGTTGACGGTCGAGCAGGCGCTTGAGTTTTTTGATATTTCAAAAATAAACCGCAAATTACGTTCCATGCGCGATGTCGGAATAGATTACCTTACGCTAGGGCAACCACTCAGTACATTATCCGGCGGGGAATGCCAACGCATCAAACTTGCCAGTGAGTTACACAAAAAGGGCAGTGTATATGTGATGGACGAACCGACAACGGGCTTGCATATGTCCGATATTGGTCAGTTGCTATCAATCATGAATCGGCTGGTGGATGGTGGTAACACGGTCATCGTCATCGAGCATAATCTGGATGTCATTAAGAACGCCGATTGGATTATCGATATAGGGCCAGAAGGCGGTAATAAGGGTGGTCGGGTGATGTTTGAAGGCACGCCTGCTGAAATTATCCGTGCGGAAAATTCGCTGACAGGCGCGTATCTGCGTGATGTGACCGAGTTGACGCTGAGTTAGCAACCGATTTACTCGACTGATGGCAGGGTGTACACAACAGCCAAGAACGCCTTGACATACCCTGCCACGATGTCCGTGAATTATAACAATGGTGAACACTCTTTTCTGGACGGCTATTGTGAGCGCGTTGAGGCATGGTCTCGTTGTGTGTACGAAGCGCTTGTAAATTCCGGCAATTACGTGCCATCCTGACGATTAGCCCTGATTCCAGAAAATCTTCCAACTACTTATGGCAAATACGTACTTCGTCATTTCCGAAACGCCGCGTTTTGTCGGGCGTGCGGTGGCGCACATGGCCGCAGATGGGGATGTATCACGCTGGAATGGGCAGTCACTTTCAAGCGGGCAATTGGCGCAAGTCTACGGATTTACCGATTTAGACGGCTCACAGCCTGATTGCTTACGCTATCTGCGTGAAGTGCAGGAAGCTGGTAAACCAGCCG
>DAIMZF010000227.1:0-3840 GCA_036734085.1 Aggregatilineales bacterium
CAAAATTAAAAGCGCGTTACCGATGATGGCTAGCCACCATCCACGCTGTATTTCTTGATGACGATACGCAAGAATCATCGGCGCGATTGCCAACAAAAACAGCACAAGATAACGATAATCACCCTGTAGCTGGAGCAGATGAAAACCGATGCCACTTGCCAGACGATTAGGCCGTAGTTCAATTAATGGCAGGAAGAAAAACGCTAGCGTGGCGAATGCGCTTCCTAATATCGCAATTCTATTGCTTTTGATGGCTTTAATCCCCTTTACTTGAGCAATGCCAATAATCTATGGCGATGCGCTACCCAAAGGATAGCACATCACCGTATTTGTGTCTGCTAGATTAAGTTAGTCGATGAAGCCGTTATCACGCAGATATGTTTCGGCTACATCGCGGGGTGATAAGCCTTCAACCTCGACCTGACCGTTCAGGTTTTGCATGGTCACGGTATCGAGCGTAGCAAAGATGGCATTTAAAATGGGGACGATAGACGGATTGTTACGGACGACTTCCCCACGGAAGACGGGCGCAGGCGCGAAAATCGGCTGTGCGTTCATCGGGTCTTCCAGCACGGTAAAGTCATAGGCCAAAAGAGCGCCATCGGTTGAATATACAACGGCGATGTCTGCCTGTCCTTGATCAAGCTGTTGGGAAGTTTGGGCAGGTGTGCCGCCAGCGATGACTGTTTGCAGGTCTTCGGCGATGGTGAAGTCATAGGTGTTCTCATAAGCAGTTAGGCCGTCGGGACGTTGTGCGAATTCATCCATTGTGGAGAGTAGTAAATCATTCCCCGCATTAACGTAGTCCGCCAGGTCTTGTGCTGTGATGATGCCGTTTTCCTCCGCAAAGGAGCGCATCACGGCGAAAGAGTAGGTGTTATTCATCGGCGCGGCTTGTAACCAGACCATATCGTAAATAGCCGCATCTAAAGAGCTGACAACGGCGTATGAATCATACATGCTGTTGGAATATTGCAGGATTTCATCTTCGCTTACGAATGGGACTTCGCGGAAGTAGTTTGAAATTGCTGTTCCGGTGTATTCGGGGTAAACATCAATCTCACCGGCAAGTAATGCTTCGCGGTTTACTGCTGTACCGCCTAAGTTCGTGTTATCTGCGACATTAAAGCCGTTATTTTCCAGTGCCAAAATGATAATTTGGCCGAGTACCAATTGCTCGGTGAATTGTTTTGAGCCGACGCGGATAACACTATCATCTTGTGCGGCAACCACACTCAATGAAAAGACAGCCAAAACAACGATCATAAGTGTTGCAAGTAGTTTTTTCATGGTTTTTCCTTTTATCTTTAATCGCACTTGTGTTGATCGGTACAGGATTGCTACGGGCGTTCACTGTAAGATCAGTTCAATAGTGACCTCCTCATTGTCTAAAACATCAGGAACGCAAACAAAGGTGTCTTATCCAGAAACCTTGTTGCTTACAGAAGATAGTTTTTAGCGCTGTTTAAGCGCAGGGTACAAGACCAGTGGATGTTTTTACAGAGATATACAATTTTTACTGATTACTAATATTGAGTGTACCGAAGGCTTATCCAATGTTCAAGCTATAGAGCACCTGCTCATGAAGAACTCATATAAAGGGCTTTTGACGCGATGAGGTGACGATGACCGGGCAATCATCATAAGACCACCCGGCCATCTGTTATTTATTCTGTGCTAGCGGGTTCAAAAGTAAGACGTTGACCATCACCGTAGACAATAATCAGACGATTGCCGAATATCTCGTATCGCACAGTCGCGTTTAGTGCCTGGAGGTAAGCCTGCTCTTGTTGCATAATATTGTCTTGCAGGCAGGCCATCATCGTACTTGTCATCATGCCGAAGGCCAGCGTATCGTCTTCGACAGTGAAGCTACCACCATAGCTGTTACACCCGGATGAACCAAAGGCGCGGCCTTCTTCATCAAATTCCAGAGTGATTGTTGTATCAGCAAGCGGGTCAGCACCATCAAAAACGGTGAGAATCCATTGTGTGCCGATTAGTTTGATAGCATTCTCAAACACCATTTGTTCGCTGTCATCATAATAAATGATGAGCGTATCCTGACTGATTTCATAGCTAGTGGCGGCATCCAATGCGGCGAAGAAGGCGATTTCCTGCGCCGTAATGTCTTCTTGGCAGGCCATCATCGTACTGATTAACATGCCGAAGGTAATGTCATTATTATTAAACGTGTACGGGCCGCCATAGTTATTGCATCCGGCAGAGCCAAATACGCGGGCGTCTTCGCCAAAGTTCAATGTGACGATGCTATCCGTTACGGTAGGTTCATCACCGAATGAAACCAACTGCCAACGAGAGCCAACCAGTGTGATTTTGCGCTCGAATACAAGTTCTTGACCATTATCACCGTAGCTGATAACTAACGCATTGTCTGTGAGTGTGTAGTTAGTAGTGGCCTCTAGCGCGGCAAAGTACGCGCTTTCCTGCTCCATTAAACCATCACAAAAGCGCCGTGTGCTGAATACGGAGCCAAACGAAATACTTTCGCCGTCAACCACATAGTTGCCGCCGTAACTGTTGCAACCGCCATCACCCACAATCGTGCCATCTATATTAAATTCAAGCGTGATGATGCTCTCATCACTGACAGGAATTCCGTCGTAGGAGACCAAAACCCACTCACCGCCGGTTAGATCATCCATGTCGTTTGCCGATGACTGATTGACAGATGTTAGTGCGAAAATTGCTACGCCTAAGATAGCGACTAATACAGAGAAAAACTTCATTACAACACTCCTTTATTGTGACAAGATAATTGTAAGACGAAAAACTGTTACGTTAGGTTCCATCTGGATAGATTCAACTTATCTCATAAATCCCACAGCAATTGTCGGCCATGCTTGTGCTATGATTAGCCTGCCGTAAATTAATCAACAGGGAGGAAATTCTGATATGGCTGTTAGAAAAGCAAGCGCCAAATGGGAAGGCACACTCAAAGAGGGTAAGGGCACATTGACAACCGGATTAGGCGAACATGCCTACTCGTTCAGTTCTCGGTTTGAGGAAGGCGCAGGCACAAACCCGGAGGAATTACTGGGGGCCGCACACGCCGGTTGCTATAGTATGGCGCTCAACGCCGGGTTGGAACGTGCCGGTTATTCCGCGACTTATGTCAACACGACCGCCCATGTGCATATGACCAAAGATGATAGCGGTCTTTCCATCAGCAAAATTGACTTAAAGACCGAAGCCGTCATTCCGGGCATTAGCGAAGAAGAGTTCCTTAAGTTTGCTGAGGACACCAAGACGAACTGTATCGTTTCTCGTGCTTTGAGTGCTGTTGAGATGACGCTTGAGGCGACATTACTTGCTGAATAAGCTGAACTTTTAGCTGTTGGCGGGTTCTGATGGTGGTTTAGTCACCATCAAAACCCGGTTCGATAGTTGGCATAGGGCAGATAATTTCGTAAGTCATCACGGGGACTTGCCGCCCTTTAAGATGGTTCAACCCAAATGGCTCGAACTCAAACTTGTCCTTGATAGCCTGATGTGCTGTGTCACTGATGAGGATGCGCCCGCCCTGTGCGACATCCTGTAAACGTGCCGCGACGTTGACCGTATCACCTACGGCGGTAAAATCCATCATCTGGGCTGTGCCCACATTACCCACAACGGCTTGCCCGGTGTGGATGCCAAAATTAATCTTCAGGCGAAATTCCTCTACAAATTGTTGATGAAATTCCGGCAAAACCGCAAAAATCTGGCAAGCGGCGCTTACCGCACGGAATACGTGGTCGGGTTGCTCCAGTGGGGTATTAAAAAGCACCATCACAGCATCGCCCATAAATTTATCGATTGTGCCGCCGTTGGCCTGCA
>DAIMZF010000228.1:0-3809 GCA_036734085.1 Aggregatilineales bacterium
TGCTGGCGGTCTATCTGCTGGGCAATCCGCCGCTTTCAACGTATGCGTTTTTCGCATTTATTGGCGCGGGTGTGGCGGCGGTGCTGGTGTATGCGCTCGGCTCGGTGGGGCGCGGCGGCGCGACTCCGCTCCGGCTAACGCTGGCCGGTGTGATCCTGACTGCGTTCGTTTCGTCGTTCACGACGGCGCTACTCATCACCGACCAGCAGACGCTCGACCGCATCCGCTTCTGGACGGCGGGGTCGCTGGCCGGGCGTGATATGACCCTGCTTTTACAGGTTGCGCCATATATCCTGCTTGGCCTGCTGGGGGCGATGGTCATCAGCCGCCAGATCACCACCATCAGCTTAGGTGAAGACATGGCGAAGGGCTTAGGGCAGAACACGGTGGCCGTCAAAGCCATCGCCGCCGTGATTGTTGTGCTACTCTCCGGTGGGGCGGTGGCGCTGGCCGGGCCGATTGGCTTTGTCGGGTTGGTCGTGCCGCATATGGTACGCTTCCTGGTCGGGGTGGATTACCGATGGGTACTGCCCTATTCGGCGCTGGTCGGCGCGATGCTGGTCACGCTGGCGGATGTGGCGGCACGGGTGATGATCCGCCCGCAGGAACTCCCGGTCGGCGTGATGATGGCGCTACTCGGTGCGCCGTTCTTCATCTGGTTAGCCCGATGGAAGGTGAAGCGCTGATGACGACACAAGAAATCCGCCCGACATGGATCACATTTCGTTCGCGCAGATTGCCGTTTTCATATCGCATCGACCGGCGGGTGTTGCCTGTCGCGCTGGTCATCATCGCCTTCACGCTGGCGACGCTGGTTATCAGCATCAGCTACGGCGCATATGATATTTCGCCGTTGGAAGTGGTGCAAACGCTCACCGGAACGCTCGACGCGGAGCATCCGCAATACAGCAATTTTAACCTGGTCGTGTTTACGTTTCGCCTGCCGCGTATTCTGGTGGCCTTCATGGTGGGCGCGGCGCTGGCGACTTCCGGCGCGATCATGCAGGGTATCACCCGCAATCCACTAGCTGACCCGTATCTACTCGGTGTGAGTGGTGGCGCGGGGCTGGCGGCGGTGGCGGTCATTGTGTGGCTGGATGGTGTGCCGATTAGCGCCTTGCCGTTCGCGGCATTCGGCGGGGCGTTGGTGACGGCGATTTTGATCTATCTGCTGGCGTGGAAGGGCGGCGGCAGTTCGCCAATGCGCCTCATCCTGATTGGCGTGGCGCTGGCGTCGGTGGTCGGTTCATTGACGACGCTCATGCTGGTTTTTGGCAACATCAATCAGGTACAGCAGGCGTATGTGTGGCTGACGGGCAGTGTGTACGGGCGCAACTGGGAACACGTCTACGCGCTGGCGGCGTGGCTGGCGGTGCTGTTGCCGCTGGCGTTTCTGTCTGCGCGCTGGCTGAACACGCTTAATCTGGGCGATGAGATGGCGCAAGGACTAGGGTTACAGGTCGAGCGTCAACGGTTGATTCTGCTCATCGTCAGTGTGGCGTTGGCGGCGGGGGCGGTCGCTGTCTCCGGAACGATTGGCTTCGTCGGGCTGGTCGCGCCGCATGTGACGCGGCGGCTGGTGGGCGCATCGCATGAAGGGCTGTTGCCAGTTAGCGCGTTGTTCGGCGGGGCGTTGCTGGTGCTGGCTGACCTTATCGGGCGCTGGGTGGTCGCACCGTCGGAGATGCCCATCGGTATCATCACCGCCATCATCGGCGCACCGTATTTTCTGTATCTGCTCTATCGTACGCGCAACGCATAACGGGATGACACATGATCGAGATTGAGAATTTTTCACTGACCTACGACGGCAAGACGATCATCGTCCATGACCTGAACCTGAGTATCGAGCGCGGCGCGATTACGGCGCTGGTAGGGCCGAATGGTTGCGGCAAATCGACGTTGTTACGCGGACTATCGCGCCTGCTCAAGCCGACACGCGGTGGCGCTTACCTCAATGGACAGGACATCCACCGCATGAAAGCCAAAGATTTAGCGCGGCAGTTGGGCATCCTGCCGCAGTCGCCCGTCGCGCCGGAGGGGTTGACCGTGCATGAACTGGTCGCGCAGGGACGCTACCCGCATCAAAGCTGGCTTCAGCAGTGGTCGTCTGAGGATGAGCGCATCACGCAGGAAGCACTGACCATCACCAATTTAACGATGTTCGCAGACCGTCCGGTAGATACGCTCAGTGGAGGGCAACGGCAACGGGCGTGGATTGCAATGGCACTAGCCCAACAGACCGACATCCTGCTGTTGGATGAGCCGACGACTTACCTTGACATGGCGTATCAGATGGATGTGCTGGATTTGCTGGACGACCTCAACGCGCAGGGGCGCACGATCATTATGGTATTACACGACCTGAATCAGGCGGCGCGATATGCCGATACCATCGTCGCGTTACGCGGCGGGCAGATTGTGGTGCATGGGATACCGGAACAGGTCATGACTTCGATCAACATCCGGCAGGTGTTCGGGCTGGAAGCGCAGGTCGTGACCGATCCGGTGACGGGCACGCCGATGTGTGTCCCCATCGGACGGCGCGGACGTAAGCGGCAAGCTCCCGCAGAATTAAACGGTAAACACGAGATTCTAAAAGTAGAAAGTTAACTCCAATGGAAGCAGAACAGACGACGGTCAAGGCGTATTGTAATCGGCTGGCGATTGAGAAGGGACTCGATCCCGGCGGCTATGCAGGCAGTTTCGACGACGCGATTTTGATTGAAACGCCGCTACCCTGGCGTAATAACATCTACCAGCAGGCAGGGGTTCTGCCGCAGGAAGCCATTAACCTGATGGCGTTGTGGCTTCAACGCTATCAGGAAACGGGCGCATACCGTCACCGCCCCCTGCTGATTGCGCCCGATGATGAGTATTCACGCGCTGGCTATCGGCGGGTGATGTTCTACACACGCACGGCGGACGAAATCGCGGCGTTCGACAAAGTGGAATACAGCGTGCCGGACGACGAACTCGGCGGCTTGCTTTGGGCGTTGTTTGAAGGGCGCGACGACCTGCCGCGCTTTGACGTTTACCGCACACCGGAGGCCGACGCAATCCGCGATGTGCTGGTCTGTACACATGGCACGGTAGATGCCGCATGTGCCAAGTTCGGCTATCCGTTGTATAACGACCTGCGTCGTAACTATGCGGATGAGTCTCTGCGGGCGTGGCGGGTGAGTCACTTCGGCGGGCATGTGTTCGCGCCAACGTTGATGGACATGCCGACAGGCCATTATTGGGCGTATGTTGAGGAAGTGCAGGCGCAAGGGATTGTGACGCGCTCCGGCGATGTGGGCGCTCTACGCGGGCATTATCGCGGCTGGGGCGGGCTGGATGGCGGCTTTTTGCAGGCGGCGGAGCGTGAGCTATGGCAGATGCACGGCTGGGACTGGTTCGGCTGGCCGAAGCAAGGCGAAATCGTGGCGCAGGACGATGACGCCGAACATCCCGCATGGGCGGAGGTACGCATCTATGCGACCGCGCCAGATGGCACATCCTATGCTTACGAAATGCGCGTGGAGGTGGCGCGTTACGTCGAGACAATCACCACCACTGGCTACGAGAATACCTACAATTATCCACAGTACACAATAACCCATATGGAGCGTGTTTGATGAAATGGTTTGCCTTTTTGCTGATTCTGCTGTTTGCCCTGCCTGCTTTCGCACAGGACACGACCCCTTGCGATGATGATTTTCGCTTAATCCAACACGCGCTGGGTGAAACGTGCGTGCCGGAAAATCCACAACGCATCGTACCGTTAGATATGACTATCACCGAGCTACTGCTGATTGAGGGTATCA
>DAIMZF010000229.1:0-3800 GCA_036734085.1 Aggregatilineales bacterium
CTGAAGAAAACCATCCGTCAGCCGTTGGTGGTCAACCAGATTGAGCTAAATCTGCTCCATAATGACCTCATCAACGATGGCATTGTGGCGAACACCCACGCCGCCCATTACACCGGTGCGCGGGCTACACTGGATTATTGCCGCCTGCACGAGATGGTGGTGCAGGCGTGGTCGCCGGTGGCGGGCGGGCGCTTGTTCCGCGAGGATGCCAACGCCCCCGCGAATGAGCAGAACACCGCCCGGCTGATAGCGCAAATGGCGCAGACCCACAACACCACACCAGAGGCCATCGCGCTGGCTTGGCTGTTGCACCACCCCGCGCCGATTCAGCCTATTTTAGGCACGATGAACCCGGCACGCATCCCGGCGAGTGTGCGTGCCGATGATGTTACGTTATCCCGCTTAGAATGGTTTAGCTTATTAGCCGCCGCCAATGGAGCCAGCGTCCCATGACCCACAGCAACGAGATACGCTCACGCAGTCTTGCGTTAAACCCGTTATTTAACTATCTGCCGGAGGCTGACCGCTACATCTCCGCGCGGCCTGTGCCGCAATACCGCTTTAATATCATCGGCACGGGCATGATAGGCCAGGAACACCTGAACATGACGCATCTGGAAGGCCGCGCTATGGTTCATGGCATCTATGACCCGAATCCGGGCAGTGTGGCGATGGCGCAGGCCGTGCATAAACGCTGGTCGCAGGAAGACCTGGTTATTTATGCATCGCTGGAAGAAGCGTGCAACGACCCGGCGGTGGATGCGTTAATCATCTGCACGCCCAACTACACACACATCGACGTTGTGCAGGTCGCGGCGGCCTCCGGCAAGCACATCCTGCTGGAAAAACCCATCGCCACCACCGTAGCGGATGCGCTGGCAATCACCCAATTGGCGGAAAGCTACCCGGCGGTCTTTCAGGTGGGGTTGCAATATCGCTATAAATCCATGTGTGTAGAGGCCATCCACGAAGTTGTCGAGCGCCGCACACTGGGCAATATCAAGCTCATCAGTATGCAGGAGCATCGCATCCCGTTTCTGGACAAAGTGAGCCAGTGGAATAAGTTCGCCAAATATTCCGGCGATACGCTGGTGGAAAAATGTTGCCACTACTTTGACCTGATGAACCTGTTTGCAGGGGCGCGGCCTGTGCGTGTGTATGCGTCCGGCAGTATGGCGGTGAACTTCCGCGATTTTGAGTACAACGGCGAAAAATCCGACATTTTAGACAATGCCTTTGTGGTCATCGACTACGCCAACGGGGTGAAGGCGAACTTCAGCCTGTGTATGTTCGCGCCGATGTTCTACGAAGAACTGGTCATCTGCGGGGATGCAGGCCGCTTGCACGCCCGTGAACAGCAGAGCTTTGTGAGCCATAAGCCGCTTGTGAGCCATATCGAGATTATGGCAGGGGAAGATAAACCTTCGCGTGAGATTACGCCCGCCTACCCGCGCTGGATTGAGGATAGCGGCCATAACGGTGCGACCTTCTACGAGCATGTGTACTTCGTGGATAACATCCAGGGTAAGCCGACCAATACCGCCTCCGCCCGTGAGGGGCTTTGGTCGGTGGTGGTGGCCGCCGCCGCGCAGGAGTCCATCAAGTGTGGGCAGGTGGTTGATATTGACGCCTACCTTGCGGCGCAGAACATTTACCTCTAGCACAGCAAAATGCAACCTACTGCAAACTGGCCGGATGACGCTTAAATCATCCGGCATATTTTAAGAAGGCCGGTCAATTGTATGCAAGTGTCGTCTGTGCGCTTTAATCAGCTATGGATGGGCTTAATCATCGTGTTTGGCGTGGGGGCGCTCAGTTGGTGGTTAGCGCGATACCTGCCGAGTCTGGGCAACGTCACCTTAGCGATTTTGCTGGGGGTTCTGGTTGGCAATTTGCTGGTAAGCACCCCAGCCACCGATCGCGGCGGGCATTTCGCGGAAAAACAACTGCTCCCGGTGGCAATTGTTCTGCTGGGGGTGGAACTACAACTGGATAGCCTGATTGCATTGGGGCCGCTAGCCGCCGTGATTATCCTCATCTCCATCAGCACCTCTGTTTTTGTCAGCCTGAAGCTGGGGGAATGGATGGGGTTTTCTCGTCAGTTTAGTTTACTCATCGGCGCGGGCAATGGCATCTGTGGCTCGTCGGCGGTGGCGGCCACGAGCATGTCTATCAAAGCGGATGAAGCGGACACGGGCATCTCCATCGGCGTGGTGAACTTACTCGGCACGTTGGGCATTTTCATCATGCCATTGCTTATCCGGTCGCTGTCATTAAACGATGTGGGCGGCGGGTTGCTGGTGGGTGGCTCTTTGCAGGCGTTTGGTCAGGTGCTGGCGGCAGGCTTCAGCGTGAATAACGACGTTGGGCAGATTGCAACCGTCGTCAAGATGGGGCGTGTGCTGATGTTGGGGCCAATGGTCATCTGGATTGGGATGTGGATGCAGGCGCAGAACGTCGCGCAGGGCGGCGAGGCGTCCGCCGTGCATATCCCCCGTTTTATTCTCGGCTTCTTTCTGATGAGCATATTCGCCAGTTTAAACCTGTTGCCCGCGTCGGTGGTATCGCTCATCACAACGGCGGGGAAGTTCCTGCTGGTGGTTGCGATGGCCGGAATCGGAATGCGGATACAGCTTCGCACTTTGTTTCGGTCTGGATTATGGGCATTGTTGTTCGGCGCGGCGGTGTGGCTGGTGCAGATTATGGTTCTGCTGGTGGTGATTGTGGTGCTGGTTGGGAACTGAGTTTATTGACGGGTGTCAGGTGCGGGCTTTAGTCACTGAGGGCTTGACAACATCACCGCGTCTTTATACAATGTAGCGCGTTATCCCAACAGGGACAAACACCCATAGGGACATCTGTCGGGACGACCGTCAAGACACCCACCGGGACGCCCATTTACAAGCCAGAGCCAACACTGCTATAATGCGTGAAAATACGCCCTCTTAGCTCAATTGGCAGAGCACGTTACTTGTAATAATGAGGTTATGGGTTCGAGTCCCATAGAGGGCTATCTTCCCCGTTGATTGGGGAGCATACTTTTAAGAACTGGGTCCGTGTCCCGAGCGGCAAAGGGGGCTGACTGTAAATCAGCTGCGGTAACGCTTCGCAGGTTCGAGTCCTGCCGGGCCCACATGCTTTAACCCGCCTCCGTAGCTCAGGGGTAGAGCGCTTTCTTGGTAAGAAAGAGGTCATGGGTTCAAATCCCATCGGAGGCTTACAATAATGGATGAAGGAGCAGTGAATCATGGCTAAAAAAGGCAACCGCCTTGTAGTGAAGATGAAAAGCACGGAAAGCGGCCATATGTATATCACATACAAAAATCGCCGTAATGACCCGAACCGGCTTGAACTAAAAAAATATGACCCCCATGTGCGCCGTCACGTCCTCTACCGCGAGACGAAATAACAGGCCGCCAGCTATCGGGCGTTCTATATGATATTTGAAGCAGAGGTACAAGGTTCACTTGTGCCTCTGCTTTTTTGTTGAGCATACAAAAATCTGCCATAAAGGATACACGCACCCATGCGACTCGGCATTATCGGCTTACCTAATAGCGGCAAAACAACCATTTTTAACGCGCTGACCGGGCAAAACCTGGATACAACCGCCGTCAGTAGCGGCCAATTCGAGATACACACCGCGATCGTGGATGTGCCCGACCCACGCCTGACCGCGTTGGTGGCGCTATTCAACCCGAAGAAGATCACCTATGCCACGATAACGTATGTAGACATCGCCGGGCTGGACAAAGGCATTAGCTCCGGTGGGCTATCCGGGCAATTCCGCAACCAGCTAT
>DAIMZF010000230.1:0-3792 GCA_036734085.1 Aggregatilineales bacterium
GCGACCACGCCGCCCACGTCAACCGGGCGGATTCTATGCTTGGGCGTGGCGAAACATTCAGCACACGTTGGGACGCCTTCCGCGATGGTTGGGCGTGGCTCGTCGGGAGTTCATCGGCTGTGTTCGCATTGGGGGTCGGCGTCATCGGGGTGGGCGTCGTGGGTGCAGGCTGGCGCTGGCGGAACCATCCACAGCTTATTTTGTTCTGCGGGGTGTGGCTGGTCATTAGCGCCGGACGGCTGTTTCTGTACGAATCGCTGGAACGTCCGCGTTTGTACCTGCCTACTTTGTACCCGCTTGTTCTGCTGGCAATGTGCGGATGGGTGTCGCTAGGTGCTTTACGCCCGCGCTGGCGGACTATCGCATTAGTGCCGCCGATTATTTTAAGCATCATGCTCCTGATACAAAGCCTGACCCTAGCGCCCCTATTGCGCGATACACGCTCCGCACCGGAGCAAGCTATTGCATGGATGACCCCTGTTTATCCGCCGGAATCCACGCTGGTTATCGCGCAGGGGTCATTCCGTGCCGCGCAGGTACTCATGGCGGATTATACGCTGTTATATACGCAACAGTTCAACGCGGAAGTATGGACGGAGCACATCCGCACACAGTCCCCGCGCTATATCATCATTATGGATCGGGACGACATCGCACCGCAGGTCATACAACAGGTCATCAACACAGCGTATGTGCCACTGGCAGACCGCACCTTTGAGCGCGAGCGCCGCGTATTTCCACAGCATGTAAATGTGCGTGTACAAGTCTTCACGCCGCTAGACCAGCTTGATGCAGAAACACTGACGCTGGACACGAACGGAGAAATCCGGGCGGGCACGCCAGAACACGGGCGATATTTTGGCGAGGGTTGGTTCCGTGCGGAGGACATCGGCGGGACAAGTGCACGTTGGGCACAAGAACAGGCCGCACTCCGCTTGACATTACCTGCTGTCTTACATCGCCTGACCTTCCGTGTAACCCCTTTCCCGGATGAGCAATCTGTAGCTGTGTGGGTCAATGATGTGTGGGTTGACACCGTCGTGTTAACGGGTGTGTGGAATACGTACAGCGTCACTATTCCGGCGGAAGTTCTACAGGGGGGTGAAGTCAATACAGTGATATTGCGCCATACCCGCGCAGAAACACCCCCTGATGATAGCCGGGCGATTGCCGCCGCGTATGCGTCCTTCCAGTTTGTGCCGTTGGATGACCCGCCCAATTAACCGTGACTGCCCAACAAAAACGGAGCTATCACCCCGTTATGTTTCGCTCCTGTGTTTACGTTCGGAACCAAACACGCCGCGCTCACCACTCAACCGGGCAATGGTGCGTAACCAGCTTGTACCCTCCGCGCCAATCGTTTCATCCGCGTGCTGGAAGTCATTCTTCCGCATGAATTCGCGTAATTCTGCCTGAAGCGCACGCCATATCTCGCGCTGAATATCAACAATCCGCCGCGAACGGTCGGCCTCTGTTGTCATCTGGAGCATTCGGCGGACGTGTGCAAGGCACAGTCCTTCCGATTCTATATAGGCGGCTTGCAGGCGTTCATCATAC
This sequence comes from Aggregatilineales bacterium, assembly GCA_036734085.1. Lineage (GTDB taxonomy): Bacteria > Chloroflexota > Anaerolineae > Aggregatilineales > Phototrophicaceae > J038. Next base: position 1,558 of record DAIMZF010000230.1, read on the forward strand.
AAGTATTGGCTGAGGGTGTGCAGGTAACGTGCTTCGCTTTCATCCTGCGATACACACACTATGCAAGGCGCTGTTGGCGACAGAGCTTCGGTCAGTTGTGCATTAGCACCTGAGGAGAATAACAGCCGCGATAATCCTCTGGCTGGATTGCCGTTCGGCACAGCATCGTCTAATATGTTGAGCAGTTCATCCAGTGCCGCATCCGCCAGTGTCGCCGCACCGAGCGCGTTACGGTAGCCGGTTAACTGCCAGCCATGCAGGTTACACAATCCGCGACTTTGGCGGAAACTTTGGTGAACATCGGGCGACATCACACGCTCATACATCAGCGTATTTAAAAAACGGTCAGCATCCCGTAAAAGCAGGTTACAAACCGCACAGCCGGACTCCGGAAATGTTTCCAGCAGGTCAAAGTAGGCCAGTGGGGTTAAAGACATTTAAAATAACTTCGGTGCGGGTCGGGCGTCATCGTCACTCTCCGGCAGGCGAATATCGCGCTTGAGTTCTTCCGGCGGGTTTACCGGGATGCGAAAGCCAAAGACACTGCCTTCCCCAACCTGACTGCGTAAGTAGACCTGCCCGCCATGTGCCTGTGCCACACTTTTAACAATCGCCAGCCCCAGCCCGCTACCAACGGATTTATCGCCATCCACACGGTAAAAGCGGTCGAATATCCGCGCTTGGGCATGAACCGGGATGCCCACGCCGTTGTCTTCAACTTCCACAATCAGCGTATCGCCGTCTGTGTGGATGCGTAAAGTCACACCGCCCCCAGTGGGGGTGTACTTGGTCGCATTGTTTAAGTAATTGTGTATCGCCCGTTTAAACCAGCGTACATCCGCGTGTAGAGTGGGTATGTCCGGCGCAGTATCCAGCGTTAAAGTTACACCTCTTTGTAAAAGTTGATTGGCGCTCTCCTTCTGGATTTCGTGCAGGACATCCAGCAGATTAAATTCCCGGATGCGGAAGTTATATCCGCTTTCGATGTGTTCCAGTTGCAGCAAGTCGTCAATGATGGTCTGCAAACGTTCCAGACCGCCCAACGCCAGATGAATCACTTCATCCACAGCAGGGTCGCGGTCTTTTAACAGCTTATCCAGCGTGATGAGTGAACTTAGGCTGATGCTGAGGGGGTTACGCATGTCGTGACCGGCGGCCTGCAGGAACTTCGCCCGTGCGAGTTGCGCCTGCCGTTGATGGGTGACATCCTGTAGCACGATAACCCATCCATCCGGCATGGTGGAAGATTGGGACAGCACCGGATTAACCACAACCGCTATCACACGGCTATCGCCCAACGTCGCCTGAAAGGTCTTGCCCTCCCCTTGCTCGCGGGAGACTAACGCCAGCAACAATTGATTACGGATGTGGTCATTAATAGGCGCATCTTGTAATGTAACACCCATCAACGCTTCCTGTGTGGTATCCAGCAGGCGTTCCGCCGCGTTATTGACCAGAATAACCCTGCTTAGGGCGTCAGTCGCAAGGATGCCATCAGCAGTTGCATGGAGGATAGCCTGCATCCGTTGATGCTCGGCGATGCTATCGGAGTATAAACGCGCATTATCCAACGCCAGCCCAATCGTATCCGCAACAACGCGCAAGACATCCGCCATATCATCATCAAAGCAGTGGGGTTCGTGGCTCATGATGCTGAGGATGCCGACAATGCGCCCGCGTGCGTGCATGGGCGCCATCACAATCGAGCGAAAATGCTCCGCCCGGAAGCTGGGCACGGCGTAATCTTCATCGCCCGTCAAATTATTGTGGATGACAACATCATCATGCCCCAACACCTCACCAGACATGCCCTTGTTCAACGGAATACGCATCGGGTTCGTCACCACAAAATCGTGCATCCAACCGCGTTGGGCGCGTAACACCAGTTGACCCGCCGCTTCATCAATTAGGCTGATTCCGCTAGCGTCGGCCTTCACCAGTTCCTGTGTGACATCCAGCGCAGTTGTCAGCGTTTTCTCCAAGTCCAGCGATTGCCCCACGAGATTGGCTATGGCATTAATAGCCGCCATTTGATTCGTGCGTCGCTTGACTTCCTGCACAAGCTGATGGTTTTGTTCACTTAAAGGGCTGGTTGTTGGCATAGGTCTATCCCGGTTATTGTTGATAACGATTTTAGATGGTAGCTTTAGGCATTAAGTTTAATTGTTTTTATTATATCAGACGCAAAAGGGGAAATTAGATGTTGGACACAAGCCAGATTCGCAGTCAGTTCCC
>DAIMZF010000231.1:0-3723 GCA_036734085.1 Aggregatilineales bacterium
CGCTACTGATAAATGTGATTTTGATGAGAAAATTGTGTTAAATTTTCTGTAAGGATGTACCCATGAAACGTTGATAAAAAATAGAGAACGGGCGCACTGCCCATACACCCGTTCTCAAAAACAAAAAGGAGGATTATGTGATGAAACGCCAGCTAACCAGCATTTGTACATACCCTTAGTGTACTATCACCAAAGCCCGCTTGATTACCTCAACATCACATGAAGTTTATCAGAAAAATTTTAGTGATTATTCACAAAGCCCTTGTGTAAAAGTGACAGCACATTTTATTCTGGCCGTTTGCGTGGCACGATGCGCGGCGGGCGGGCAGGTGCGCCGGTGGGCGGTTGCGGTTGAGGTTGCGGCTGTGGTTGCTGGTAAGCGTCCGGCGGGTTTGTTTGGGCGGATGCACCAGCCGTTTGAGGTGGTACGCCGCCCGCCTGAGGTGGCACGCCGCCTGTCCGCTTGAGTGTCTCGTGATACGCGCTAAGGTATTCCGCGATTTCTTCGCGGCGGCGGCGCTCTTGCTCGCCCTCTTTCTGGCTCCGCCACCGTTGCTGACGCCGCGTGATTTCTTCCTGTACGGCGGGTGGGTTGGGCACATAACGGAAGCGTTTTTCCTCGCCTCTATCCGCACCGACCAGTGAAATTTTGACCGTGCCATAGTTCAGCAGTACTTGCAACAGCCCGTTGCGGCGGGCGACCACGTTATCCACACGTTCCAATAGCACCTGATCGTCTTCATCTTGCAGGAAGAACGGGCGACGATGCACAAGCTGGATCATCTCGTCGCCAATGATGTAATAATCATGCCGCCAGTCCCAATCCGCCCACCAGTACCAGAACAAGCCGAACAAAAATAACGCGCCGCCTGCCGCATAACCAATCACGCCAATCTGCCCGACGAACAACATCACCAAAAACGCGCCTAACATAATTAAAAGCGGTGTAAAAACCTGCCGGAAGTAGTAAATGGCGTGCTTGCGGTACACTGTGTCGCCGTCTTCATCGGTGAAGTGTGTGGGCAAAAACCCGCGTGGCGGGCGGGCGATATAAATTTCTGGCTCATCCAGGATGGGCAAGTCGCCCGCGTTGGGGTTGCCGCCGCTAATCACGCGGTCAACTTCCGCACGGACGACGTTACGGTGTTCGCGCTCTTGCTCGTCGTGGCGACGTGTGCGGTTGTTAAAGATGAGGTCTTGCACGCCTTCCGGGTTGGGGATGCGGTCGAGTACCAGATTTCCCCCCTGTCCCGCCGTGCGGACTTCCACCATGCCATAATCAAAGATGCGCGAGAACAAATCCCGCGTGACTTTTTCCGCCGTGATTTGCTGGACGCTGGACAGGGGGATTTCGCTCCGGTGTTCCTGCATCGTCAGGATGGTGCGCTCTACGCGGATGATGCGCTGGTCTGTGATGATGATTTCATCGTTGCGCCATTCCAGATACAAGTAAACCATCACCGCGCCGGGCAGAATGACGGCCAGCCCCACCAGCACAAACCCCAGCAGGGGCATGGGCATCAGCCCGGCAAGGATGAACATGCCGATTGCAATGAGCGCCGGAATCCACGCTTGCCGGGCAAACGACCACCAATGCCGCCGCGTCATCAACAGCATTTTTTCATTATCACGCTGGCCTAAAAAGGCTTTTTCCCGGCGTTGGGCGCGGGCGGCCTCAATGGGAATCGGCAGGTATTTTTTCATCTCTGGGTGGTAGCCGACGACCTCCTGCAAGCGCCGCCTGCTGATGAACAGCACATGCGACTGTTGCACAATTTCCAGCGTGGCTGTTTCCGCCCCTGTTTTAAAGAGCGCGGCTTCGTTGAGGTATTGGTGAGCGCCCACACTGCCCAGCACCTGGGCTGTGCCATCCGGCAATGTGCGGACGAGCCGCCCCTGCCCATTCAGGAACAAGTACAGCCCTTGTGCCTCATCCCCTTGCTGGAACACGGTTTCGCCCACGTCAAAGCGCAGGACGCGCATTGCGGCCTTTGCCCATTCCATATGCTGGGGGGGAAGGGTGGCAAAAAGTGGTAGTTGGCGCAGGTTCGCATCATAGGACATGGTGCGTTCTCCTCACGGGGGATCACGGGCTAATGGCTTCTATTGTAACAAAAAACAGTCGTTAGCACGTAACGCCTTCCGGCACGCCATCCGGCACGCTATCTGGCACGCCATCCGCGCTTACTCGATATAGCCCAACGCCCGCAGGTTATCCAGCATGTCATCCGTCACACCAGCCACCGCGCCATCATCCACGCGGAGCGCGTGTGCGGAATCTACAAATTCGCGGATTTTGCCCTGTAATTGGGCGGTCAAGGCGGCGTGCTGGCCGGATACATCGTGCGCTTCTGCGGGGTCGTGCGTAATGTTGAACAACCCTTCCACATCATCCGCGACGGTTGCCAGCTTAAACGCCTGCGAATAGACTCCGCGCCGGGTGTGGGTCAGCCCTAAGCGCGGCACAATATCCGGCTGGCGGCGTTGGAGCAGGCTTAAGAGCGTATGCGGCGGGATGGCTTCCGCGAAGGCGGTGTCGCCTTCTGTGTCTGCATGGCCTTCGATGATAGGGCGCAACGTCAACGCCTGTAATTCTTCGCGGGCTTTGTCCTGTGTGGGGGTGATTCCGGCCAAGTCCAGCACGGTATGGAACAAGCGCCGCGTACTCACGTTGGTGGTCACTGTCTGTGCGGTCTTCAGGCGGGGGGGATAGTGAATCGCCATCGGCACATGCACCAATTCCTGATACACGACAAAGCTATGGCCGAAGAAATCGTGGTCGCCGTGCCCTTCGCCATGATCGGCGGCGATAATCACCAGCGTGTCATCCAGTGCGCCGGATTGCCGCAGATGCGCCAACAACCGCCCTAAGTGATAATCCTGATGCGCGACTTCCGCACGGTAAAACCCGTCGATGACTTCGCGTTCCCATGTGCTGAGGGCTGGCTCTGTCGGGCTGGCCCAACGGGCGGCATCCGCATTAAAGCGCCCCATAAAGCGGAACGCGGCTTTATCCCGGCTGATTTCCGGCGCGAGGCGGTGCAGATAATCACGCGGGGGGCGGTAGGGCATGTGGCCGCCCATCAGGTTGAGGAAGGCAAAAAGCGGCTTATCGCGCCCGGCACGGTGTTGGCCGATGACGCCCATCAGGTCATCGATGGAACGGGCAGTATTCCCCTTGTAGTTGATGCTCCGCGTCCAGATGGGCGTTAGCAGGGGGTGTAACGACGTGCGGAACAGCCAGTCATTCTGCGCGAATTGCTGGCTCATCGTCCGGGCAAACCGCCCCCATACCTGCCTGGTGGCGCGTTGTATGCGCCCGTTGGCGACATTCTGCGGGCGGTTGGGCGCGGCTCCGGCATAGCTATAAAACTGGCTAAAACCGCGTGTCAGTCCGTTATCCAGCACACCCACCAGTGGATTATTGCTAAAGCCTTTGGTGATGTAGCCGTTGGCCTGAAGCACCTGCGCTAAAGTGGGGATGTGCGGACTCAGTTGACTGGTGGCCTGCGTGACCTGGTGCGATGTCGGGTATAGCCCGGTGAAGATGGACGCATGAGCCGGAATCGTCCACTGTGCCGGGCTGATGGCACGCTGGAACAGGACGGCTTGCTCCGCGAAGGCATCAAAGGCGGGCGATGTGGCTTGCGGGTAGCCATAGGCGGAAAGACGGTCACGCCGCAGAGTATCAAGGATAATCAGCAGAATGTCGGGTTGATGAGC
>DAIMZF010000232.1:0-1734 GCA_036734085.1 Aggregatilineales bacterium
TCAGCAGGCCGAAGGCGTTCCAGTCAATGTGGGCAATTGTGGAAAATCCCGTGCCGCTTAAAGCGGAAACAGACTCGAAGACGGCCACCCTCAGCGCCTTAGCAGAGTCCGCATAAAGAGGAAGCGTCGTCGCAACCAGCACCAACGGAATAATGAACACCATTGCGCCCGCCGCCACGCGGATTTCTCCGTTGCGGATGACCGGGCGGTATTTGCCTTTAAAGAGTGTATAAGCCGTCAGGAAGTTGGTCGCGCCCAGCAACATCAGCACGATAATCACAACTTCAATGGCGGCGCTGTCAAAATGGCCGATAGAGGCGGTATAAGTGGAAAAACCGCCCGTCGCCAATGCCGTGAGTGCATGGTTCACCGCGTCGAACCAATCCATGCCGACCAACCGCAACGCGATAATGCCCAGCACAATATAGGTGCCGTAAATGCGTACCACAATCCCGGCGGAACGACGTACATGCGGCGCGAGTTGATCGCCGTGTCCTTCCGCAATGCTCAAGCCAGCCCCCGCCGGGCCAGATAGCGCCGCCAATGCCAGAATAACGAACCCCGCCCCCCCTGCGGATTGCAGGATGCTCCGGTACAACAGCACACTACGCGGCGCGGATTCCACATCCACAACGGAAAGGCCAGTTGTCGTCCAGCCACTAACGGCCTCGAACACCGCTTGGGTCAACGTCAGGTCGATGGTCAGCATAAACGGTAGAGCGCCTATCACGGAAGCCACCACCCACGATACGACCACCACCACCATGCCTTCCTGCAGGGAGATGCTAAACACAGTACCCTTAGGCACAAAGCGCCAGCGCAGACCCAACCCACCGATGACCAACGGCCCACCCGCCACCACAAATGCGCCGATAAAGGTCACTTCTTCCGGGTAGAATGGCATCGCCAAGAGTGGCAACAGGAAGACCGCGCCGATGACGCTTAATATCGCGCCGATGTAGCCGCATAACGCCTGATAGCGTTCTTTTAGAAAATTCTTATAGCGCATGGCGGCTGTTATTCCTCACCGCACAGCATCACCAGGTTTTTGTCCTGGTCTTCCGGCTGGCTAATGAGGATGAGATGGTCTTCCACCAGCAGGCGCGTTGTCCCACGCGGGACAATCATCTCGTCCCCGCGAATGATAGCCACAATCAACGAGCCTTCGGTTAACTCTAGCTCAATCAGATTTTTACCGATGGCAGGCGAATCTTCATGCAAGCGAACATCAGTCACGTTCAGCCGACCTTGCGCGATGGGCAGTAATGTTGTGATGTCGTCATGATGCGCGAGTTGGTCAATCATCTGCGCGATGATGCGTGTCGCGCTGAAGACCACCGTAATGCCCAAAGCGCGGAACATCTCCTCATTATCCGGGTCGTTGACCAGTGCCATCGTGCGCGGCACACCATAAATTTGTTGCGCCAGTTGGCAGGTAATCAGGTTATCCTGGTCGTGCCCGGTCAACGCCAGTAACACATCTGCGCGGCGTGCCCCTGCTTCTTCCAGTCGGCGCACATCGGAGCCTTCCCCGAAGACGACTGTAGCCTTAGTGTGTTGTGCCAGTTCTTTTGCCCGGTTCATATCCCGGTTGATGATGGTTACATGGTCGCCACGTTGTACAAATTGCCGTGCTAAAAAGTAGACGGTCTTACTGCCGCCTATCATCAGAATTCGCATTTTGCTCATTGCTTGTTTATGCCTTTTGTGCCTAGTGGCCGTACCTGATGACCG
>DAIMZF010000232.1:1834-3700 GCA_036734085.1 Aggregatilineales bacterium
CTAACGGCTTATCCCGTCAATAACATTCATGAAGGCTTCGGCGGTTAATTTTGTTGGGCTGATTGTCTCCACGCCGAAGTTACTATAAATCGCTTCCCGCGCTGGGTCAAAGACACGGGCGACGACCTTCGGCACTTTAAACATGGTCTTGGCAATTTGCGCCACCATCAAATTGATGTTGTCCTCTGTGGTCGTGGTGAACACACAGTCCGCCCGTTGAATATTGGCCTGTCGTAATACCGATATTTCGCTGGCATCTCCGACGATTTTAAAGCCGCTGAATTCAGTCGTGAGTTTGTCAAACTGCGTTTCGCGTTTGTCCACCACAACCAGTTGATTCCCCGCCGCGCTAAGTCGGTTCGCCAAAACGCCCCCCAACCGACCACAGCCAATGATGATGATGTAATACGAACGTTGCGCCATATTCAACCTTTGGTGACTTATACCGTGCCACTGATGCACTGGTATTTATCGTAGCACCAAACTGAAAAAAAGTTCAGTGATACCTCCCCGTTTTTGGAACAGAAACACGTCCGGGTAATGGGTCATCATCCGCTTGGGATGTTTACCTGATGTTGATTGCATGGTAGCGCCTTATCTTTCAAACAGATTGTACGAACAACTAGGCGTTTTTTCGTACATCATGTAGAATGAGTTCAAAACAGCGCAGTTGATAAAAAGGATTGAAGACCTATGATCGTGGGCATCCCCAAAGAAGTGAAAAAAGACGAATATCGCGTGTCTGTGCCGCCCGCCGGTGTGCGGGAATTGGTCGCACATGGGCATCGCGTCATCGTGGAGCGTGGCGCGGGTGCAGGCAGTGGTTTTGCAGATGAGGAGTACATCGCCGCCGGTGGGGAAATCCTGGACTCTGCGGCTGATGTTTGGGGCGGGGCGCAGATGGTGGTCAAGGTCAAAGAGCCGCAACCGAGCGAATACGCCTTTATGCGGCCTGATTTAATCCTGTTTACCTATCTGCATCTGGCCGCCGCAGAAGGGCTAACCCACGCCATGATTCAAAGCGGTGTAGCCGGCGTTGCCTACGAAACCGTGACCGACCGTGAGGGCAAACTGCCCTTGCTGGAACCGATGAGCGAAGTCGCCGGGCGTATGGCGACACAGGTCGTCGCGCAATACCTGACAAAAGTTTATGGGGGGCGCGGTGTGTTGATGGGCGGCGTTCCCGGTGTGCGTCCGGCAAATATTGTGGTGCTGGGGGGCGGTACAGTCGGCACGAACGCCGCGAAAATGGCGCTAGGCATGGGCGCGAACGTGACCCTGCTGGATGTGAATATAGAGCGCCTGCGCTACCTGGATGACACTCTGCACGGCAGGTTAACGACATTATATTCCAACACCGCCAACATCGCGGATAGCATCGCCCGTGCGGACGCCGTCATCGGCGCGGTGTTGATCGTCGGAGCCAAAGCGCCGCACCTCATCCGGCGAGATATGCTGGCTGATATGCCTGCCAACAGCGTTATTGTTGATGTGGCGGTGGATCAAGGCGGTTGTGTGGAAACCACCAAGCCCACCACCCACAGCGACCCGACCTATTACGTGGATGACGTTCTGCATTATGGTGTGGCGAACATGCCCGGCGCAGTCCCGCGCACGTCCAGCCTGGCGCTGGCAAATGCCACCCTGCACTATATCATCCGCCTGGCAAACTTAGGTCTGCACGAAGCCCTGAGTATTGATCCCGGCCTGGCTAACGGCCTGAATGTCTTCGCCGGGCAAGTCACACATCCCGCCGTCGCGCAGACGTTCCAACTGCCGTATGCACCGCTACAGGCGGTCATCAGCTAACCTCAATTTTAAACTCAGCAGGGTGGACGATATGCCCGCCCTGCTTGCTTTTTTATC
>DAIMZF010000233.1:0-3622 GCA_036734085.1 Aggregatilineales bacterium
TCCACGCCCACCCGGTTGACCATTGTTTCCACCACACCGTCCAACGCTTCGGAGAGCCGCTTCTGGTCAACATCATGCTGATACAACCCCACGCCGATTGATTTAGGGTCAATCTTCACCAGTTCGGCCAACGGGTCGAGCGCCCGCCGTGCGATGGATGCCGCGCCGCGCAGGGTCACATCAAGGTTTGGCAGTTCCGCCCGCGCTAAGGGGCTGGCGCTATACACACTCGCGCCAGCTTCGTTCACCATCAGGTAATGCACATCGTCCAGTTCGCGTGTGAGTTCCGCCACAAGCCCTTCTGTCTCCCGTGAGGCCGTGCCGTTGCCAATCGTGATGAGCGTTACGCCATGCTTTTTAATCAGCGCGGAGAGTGTCATCAGGGCTTCACGCCGTTGGCGCTGTGGCTCATGCGGATAAATCGCGGTGGTATCCAGCACTTTTCCGGTAGCGTCCACCACCGCCACCTTGCACCCGGTACGGTAGGCCGGGTCGATGCCCAGCACGGTATGCCCGGTGATAGGCGGTTGGTTCAGCAGGCCGCGTAGGTTCATCGCAAACACCTGTATCGCGTGTTCTCCGGCCTGCTCGGTCAACAACCGCCGGATGTCGCGCTCAATCGCCGGGAGCAACAGCCGACTCGCCGCATCCCGCATCGCCACGTCCAGCCAATGTGCGAACGGCGAACGCGGGTCAGGCCGGAAGACCGCCTGCATCGGCGTCAACCAGTCGCGCTCGGTCACGTCCAGCTTAACCCGCAGAACTTTCTCCGCTTCACCACGATTCATCGCCAGGATTTGATACGGCTTTAAGCGTGTCGGGCGGGCTTCATAGGCGTAATATAGCGTGTACACCCCTTTTTCGTCCGGCGCATCGTCGATCTTCTGGCACTGCACCAGCCCGAACTTCATCGCCTTTTCGCGCACCGTCCCGCGCACGTCCGCGTTATCGCTGATGCGCTCCGCCACAATATCACACGCCCCACTCAGCGCGTCTAACGCCGTCGGCACATCCGCATTGATGTATTCCGCGCCGATTTGCTCCGGCGTTTTGTTGGGGCGTGCCTGCGCCAGAATCATATCCGCAAGCGGTTGCAGGCCGCGTTCACGCGCGATGCTGGCGCGGGTTCTGCGCTTGGGCTTGTACGGTTGGTACAGGTCTTCTAGCTCGGTCAACGTCTGCGCCGCGCGGATTTGCGCCTCTAGTGCAGGCGTCAACGCCCCTTGCTCCCCGATGGTCTGTAAAATCGTGGCGCGGCGCTCATCCAATGTGCGGATGCGTGCCAGCAAATCATTCAGTTGCAACAGTTGGTCATCGTCCAGGTTATCCGTCATTTCCTTACGATAGCGGGCGATGAACGGGAGCGTATTCCCCTCATCAATCAGCTTGATGGCGGCGGCGGCCTGCGCCGGGCGGATGTTCAACTGTTGCGCGATAAATTGTTCGTGGGTCATGGGCGTTTGTTTTCTTCAGTTAGTTTCGTGTAATTTTGTGCGGGCATTCAGTTAAAGCCATTGGCTTCGATTGTACGTGGCGCGGGTGCGCGGGGGTAGGGGTTTTCTACAAAACAGCCGATTTACCCGTGTGGGTGAATCGGCTATTGGTCATCAAGTGGCTTGTGGTTCAGCGTTTAACGTTTACAGGTCAACACAGTGCTGGCCGTTGTCTCCACTGTGGCGCGACTGTGGCGCGTTGCCCGCATGTATTATCATCGTCCGGCGTCAGCAAACCAAAATCACCCACCATCCACCACTGTAGGGGCACGACATGTCGTGCCCAATAAATCGTGCCCCAATAAATCCAGCCCCCGCCGGATGCAAGGGAGGTTTTAACCCTGGAATCATCTTTTAATCATCCCCACCATGATAAAATATTCACAAATGACGGATTGCCGTGCTTGCACTAAAAGGATAAAAAATGTGGCGTTATGTAGTCGTATTAACTCTTGTTTTGATTGTCGCCACCATCGGCCTTAACCTTGCGGAAGGCGGCAACGGCCAGGTCGCCGCCAGTGCTTCCGTACAAGTGCTGGAAGTAGATACCGCCGGTTATGCTCAGGCCATCGAAGCGCGGGATTGGCAATTCCCGTTGGATTACGGCGCTCATCCCCAGTTCCAGACCGAATGGTGGTACTACACCGGCAACCTCAAGGCCGATGACGGACGGCACTTCGGCTTTCAGTTCACCGTCTTTCGCCGCGCCATCAACCCGCTATTGACCACCAGCAGTTCGGAATGGCGCACCGGGCAGGTGTACATGGCTCATTTCACCCTCAGCGATGTTGATAACGAAGCCTTTTATCATGCGGAACGTTATAGCAGGGGTGGGGCAGGCTTGGCGGGCGCGTTGCCCGTCGTCGGGGATGAAGCCACCAGCACAGACCTGTATCGCGTCTGGCTGGAAGATTGGCAGGTGCAAGCCCTCACCGCCGATGCCACCCTTTCCACCATCCAGGCCGCCACCACCGCCACCGATGGCACGCCCTTTGCGGTGGATTTAACGCTCCAGCAAATCAAGCCGCCTGCCTTGCAAGGCGCAGACGGCCTCAGCCCTAAAAGTGACGAAATCGGCAATGCCAGCTATTACTACACCCTCTCCCGCCTGCTCACGGAAGGCACAATCACCATCGGCGCGGAAACCTTCCACGTCACAGGCAACACATGGAAAGACCACGAGTTCAGCACCAGCGCCTTAGGCAATCGTGCTTTAGGGTGGGATTGGTTCGGCCTTATTTTTGACGATGACCACGAACTCATGATAGGCCAGATTCGCCTGCTGGACGGCGGGCGCGATTCTGCTTTTGGCGGCCTGATGATTTACCCCGACGGCACAACGCGCTATCTCCCGGCGGAATCTTTCACCATTGAATCCACCGCCACATGGGTAAGCCCGCACACTGGCGCGACTTATCCCGCCGGATGGGTAATCACAATTGCGGGTGATTTGATGGACTTACAAGCGGATTTTACAATCACTGTCACGCCACTGACTGCCGACCAGGAGCTAAATAGCGGCGACATCGCCTACTGGGAGGGTGCAGTCCGTATCACAGGGGATGCGACGGGTTACGGCTACGCGGAATTAACAGGCTATGTAGATCAGATGACCGGGCGCTTTTAATCGGGGTGGTGTATTATCGGGAGCATCACCGTGATGGTTGTTCCGCGTCCCGGTTCACTCTCTACCCGGATTTCACCCTTATGGCGCTCCACACAATCCTTGACGATGCTCAGTCCTAACCCGGTGCCGCCCACCTTCATCACCGCCGCTGACCGTACCCGGTAAAATGGCTCGAAGATGTGCGGCAGGTCTTCCGCGTTAATGCCGATTCCGTCATCCGCCACCCGGATGATAAGCCAGTCGTCGTCCTGCTGGTCTAGCTCCAGGCGTATCGTCCCGTTGGACGCGGAATACTTCACCGCGTTAGACAGCAGGTTAAGCAATATCCGCGTGATGAGTGTTTCATCCGCCTCAATAGACTCTATGTGCGTCCGGTTGACGAAAGTCAGCGTCGGCGCGGCGTCGTTGACATCGCGTATTTCTTCCACGCTTAACAGGCACAACGTTACGATGTTCACGGCGGATGGCTGGAAGTGGCGGTAGCTCAACCCGCTTTGTACCT
>DAIMZF010000234.1:0-3498 GCA_036734085.1 Aggregatilineales bacterium
ATCGCCATTTTGAACAGCGATACCCCGTGTGCAACGGCACGGCGCTTCCTGGCGGGCGAAGACGTGCGGCCTGCACCTTCGTCGTATCCGCAGACCGATTGCCAGAACTTTGAGGTCGGCGGCAGATATTACATCCTGCTAGGCGGCGAGCGCGTGAGCGATGAAGCCGACTGGGGGACGAAGCTCCGGGCGGCACGCTTCCGCAATCTACGGTGCGAGTTCCTCGAGGAGCAAGTCGCATCCTTCCCACCGGATAGGCCGCGCTCGTGCTATGCGGTGTCGCATTGGTTTACAACGCCAGACCCGGCCATCACGGGCACCGCATCAGTCAGCATCACCATCAACGGGCCAAGCGCCACTGGTGACGGACGCACCGCCGAATATGCCCTGACGAACCCGGTTACTATCGCGGTGGACGGAAACGGCAATCATCATGTGAGCTTCGCCGCATGGATTTATGACCCCAGTAACGGCAGGGTACGCCCGTTCGTGAGTAGCGTCCTCAGCCCCAATGTGGAATTCCTGCGGGATTGGTCATGGAATGGCTTTGTGGATAACGCGCTGTGTGCGTCCGGTGGCAGGCCGGTGGCCGTGATGCCGGGCTTCAACATTGACCCCAACCTGTTTATTGAACTCCCCGACCGCGATGTCTTCCGCATCCCGTTGGAGATTCCACGCATCCCGCCCTTCCCCGACCCCTTCATTGACCTGTCCAACATCCTGATTGGGCTGTTCCCGGACGTTAACCTGGCCGGGTTGACCCTGCAACCGCCGGAGGAAGAACCGCCCCTCAGTCCGTCACTGCCGCAGATTGACCTGGAATTGCCCGCCGGTCTCATCGGGCGCACGGGCGATACCGTCCTGCGTGACCGCCTGATTTTAGGCGACTTGCGGCCCATTGAGCGCACGCTATACTTCGCGCTGGAGTCTACATGTGGCTTTGATGACTTCGACCGCTACCGGATTCTGTACTTCGTCAATGATAACGACGACTATGCACCGGAGGACTTCGCGGACTTGCTCCGCATTGTGCCGGATGACACCTGCGACGATTTACGTCAATTGACGAGTGGGAGCTTCCCGCTTGAGGACGGCACGCCGTTCTTCTTTGGCTTAATCGACGGGTTGAACTTAGGATACATCGGCCTGGCCTTCGGTGACGAAACCATCGAACAATTACAGGAAGAACTCGTCAATGTGTGTGGCATTGGTGATGACCAGATGGTGGATGCATTAAACCTGCTGTCTTCCGCAGGGATTTCACCCGCCGAAGCCCTGGAAATATTGCGGACGTTCCCGCCGGAAATCTGCATCGGCCTGCTGGCGCAGACGGATGATGACCAGGCCACCGCGCAAGCAATGGTCGGCCAATGCTTGCTCAACGAGGAGGACAACCAGCTAGCGGTTGAATTAATCGCTACTGTGCTGGCGGGTCGTGATTCGCCACTGGGACACATGGGCGAAGTGCTTATCTATCAATTCTCGCTTGATGCCGATGTCGCCTGTAGTGAACTGGCACGCATCCTCGCGGATAGCGAAGCACGCTCTGATATAGAGATGTTAAGCATGTCTGCGGAAGAACTGATGGTTGAGGTGTGTGGCATTACACCCGAGCAAGTGCCGCTTGTTTTAGACTTCCTGCGGGAAGGAGAAGGCGACTTCACGGAGGATGAACTGCGTAATGCACTCTTAATCGCACGGGACTATGTCTGTAATGGTGTTATCGAGATTGCGCGGGATATTACATCCGCAAGAACCGCTTTAGCAACCAGACTGACCGAAATTTGCGGGTTCAGCCCGGCGCAAGCCAGCTTAATAGTACAGGAGATTGAACGCGCTGACGGGCAAAGTGGCCTCATCCGTGCGGCGGAATTGCTTTATTGGTTAGAGGTAGAAGGCTGTGGCACAATCTTACGCGACATCGACAGCCGCGAGGTGATGGTAGGCACCATCAGCGAAGTATGCGGGTTCACTGCAAGCCAGGCCAACGAGACACTATCCACGCTGGAAGGTCGTGGTGGGTTCAGCCAGACAGCACTGCTTGCTAACCTGGCGCGTGATGCTGACCGGATGTGCGGCGACCTGGCCGACCTTATCGGCCTTGTCTTCCTGGCTAGCCTTGATGTGATTGAAATGGAAATTCCGGCAATTGTGATACCGCGTTCACCTTCACCGGAAGATGACCCGCCAATCATGGACTTAGACGCTGAGCCGGGCGAAGTAGGACTGGGTGATGGTGAGCCAGGCCGCGTGCCCCCGACCGAGCGGGAGGACACACCGGAAGTCATCATCGTTGATGAAGACGACGAAGCACGCCTACGCGGTGCGCTAGAACCCTCCGACGCGCCCGTGCCGCCCGCGCCATCCGATGCCCCTGCAGATGCTCCCGCGCCGCCCCGTGTGGTAGGTAGCAGTCCTCCGGCGCAGATTGTTGTCATCGCGGATACCAGCGTGCCGCGTAACGCCGCCGGTGCGGAAGTCAAACTGCCCGGCCTGCCGGATAACCTGGAAGAAGCGACGAACTTCATCAGCGCCAGCAACTTAGTGCAGACCGGCTTCACGGCGGGCGTCGTCCAGCTAGAGCAAAACGGGCGTAACGACATCTACCTGTGGCTGGATGGCGAATTTGATTTACTCTCCGAACGCTTGCCCGGACAAAACATCCTGCCCGCGCTCAGCCCGGATGGTGAAACAGTGGTGTTCATCAGCCAGATTGACAACCGCCTGACGTTGGTCTTGCTGGACTTAAGCACACCTCAGCGCCGTTTGCGGCAGGTAGACATCGGCAATCTTACCCTGTTGCCCTTCGCGCCAGCGTGGACGCCGGATGGCAATAGCCTGCTCATCACGGGAGAAAGCGCCGACGGCACACCCGCTATCTACCTGATAGAGGAAATGCCGACTCCTGCAGGCGCAGAGTTGGTGGTCGCCAATGCCGCATCACCCGCAGTGGAAAGCGGCGGGCGTTACATGGCGTTTGTTCGTGACGGCCAAATCTTCAGCACGAACTTAAAGGGCGGCAGAGAGCGCCCGGTCTACAATGACGAGCAAGGGTGCGAAAGCCCGGTCTTCGGCGCAGACCCGTTTACGCTGTACTTTGTCTGTGGCGGCGTGGCATATCAATATGATAGTAACGGCGTTAATCCGTTGCCCATCCCCAACATCACGCAGATAACAACGGGCAATGTCAACGGCTTTGTCACCTTCAGCGACGGGGACGCTATCCTGATAGCGCGTGACGATGGCACGCTTCAGGAGACGCTCATCCGCCGTGAGGGGGCGCGAGCCATCTACTTTGGCTGGCTACGCTAAAGATTTTCGTATAAACGCATCAGTATTAGGGGTGGCGCATCTGTGGATGTGCCACCCCGTATGCAGTGTCATTCCCAACAAAATCAACAGACAAGCTGGATAACTTCCGCGTATTTGCGCCCAACAAGCCCCACACGTTATTAAGCTGGAATCCCAATTCTGTAAATTGCTCATCCAACCCGCCAA
>DAIMZF010000235.1:0-3429 GCA_036734085.1 Aggregatilineales bacterium
CACACAAGCACACATGCGCCTGTCATCGGCTAAAGCGTTGTTCATTACGTAAGCGCGCCTTTGCCGCTTCAGTTTCGCGGTTTTTCGGCGGGGCGTTTGTCTCCAATGCCGCCAGTAGTTTTGCTGTGACAGCGCTGATTTCATCAACAGCCGCGTGAAAGGCCGCATGATTAGCCTGTGATGGTTTGTTAAAGCCGCTGACCTTGCGTACATATTGCAGGGCGGCGGCGCGGATTTCATCTTCCTTTACCGGCGGCTCGAAGTTATAAAGCGGTTTAATGTTTCTGCACATGGGTGCTCTCCTCATAGATTCTATTTTTCAGCGAATGACCAGCCTCTTGCATGGAGCGCCTCGCGCAATATCTTCAGCGCTTTTGGCCCCATGCCATGTAACGCCAAAATTTCGGCTTCTGTGACTTCGGTCAACTGCTCCAGATGATAATATCCGGCATGGTTCAAAGCCTGTTGCGCTGGTGCGCTCGTTTTAGGGAAATCAGTTTTAGAAGGATTATTTTGTGTCATATCATTTACATTTCATTCAAGAACGTATATTCTATATCGTATCGTATTCCGATGAAAAATGTCAAATAGAAGGTTCATCATGAGCATGAATGCAGAACACAGAGAATCGGACTCGCGGTATGTGGAAGCCATCATGAGTGGCGAGACGTTGACGGCAGGCACGCCCACCCGCCCATCGGAAATCTGCTGGCACATGGTTTTTGCACGGTGGTATGTCCATCTTTGATACGGTCTTTGAAGCGGGCTATTACGATCAGCCGCATTTGACCCGCGCTCTAAAGCAGTTCATTGGGTACACACCAGCACAGATGGTGAGCATGGTTCAGCCTGACTAGCATTGCCATTCAGCCTAAAATGTCCGTTTTTTCATTTTATCAGTGGTAAACAGGAGAAATACAAATGGCAGAGCAGATTGCGAAAGAACACTTTATACAGGCGTTTTTACTTGTGCTGGAAGAAGCCTTCGAAAATGTACAAGGCATCTTCCTGGATCGTGGCACATCCATATTCGAGACACTGGCAACCCTCACAGCGGAAGAAGCCTCACAACCTGTTTCGGCAAATTGCGCGACCATTGCCGCCCATGTCGCCCATATGGATTTTTACATGAATTTGACACTGCGCTGGATGCGTGGCGAACGCCCGGAAGTTGATTGGTCGGAAATCTGGCGCACGGTGAGCACCGTCACGGCGGAAGAATGGCAGGCCAGCCAGCAGAAACTACGTACCACGTACACAGCTATCCAGGACTTAGCCAGAAACACCGCATGGCAAAGCCGCGAGGAAATTGGTGGTGCAATGGGGTTGTTAGCGCACAATGCCTATCATTTGGGAGAAATCCGTCATGCGCTCTGCATCATCAAACCGATGGTTCAGCCTGACTAGCTTTGCCGTTTGATACAAGACCGCGTTCCTGTTCTCAGATTATGATGCAGGTGTTCTACGGAACGCTTCGATAATCTGTGAACAGGAGAGCAAGCATCATGAGCAATGACACACACAAACACGATCTCGTCATCAACCGCACCTTTAATGCACCAGTCGAGCAGGTCTGGCAGGCGTGGACGGATGGCGCGACCCTGCAAAAATGGTGGGGGCCGGAAGGCTTCACCTGTCCACTGGCGCGGCTGGACGTGCGTGAAGGCGGCACATCGCTGGTCGCCATGCGTTCGCCCGAACACGGCACGCATTACAGCACATGGCATTATCAGCAGATTGTGCCGCAGGAACGGCTGGACTTCATCCATAATCTAGCCGACGAAAACGGCAACAAGGTTGACCCGGCAATGATGGGAATGCCGCCGGACTTCCCGCAGGATCAGCGGCAGACGGTGACGTTCAAGGCGTTAGACGATGGCAAAACCGCGCTAACTGTCACCGAATACGGTTGGACACCGGGACAGATGATGGAATTTTCGCGGTTGGGCATGGTGCAATGCCTCGATAAGCTGGCGGCGTTGCTGGCTGAAAAGTAATTTTTACCACAGCCGGAGTCATGTGCGCGATGACTCCGGGAGAGAGGAACAATCATATTCAACACAACACTATGCCGAAAGTAGAATTGCATCTGCATCTGGAGGGCGCGTTGCTACCGCGAACGATTCTAGAGCTTGCCGCACGTCATGATAAATATTTGCATAACGGGGGTGCGTTGAAGCAATATCATCCATTAAGGAGCATCGGCTAAAGTACAATAAAAAACGGGCGGCTTCATGACGATGAAACCGCCCGTCTCTTTTATTCCATACGGAACATCTGCCACCATCGACGTAGGAAGTTCGCCCAAAGTGGTGTTTCACCTGTCGCTGGCAATTGCACCACACCTAATTCCTCCGGTTGAGCAGGCGCAGGCCCGGCTTGTCCGGCAGGCGGCGGTGGTGGCGGCGGAGCCACTGCTGTACAGAATTCGCCAGCGTCTACACTTTGCCCCGCCACAAAGTCATAAGCGGTACATTGTAGATTATCGGGATAGTTGTTAAATGTGTTCCCCGCGACGGAGATATCCGCATCGCCAGGAATTTGACCGAAGCCGCTATCATTAGCCCGAAAGAGAATGCCCGCGCACGGTGGTTCGCCCGCGCCACATGGAAGCGCACCCGTCAGTGTGTTGTTCTGAATCGTCACCTCGCCCGCGTTACCGCGCACACCAATCCCGTAAGAGGCTGTCCCCCCGCCAGTATAACTGCCAGTCTGTGTAATTTCGTTATCCCGCACGATAACATCGCCTTGCGGGTTGGTGATATTTAAACGTATATCAATCAGTGAAAAATTCAGGGGGAGCAGGCTCACATCCTGGTTAATCGTGTTGTCTTCTATGAGGATGTTATCTACTGTACCGTTCCTATCATTATCACATAAGCCAGCCCCCATGCGGATAGCAGAACCAGCTACATCGGTAATTTCATTGCCCCGCAAGGTGATATTCTCTAAGTTGCTCCCTGTGGGCGGCGTCGGTGGTGAAGTCGCATCGCAGGGATAAAGAGAAATACCGATAGTAGAGCCAATGATGGTGTTATCTTCAACGACAATGTTATTCATACCACCCGGATAGTCTGCACCAACCTGAATGCCGAATCCGGCAGTCTGAGGCAGTGGTATCTCGATATGGTTATTCGCGACTAATACCCCTGTATTGCCCCCTAAGTTGATACCGCGCGAGTTGTTTTGTACACCACTGTTGATGTAGTTATTCTGGATGGTCAAGTTATTTACCTGATGCACCCAGATGCCCGTCTGCGAGCCACCAGCATAATTAGTGATGCGATTATTCTCTATTAACATAAAGTCATTGCGCGGCAGGCTGTTGTTTAGGTTGATGTTGATTGCAAAGTTGTTGCCGTTAAAAACGTTATTGCTAATGGTGATGTTGTTGAAGCGATTGGCTGCCGCTTGAGTAATGCCCACACC
>DAIMZF010000236.1:0-3418 GCA_036734085.1 Aggregatilineales bacterium
GCCGGTGCGCTGACTTATGTGCTGGTTCTGCGTTTTTCTGGTGCTGTCGCGGGCATACTGGCCGCCGTGCTTTATATTTATAGCCCATACATTGGCCTGACCGCCCCGCATATGCTCGGGGATTATCCCGCTTTGTTGACCTTTGCATTATATCCTGCCGCACTCTGGAACTTAACGCGCCTGCTGGCGTTCCGAAACCCGTTTGACGTTGTGATTGGGGCGGTCATCTGGGCGGGATTTTTACTCGTGCAACCCCAAGCTATTTTAGTCGGGCTGGTGCTGTGTGGGCCGGTCTTGCTATTGGGCGGCGCACACAGATGGGCGTCTGTGCGCGATGTCGGGCGCTTCCTGATTGCGCTTGGTGCGGGGGCGGGACTGTCCGCGTTCTTCTGGTGGCCTGCGTGGATGGAACACGAATTTGTCACCTGGACAGCCTCTGCGCTCCCCGCGTTGGATTTAAAACTGACATGGGCGGAAGTTTTGCAACCTGTCCGGCGTCTTGACCTGAGCGAATATATCCCGACACCCCAACTTAGGCTAGGTTGGGCGGCTATTCTGGCAAGCGTGGGCACAGCCGGGCTGATTATCTGGCGCTGGTGGCATCTGCGGCGGGCGCTGGTGTGGCACGGACTATATGTGATGGTGGGCGTCATTCTGTTGGCTGTCAGCGTGACGTTTTTTAAAAGAGAGATATGGCTTTTAACGCCGATAACGCTGTGTTGGGCGGTAGGCGGGGGTGGGCTGGTGCTATGGCGCTGGGAATTACCCCCGCAGTGGCAGAGGCTCTTCCTGCCGTTTGCGGTGGTCGTTGTACTGGTATGGAGTTTGCCCGTCTGGTTGAGCGTACGCCCGGCAGGGGCTTTTGGCGATACAGATGACTATACCCGTATTTTGCACGAACAACAGGGGTTTGGCGTGGCGGTGTTGCCGCGTGGCGCACCCGTGCCAGCAACGGTGGAATTTCCCTATACGGTTAACCTGCCGTTGATTGATGGCTACCGTGCCGCCGAGCCGGTGCGTGTGCCTAATATCCGCTTGACTGGGGAGAAACGGGCGAACTTCATCCGCGCTACCAGCCATGCAGACCGCTATTTGGTCGATGCGCGCGAAGTCGTCGTGTTTGACATCCTGCGGGCTTATGATGCTGGCTGGCGAGCATATTTGAACGGTCAACTGGTGGAACTATCCAGCAACCCGGCCAATGGCTTGATGCAAGTGCGCGTCCCACCAGTGGAAAGTGGTCAGCTTGATATTCAGCTTGGCATGACGCCTGCGCGGACACAGGGGTGGTGGGTGAGTGGGTTTGTTGCATTCCTCTTGATTTTCCGCACTATGACGATGATATTCCGGTATTCCGCTCAGGAGCAAACAGACGATTTAATCTATATTCCGGTGGCAGATGCCCGACTAATGGGCTTAATCTGCGCAGGGTTTTTGGGCGTTGTGATGATGTATGCGTCGCCATTTTCACCCGTGACGCTTCATGCGCGGCTTGGTCATGGGCTTGACAACTACAGTGGGCTGTTCTATCGGAGCGACGTGGGCTTAGAAGTTTTGGCTTACCAGGTACATCATCCTAAGCCCACTTACCGTGCAAAGGATACCTTATCATTTTCGTTGGCATGGCGTACCGCCCGCCCCCTGCTGGAAAACTATCAGGTGCGATTATCGCTGGTATCGGAGCAATTAGGTTGGCTGTGGCCGCTTATGCCGCCTCAACATCCGGCACAAACACCGACCCGGCGTTGGGAAAGTGACTTTTACTTGACGCATCGATTCGACATTTCGCTTGACCGCATCCCGCCGGGACGCTATCGGGTGGCGGTAGAGCTTATCGTCTGTGAGCCGGATTGCTTTCTGGAAAGCCGGATAGCATTTTTTGGTGAACGCGGACAACCGTTGGGGCCAATCTTCTTGCTCCCGGTGGGGGTTAACTTACAACATCCTTAGTTATCGTTTATGTGGTAACTTGTTTTTCCGGCAGAATAGCTTAAAATCGTGTCTTATTCAGTCTGTTTTTATCTGGCAGGAGTTAAATACCGATGAGCAACGACCAAAACGAAAAAATAATCGGCCAAGCATGGGGTTTACATCGCAACGCCCAGAATGAAGAAGCTGTCGCTACTTTTGAAACTGTGTTGAGGCAAGACCCCCAAAACATCGATGCAAACTACGGCATCGGCCTGGCTTATAAGGGCATAGGGGATACAACTCGCGCAATTGAACACCTGACCAAAGCCTATGAAGAGACGATTAAATCTTTGGGTGAACTGCGGCAAGCGGCGGAAAAAGAAGGCTTACACATTGCCAATAACCTCAACACAACACTTGATGACCGCTACATGATGCTGATTCGTATGACATATCAACGTCTGACGGAACTAGGTGTGAATGTAAAGGCGATTGAAGAAGCAATCTTCTAGCAGATACCATGCAAAAACGAGAACGCTTGGAGCAGACTCTCGTCGGTGGTCGCGCTGACCGTGTGCCGGTCGCGCTGTGGCGTCATTGGCCGGGTGATGACCAGCGTGCCGCCGACTTTGCGCGGTATACAGTCGGCTTTCAACGGGCGTATGACTGGGATTTCATCAAGGTGACGCCCTTTAGTGCCTACATGGTGGCGGATTATGGTGTGCAAACCGTGTGGCAGGGCGATTTATCCGGTGATAGGGCGATTACCAAGCGGGCGGTGATGCGTTCACTGGAATGGACAGAACTCCGTACATTAGACCCAGCGCGGGGAGAACTTGGCAAACATCTGGAAGCTCTGCGACTGTTGGCAGATGCCCTAAAACCAGAGCCAGACCTGCCCCCCGTCATCACGACGATTTACAGCCCACTCAGCCAGGCCGCACAAGTTGCCGGGCGGGACTCCTTGCTCCGTCATATGCGGACGGAACCTGACCGCTTGCGTACCGGGCTGAATACCCTGACAGAGAGTACACTCCGTTTGATTGCGGAAATGCGGCGTGGGGGCATAGATGGCATCTACTATGTGATGGATATGGCAAACTTTGATAGTGTTTCTGCCGAAGAGTATGCAACGTTCGGTGAACCCTATGACCGTAAAATCTGGGAAACATTGCCGGATAAGTGGTGGTTGAACATTGCACACCTGACCGGGCAAGCACCGATGCTAGACGTTGCCATACGCACTAATGCGCCCATTATCCATTATGATATAACAAATGCGGACTTAGCCAAAGTGCGCGTTGCCTTTAATGATGTGCTGTGTGGTGGCACAACGCGGGAACAACTCCATGCGGATTCACCCACGCTTGCTAAAGATAGCGCCCGCCGTGCATTATTTAATATGGATCACCGCCGTACTATTTTATCGGCGGAATCTGCCGTCTATGTGAGTACGCCCCGCGCTAACTTGCGCGTGTTGCGCGAAGTTGTTGAAGGATAGTCATTA
>DAIMZF010000237.1:0-3410 GCA_036734085.1 Aggregatilineales bacterium
CCTGTTGACCAGTACGGGCAGGCGCTTTTAAGCACGTTGCAATCATTATCATCTGTGGATGACCCGACTATTGTTTTGCTAACACCCGGCGTCTATAACTCCGCATATTATGAACACACATTTTTAGCACGGCAGATGGGTATTCAGCTTGTGGAAGGGCGCGATTTGCTGGTGCACGACAACATTGTGTACATGCGGACGACAAGCGGCCTTAAGCGGGTGGATGTCATCTATCGTCGTGTGGACGACGACTTTCTGGATGCGCTTGCCTTCCGGCCTGATTCGCAACTGGGGGTGAATGGTTTGTTCAACGCTTATCGCAGTGGCAACGTGGTATTGGCGAATGCAGTAGGCACTGGTGTAGCGGATGACAAAGCAGTTTATGCCTATGTGCCCCAGATGATACGTTACTATCTGGGGGAGGATGCGATTTTGCAGAATGTGGAAACTTACATCCTTGAGGATGAAAAACAGCGTGAATACGTTGTCGCTAACATCAGTAAATTGGTGGTTAAGGCGGTGGGAGAGGCCGGCGGCTATGGCATGTTGATTGGCCCGCATAGCACAAAAGCGGAACAACGCGAATTTATCCAGGCGATTGAGGCCAACCCGCGTAATTACATCGCACAGCCCACCATTGAACTATCCACCATGCCGTGCTTTTTGAATAACCGCATTGAGCCGCGCCACATTGACCTGCGCCCCTTCATCCTGCATGGTGCGGAAGGCATCTCCATTGTACCCGGTGGATTAACCCGTGTGGCGTTGCGTGATGGTTCGCTGGTCGTTAATTCCTCACAAGGGGGCGGCAGTAAAGATACATGGGTGCTATATGACTGAGAGAACCATGCTTTCACGAGTGGCCGATAACCTGTACTGGATGAGCCGCTATCTGGAACGAGCGGAGCATGTCGCCCGCATTTTAGATGTACAGATTAACTTGATGCTGGAGTCTACTTCAAGCGTTGTTCAGCAACAGCGTATGAACGCGCTTAAAAATAGTCTGGTGTTGACGCTGGATACCATGCCGGAATTTGAAGGCGATGATTTGTTATCGTGGCTAACTTTCCAGCATCTTGTTGGGACATTAACCCAAGCGAGAGAAAATGCCCGTCAGGTACGCGAGCAGATTAGTTCGGAAATGTGGATGCAGATAAACCGACTGTATTTGCAGTTTAAATCGCCACAAATCAGCGAAGCCTGGCAGGAGTCTCCGCATCTGTTTTATCGGGACATCCGCGAAGGGTCGCATTTGTTCCAGGGGATTACAGACGCGACCATGAACCATAATCAGGGCTGGTATTTCATCCAACTGGGGCGTTATATCGAGCGTACCCTGGGATTATTGCAATTGCTGGATGTGCATTTTAAGGATACGGAACTTAACAAATCAACCATTATCAGTACAGATGGCTACTTTGATTTGCTCTCTGTTCTAAAATCTGTCACGGCATTTGAGGCCTATTGCAAGGTTCACACACCCAACCTACAACCCGCCCGTATGATTGATTTTCTGCTGTTTGACAGGGAATTTCCGCGTTCGGTGCGATTTTGTATCGAGATGATACAGACCGGGTTGAATAACCTTGCGGAAGCCACAAAGCGCAATCGTAACACGCGCTTATATCGGCTGGCAGGGCGTTTACAATCTGCCATTAGCTATGATGATATGAGTGATGTCCATGATCTTCATGACTATTTGGAAAACATCAAACAACAAATATATGAAATTCATGCTAACTTATATGATACATACATCACCTATCCGATCGAAACAGCGCTATAGCGCAAAGTACGAAAAACCATGTACTACTCTGCAACACATTTAACCATTTATAAATATAGCGAGTCCATTATCGACAGCGTAATGGAACTACGGATGCACCCACGCAACGAAGGCAATCAGCGTGTGGTACGCTTTGACTTAGGTGTGCGCCCCAACGTAAAAACCTTTAGCTATCGGGATTATCTGCAAAACACCATCCATACGTTTAATATCCCTGCCTTGCACGATAAATTAGCGATTAAAGCGGAAGCCATTGTGGAGATAAAGACTCCCAAGCCGTTACCAGACCGCTTAGATGAATCCGCTTGGGGGGTGATAGACCAGGAAACCGATAAACGTGACCAGTACGATATGCTCCTGCCCGGACGCTACACCCACAGTACACCATTGTTGCAAGCCTTCGCACAGGAAATCGGCTGGGGAAGACGGGGCGACCCGCTCACCTTGTTAAAGGAGCTAAACAACGCCATTTACAGCGCGTTTGATTATCAACAGAACGTCACCGAAGTTGACTCTTTAATTGACGTTGCCCTGGAAGCCCGGCGCGGTGTGTGTCAGGACTTTACGCATATTATGCTTCTGTTGGTGCGGCAAGTAGGCATCCCGGCGCGTTATGTCAGTGGCTACCTGTACCATCGTAAGGACGAAACCGCGCAAGACCGTTCCGACGAAGATGCTTCCCACGCATGGGTAGAGGCATGGCTACCGGGTTTAGGCTGGGTAGGGTTTGACCCAACCAATGACACAATCGTGACAGATAGACATATCCGCGTCAGCATTGCCAATGATTATGCCGGTGCTTCACCGTCACGAGGGGTCTTTAAGGGCAAAGCACAGACAGAACTTGAGGTACGTGTCCAGGTCAAGCAGTTGGATGAACTGCCGGAAGAACAAAAAACACTGACGCCGGATATTGTGCTACCGCAATACGACTATCAACAACAGGTTCAACAGCAACAACAATAGAGGGCTGAGGCTGGCTCGCTTAATCAATCACCCATCAGCTTATGGAGGGCTTTAATCAGCGCATGATTGCCCTCTTGCCCTAAACCTTGCTGTTGGAGCGTGCGGTACATCTGGAAGACCATGCTTGTTGCCAATAGGGGCACACCAAGCTGGTCAGCAGATTCCAGCACAAGCCGCAAGTCTTTTTGTTGTAAGTCGATGGTGAAACCCGGACGCCAGTCATCGTTAATGCATTGTGGCCCACGATTACTCAGCATCCAACTGCCTGCCGCGCCGCCGGATACCGCCGCTAATGTGCGCTCCAAATCAAGCCCGCCGGACTGCGCGAATGTTAATGCTTCACTGACTGCCAGCATATTGACGACAACTAAGATTTGATTGACCAATTTTACGGTCTGTCCCGCACCCGACCCACCGACGTGAGTCACTGTTTTTCCCATCGCATTGAATACGCCCTGAGCGCGCCCAAAATCCGCATCATCCCCACCAACCATAATACTTAACGTGCCATTGGCCGCGCCTTCACTGCCGCCACTGACGGGTGCATCAAGCATGGTGACGCCTTTGGTGCGGAGTTGCTCTGCTATTTCCCGCGTGACTTGTGGGCTGATGGTGCTACAATCAATGACTAATGCGCCGGATTGCACCCCATGAATCA
>DAIMZF010000238.1:0-3302 GCA_036734085.1 Aggregatilineales bacterium
CGGACAATCCGTGTGCCGCCGTCGTTGCCTTCGGTCACATACAGGATGCCTGTGCCGTCCGGCGTAAAAGAGGGGTAGGCATCGCGCACGTTGTTTTGTGTAATGGCGTTGACTGTGCCATCGCCGAAGTCAAACGTCAGGATGCGCCACGTCCGCGCATCGGTGGGTGAGCCGTTAACAAACGTCAGCGTGCGTCCATCCGGGCTGTAACGGGCATGATTGTTGCGTGCGCCATCACTGTAGATGAGTTCCGGTGAACCGCTTCCGTCGCTCGCCATGCGGAATAAATCATACGTGCCATCCCCGCGTGTATCCGACGCAAACACCACATAAGCGCCATCCGGTGACCATGCAGGCGCGTATTCGTCTGTGGGGGTATTCAACAGTAGCACCGATTCCTGAGAGGCGACATCCAGCAGGTAAATATCCCAATCGCCGTTGCGGTTGGACTGAAACGCGATTGTCTGCCCATCCGGTGAGATTGCCGGGTGGGTGTTATCGCCGGAGTCCTGCGTTAAGCGGGTGCGCTCACCGGTCAATAGGTCGTGCAGGAACAGGTCATAACGTCCGGCGCTGTTGGCGATGCCGCCCGGCGCGGCAAAATAGACCATGCGGGTGTGCGTGCGGTCAAAATCCGTTGGGAGTGCGGGCGCTTGACCGGGCGCTTGCCCGACAGCCTGTGCCGTGCCGATGAGCGTTTGTTGCGGTGAGGGTTGTTGCACAGTGGGGATGGGTGTGACATTGGCAAAGACGGGCGTCAGGTTATCGCCGCCGATGATGGCCGCACTGCCGACCAGCGTTGCGCGTTGTTGTTCGTCTAATGTCGGGATGGGCGTCATCACCATTGTGGCTGGGCCGGTGCGGTTACGCTGTAAAATATCCTGCGCCAACATGCCCAAAGCAACTGTGAGCGCGGTCAGGATGGCGCACCCCAGCAGGCCGCCGATAATCAAGCTGATGAACAGGCCGTTATTCTTTTTGCG
Organism: Aggregatilineales bacterium; assembly: GCA_036734085.1. GTDB lineage: Bacteria > Chloroflexota > Anaerolineae > Aggregatilineales > Phototrophicaceae > J038. The sequence continues at coordinate 984 of DAIMZF010000238.1, forward strand.
GGGTCGGGCGCGGGGTCGGCCTTTATATCGCTTGATGACGCGGCTATCCACCCCTTGCATCCCGGCGGACGCCTGGCTGATGGGCGGCGGCGTGCGGATGGGTTGCGGATAGGTGGGCGGCATGGGCGGCGGGGACACAAGCGCGACGGTGGCGGGCGATGCTGGCACGGTGAAATCCGCATTGAATACGCCGGATGGCTGTGTGACCTCTAATGATGGGTTGGGGTGTTCTTCGGTCTGGCGCTTGGCATCCGGGTTTTGGATGGCGACTTCTAACGCCTGCGCGAGTTCTAACGCTGTCTGGAAGCGATTATCCGGCTTTTTCTTCAGGGATTTAAGGATAACGTCTTCAATGGCGGGCGGCAAATTCGGGTTAATATTGCGCGGGTTGGGTGGTTGCGCGGTGACTTGCATCACGGCGACGCCGTAGGGGGTTTCATTCTCAAACGGCCTGCGCCCGGTCGCCATCTCGAACAACATCACGCCGAGCGAATACACATCACTGCGCCCGTCCAGCTTGTGCCCTTGCGCCTGCTCGGGACTCATATAACTGGGTGTGCCGACGACGCCCTGTGTGGTGATGGTACTGCCTTTGGCTTCTGTGCCGACAATCCGCGCAATGCCAAAATCCGTGATGTATGCGCCGCCGTCATCGTCCATCAGGATGTTACTCGGCTTCAGGTCACGGTGCAGGACGTTTTTGCTGTGGGCATAATCCAACGCGGGCGCAATTTGCTGGATAATCAGCAGGATGTCATCCAGCGATAAAGCGCCGTGCTTCACTTTGTCGTCCACACTCCCGGCAGGCATATAGCGCATAGCGATGTAGGGTTGGCCGTCGTCATCGCCGTAGTCATGCACCGGGACGATGCTCCGGTGTTCGAGTTGCGCGACAATATCCACCTCCCGCTTAAAGCGCGTCAGGTAGGTATCATCACGCATCAGGTGTTTGGGCAACACCTTCAGGGCAACAACGCGATTCATGGACGTTTGTCGCGCCCGGTAGACCGTCGCCATGCCGCCTTGCCCGATGCGGTCTAAAATCTCGTATCCGCCTAGCTTCTTGCCAATGAGGTCATCAACCGTCATTCAAAATTCGTTCCAGTGGATGTGTAGGTTATGCGCGTAACCCACATGCGTAAACTTAACGTCATTATACGCGATGTAGCGTTGTGATACCAATGAGGCCGGGCGGCAGAGAACGCTATTTTAATTCTCTGGCGGCGGAGGCGTGTGCAGAAGATATTCAAAAATCTATTGTCTTGGCTGTGTTAGGTCGTTCCGCGTTCGCGGGAACGCAGGAAGGCTTCCACGATGATGAAGACTAACCCCAAAAAGAAGATATTGGCCGCAGAAAGCACACGCAGAATTTGCATCCACGCGATGATGACACAAAACAGGCCAATCCACACGCTTTGCCGCACGATGATTCCGCCTGCTAGCGGCTCCGCGTTCAGGGGCGTCAGGCGCATGTTGATGTAACGCACCACAGGCAAGACCGTGCCACTGATGGCGATAAGCCCTAAAAAGAAGAACAGCCATAGCTCCGCCCCTAAGCGCGGCGGACGGTTGGTGACGAGCCACAGCAGGCCGCCCCATCCGGTGAGGGTCATCACGGCGGCGGATAGCAAGACGCCGATATGGTCGGGTGGTACACGTTGGGGGAGGTTATTTTTGCTCATGGGGGATATTATACCGTGCGTTGCAGTATAAAAAAACCGCCCCGTTGGGGGCGGTAAAGTCATGATTACATCAGGTAGGACAGACAGACCCTTACTTAATGAGGGTTACGGCGCTGGCTTGGTTGCCCTTTTTGCCCTTGGTGATTTCAAACTCCACGCGGGAGCCTTCTTCAAGGGTGCGGTAGCCATTGGCCTGGATTTCGGAATAATGCACGAAAAGGTCTTCACCATTTTCTTGGGAGATGAAGCCGTAGCCTTTTTCAGCATTGAACCATTTCACGGTACCTTGAACACGGTTTGACATTTTTATTCACTCCTGAATATTGGGTTCTGCTATAGTCTTTTACTGCACACACATTTGGTACTTCTTTATTCAGGAAGTTCTGTGGCGCTACGGGGTGTTGCTGAGTATTTGCACTAACAAACCGCGTCATCGCTAGGGTGTTGTTGTCCTGCAAACTGCTCTTACCATCCACTCTTGGGACTATTGGATGCTTAACCACAGCATCCATGCAGACGGAACACTCATTGTCCCAATAAAATCTGCATCGCACTCACACTATAGCACATCTTAAAATCTTGCGCTACTGATAAATGTGATTTTGATGAGAAAATTGTGTTAAATTTTCTGTAAGGA
>DAIMZF010000239.1:0-3298 GCA_036734085.1 Aggregatilineales bacterium
CGCGCAGGCGTTTTATAGCTTTCAATTCACCAACATGCTGGTATTCGCTGTGATGTGTTTGGGCGTGAGTGTGGTGTTCTGGGTGGCCTCACGCAAGACCATCATCACCATTACAGGCGGCGTGAACGAGTTGATTACACACACCCCGCCCCCCATCTGGCAGATTGGCGCTGTGGTTCTGCTCAGTGTGGATTTGCTCATCGCCGGGATGGGGTTCAACCCGGCTAGCGACCCGCTTTTGCTGGAGTTTACGCCGCAACCCATTACATGGATGCAAGAGCGCCAGGACGCGGGCGAAACCTTCCGCTATATCACGCTGGAAGACCCCGCAGGCGGCTATGACAATATGTTGCGGGCGAACGCCACCCTGCGCTATGGGCTGGACGACGTGCGCGGTTACGAGAGCATCATCAGCGCGGAGTATGTGGCCTACATGCGCGGCGTGCAGGTTCAGCCACAATTGGATGCTAACCGTATTGCGCCGTTGTATCTGGATAGGGTGCAGGAAGTCGATTGGGCGCGGTTAGATGCACTGAACGTGGGCTACATCGTCACGCATAGCGGGCTGGCCGTGCCGGATGACCTGACGACGGGTGACAATCCGCGTTTGACGCTGGCCTATGATGACGGCGTGACGGTGATTTATGCTAATGAGCGGATGTACCCGCGTGTGTACCTGCAACGTGATGATGCGCCGACAGAAGCAGAAATTGCCATCATCCGCATGACAAGCCGCGAAACACAGGTACAGGTGAACGCTCCCGGCCACGCAGGTGATGTGCTGGTGTTCAGCATGGCGTATGCTCCCGGATGGCGGGCGTTTGTGCGCCCTGCCGGGTTGGATGCCTACGACGACCCCGCAGAGGAACGCCAGTTGCCAGTGGCGCGAGTGCGCGAAATCTTCATAGGCGTCGCGTGGGATAATGAGGAAATCGCTACACTGTGGGCTGAAGGCGCACTCAATGACGCACAAAGGCAGGCTATTGCTGATGGGCGCTACGAAGTCCGCTTCATCTATAGCCCGACGAGCTTCCAGGTGGGCGCGTTCGGCTCCGCGATGGGGGGCGCGAGTGCGTTGTTCTTGCTGGGCTTGTGGCTGTGGGGGTTGCTCATCGGCGGTGGCAAGGCGGGTAGTCAGGATGTATCACTGGTTGCGCGGAACAGTTTAGCGCCTATCGTGCTGAATCTGTTCAACAGAGGCATTGATTTTGCGTTCGCGCTGGTGATGTTGCGTATTCTGGGGCCGGAAGACGCCGGGATTTATTACTACGCGATTGTGGTATTCGTGTGGTTCGACATCTTCACGAACTTCGGGCTGGATGTGTTCGTCATCCGCGAAGCCAGCCGGGACAAACTGCGGGCGCTGGTGCTACTGCTGAATAGTAGCTATCTGCGGCTGTTTTTGATGTTGGCGTGCGTGCCGTTGGTGGTGGGCTTTATCGCCATCCGGCAAGCGACGATTGACCCCGCGCTGACCAATCAAGCGGTGTTAGCCATTGGCCTGCTCTACATCGGGCTTGCACCCGCCAGCATCAGCAAAGGGCTAACCAGCATCTTTTACGCCTTCCAGAAAGCAGAATATCCCGCCGCCGTGACGACCATTACCACCATCAACAAGGCGGTGTTGGGCGTGATTGTGCTGTTGCTGGGCTTTGGCTTTGTGGGTCTGGCGGCAGTGAGCATCCTCATCAACCTCATTACACTCAGTATTCTGGCATGGGCGGCATGGCGTATTTTGAGCAAAGAGGCCACCACCGACGCACCCCGCCAACCGGATAGCGGCCTCATCCGCGATATGACACGGCAAAGCTGGCCGTTGATGCTGAATCACTTTTTGGCGACGATTTTCTTTCAAATCGACGTGGTAATTTTGGAAGCTATGCGCGGGGCGCGGATTGTCGGGCAGTACAGCGTGGCGTACCGATGGCTATTAGCTATTAACGTGATTCCGGCGCTTTTTACACAGGCGCTTCTGCCGGTCATGTCGCGCCAATGGCGGGAAGACCGCGCCGCGCTCAAGCGTACCTACACGCTTGGCGTCAAAATTTTAGTGGGGCTGGCGATACCGTTGGCAGTCGGCTTCACATTTTTAGCGGAAGCCCTGACGCTGGTATTGGGTGGCGCGGCGTTTATGCCTGCGGGGGCTATCGCCTTACAGATTATGATATGGAGCATCCCGTTCGGCTGGATGAACAGCCTGACGCAGTACGCGCTCATCGCGGTGGATTTGCAACGGCGCATCACGGGGGCATTTGTGATTGCCGTGTCGTTCAACATCATCACCAACCTGATATTTATTCCGCGTTACGGGTATCAGGCGGCGGCCATCACCACCATTTTAAGTGAGATGGTACTGCTCACCCCGTTTGCCGTGATGATGCAATCCGCGCTTGGGCGGTTGGCATGGCTGGATATGGTGTGGCGTCCGGTGGTGGCAGGCGCGGTGATGTTCGGCACAACAGCCGTCATATGGGCGCTTGTTCCGGCGGTGGCTGTGCTGGCAGGCGGCATGGTGTATCTGGGTGTGCTGTGGGCGCTTAAGCCGCTCAGCGCGGCAGAGTGGGAGATGGTATCGCCATTATTGCCGGGTCGCCTGCGTCGTAAAAATCCATAGTCAGTGCTTTACTTTATTTATAATTTATTTACAAGTTTTTTATATAAATTAATAGCTATGTACATAGTAATTACTCCTCTGGTTATGTTATAGTTTGCTTGACGTTTAAATATTTTAATGAGGAAGTTTGACCCTATGTACAATCATTTTAGAGTTATGCGACGTGTGTTCATTGTTGGCTTGATGTTGGTGTTCTCAGTTATCGTAGCTTCCGCTAATGTGGTGACACCGGGTGACCCGAATGGCTGGGCAGGTGGTGCAGAGACCGGGACAGGCACGGTGCAACTGGTCACCGGGCCGGGTATGCCCCCACTGGGCAACGGAAGCATCGAGTTTACATTGGACAGTGCCGCAAGTGGTATGGTATTTGGCACATTTCAGTTTGCCGGGACGCGGTTTGACGAAATCACCGCTATCACATACAGCACGTATACGACCATGAGTCTAGGCTCCCGCGTACCTTCCCTACAGATAAACGTGGACTACGACCTGAATGATAGTGATACGGCATGGCAGGGGCGTCTGGTCTTCGAGCCATATTATGATAACACTATCGTTGATGGTGTATGGCAAACATGGAATGCTCGCGCCGGGCGTTGGTGGCAAACAGGCACTCCTCGTGTAGGTAATGCCGTTGTCGCTCAACAGTGCCCCATCAGCTCGCCCTGTACCTTTGACGCCCTG
>DAIMZF010000240.1:0-3267 GCA_036734085.1 Aggregatilineales bacterium
TACGAGTGGGTAGCGGATGGCATTAAACCAGAGATTGACAACCCGGAATTGCAAGATTTTCCGATGGGCGAAGTCTTCCCGGGATGGGTGGCCAATGTCAGCCAGCGTAAAAGCGTTTATAGTTTCGCCGACGACTTCGCGCCGGGTAGCATGGCGCGGGAAGTTATCAATGAGCAAGGCATCCAGTCGGTGCTTGTCATGCCGATATGGGTCAATAATACATGGTGGGGCGTCATCGGCTTTGATGAATGTACCGGTACTCGTGTCTGGGAGCAGACCGAGATCGACGCGCTCCAATCCGCGATTAACAACCTCAGTGCGACGATTGAGCGCCAGTTATCGGACGCACAACTACGCGAGGCTTATGCCCTGCTGGACCAAGCCCAATCTATCGGGCAGATGGGTAACTGGGAATGGGATGTTCGCACTGGCGATCTGTACTGGTCAGATGAAATTTACCGCATTAATAACCTTGAACCAGGCAGTATACCGGCCACCTATGAAGGATGGATCTCCTTCATCCATCCCGATGACCGTGGCATGGTGCAAAAAGCGGTTGAAGAAGCGCTGGGTGGCACACCCTACGACATCGAGTCGCAGATTGTATGGCCGGACGGAACGATCCGCTATGCACAAAATCGGGGCGCTGTGCTGTTTGACGAAAACGGCCAGCCGCTAAAAATGCGAGGCATTACACTGGACATTACCGAGCGCAAGCTGGCCGAGCAACAAGTCCAAACACAAAACGAGTCGCTCGTCAAGGCAAACCGAGAACTAGCCGTTACCCGTAAACAAGCCGAGACAGCCAGTAAACTTAAGAGCCAATTTTTGGCTACTATGTCACATGAACTCCGTACACCACTTAACGCTGTTATTGGTTATGCTCAACTTCAGCTAGCAGGTATGGTCGGTGAATTGACCGACGAGCAATACGGCTTTCAAGAGCGTATCCTCGCCAATGCACAACATCTCCTGATGTTAATTAACGAAGTGCTAGACCTCTCCAAGATTGAAGCCGGACGGCTGGAACTCGTACAAAAGCCGTTTAATCTACGCCATTGTCTGACAGGGATTGTTCAACAAAATCGTATCCTCGCTGATGATAAAGGGCTTGCATTTGAACTAAACTTTGACGACCGCCTACCGGAGACTATCGTTGGTGATGAGGGACGTATCAAGCAGATTATCATTAATCTGGTATCTAATGCCATCAAATTTACTGATGCTGGCTCAGTCACGATCGATACGGTGCTTTATAACAAAGATAGCTGGCGCATCACAGTGACAGACACCGGCATCGGCATCGCACCACATTTACAAGAAACAGTCTTCGACGAGTTCCGTCAGGCAGAAAACGGGTTGGAGCGTGGCGGTACAGGTTTAGGACTGGCAATTGTACGCAAGTTGGTCTTAATGATGGGCGGCAACATCCGCTTGAACAGTGAGGTCGGTAAAGGGAGTGCGTTCATCATCACTTTTCCGATTATTACCAAAATTACACAAGAGACTGAAATCGTAGAAGCGTAACATGGTAGGAGAAATAGCATGAATCGCAAACCAACCGCAAAACTAGGATCAATGGTTGATTGGACGATCCTGATCGTTGATGACACACCTGATAACGTCATTGTCGCCAAAACCGCGCTTGAGTTTCATGGCGCAACTGTCTACACAGCTCACAATGGTGAAGAAGGATTAGAAGTGCTTAAAACCCACCGCCCAACAGTTATCTTGCTAGACATCCGTATGCCAAAGATGAATGGTTGGGCTATGTTCAAATCCGTACGCGAAGATAAGGCCATTGCACATATCCCGATCATCGCTATCACTGCCTATGCAATGGACAATGATAAAGAAAAGATCCTAGTCGCTGGATTTGACGGCTACATTGCTAAGCCATTTGACATATTCACCATAGCCGAAAGTATTCAAACATTCGTTGCAAACGCAGTAAAGAAAAATCAAAAATCAGGAGAAACAATCGAATGAGTGAGACGAACACATGGAAAGTTATCGTCGTTGAGGATACTTACGACGATCAACAACTTGTATCACGCATCTTAGAACATTATGGCATAGAAGTCTACATCGCGCAGAACGGCAATGAATGCCTGCAATTGTTGAACGATGTCGAACCGACTGTGATCATTACTGACTTAGCCATGCCCGGCAAAGATGGTTGGCAGACGCTGGTCGCTATTCGCTCAGATGTCAACATGGCGCACATTCCGGTAATCGCTATCACCGCTTATCACTCAACAGACGTAGCCGAAGATGCGATGAAAGCAGGATTCGATGGTTACTTCCCAAAGCCAATTAACCCGCAAACATTTGTCGAGTGCGTGGTCAGAATTATCGGCGGATAATACGTTCAATAAGACTGGAATATCTGTTATGAAATCTAAAATTCTGTATGTAGAGGATGACCCTAAAAACATTGACCTTATCCGCGACATGTTAGATATGGCTGATTGCCACTTGCTATTCGCTAACGATGGTAACACGGGGTTTGAGATGGCCGTGCAAGAAAAACCCGATTTGGTCTTTATGGACATCCACCTACCCGATATCAGTGGTATCGAGACGATCAAAAAATTCAAACAATCTTCTATCTTGCAACACATTCCCATTATCGCCATTACAGGTGATAACTCCATAGAAGTTCAAACCCAGTGTTTTGATGCGGGCTGTATTGACATTATCTACAAACCCGTCAAACGCTTTTTGATCTTAGACGGCATTCGTCGTTACACGAATCTAACCATCGAACAAGCTTCAAATGTCCCTGTAAAAGCGGATGAGCAACAATCTAGGTTAAAGAAAGTTTTAATCGCGGAAGATAATGTGGATTTACGCGCTATCTTTGCTCGGGCATTCGATAAAAGTCACTTTCTCGTTAATGTAGCTGTTGATGGGGCAGAAGCGATTGAGTATTTACAACACGAACTGCCGGATGTGCTGATTCTAGATATTAATATGCCGAATGTATCAGGTCTTGAGGTATTGCGCTATGTGCGTGAAAACCAACAAACAAAAGATATTAAAGTCGTAGTTGTTACAGGCAACGTGATGGCGATGCAAGCACCTGAAGCAGAGTATGCAGATTTGCTGTTAATCAAGCCTGTGGACATCAGTGATCTTGTTTTGTTATCGGAACGATTAGCTCTATAGCAAAAATTGATGGGTGAACTCATTGAAATTCACATTAAGGAACAAATTGATGACCACAATATTAATCATTGATGATGATACTGCTACGGGTAAGAT
>DAIMZF010000241.1:0-3200 GCA_036734085.1 Aggregatilineales bacterium
CTTCGCGCTGTCGTCGTGGAAGTCACCGGGCGCGAAGATGTCCCCGTCGGCCTGACAGAAGTCAACAGCCATTGGAGCAGTGCCCAATTTGGCGAAGCCTCGCCGGATTCTCACTTTCAGGCACTCTGGTGGGCGGATGCACTAGGCCGTGTGCTCATGCAAGAGCCGTTCATCGTCGCCTATTTCGAGCTACAAACGCCTACTTCACGCGGCGCTTGGGGTCTGCTGGGGCGCTACGAAGTCCGCCCCGTTTATTACGTCTATCAGATGTATCAACAGTTTGGCGAAGCCGTTTTAGCGACCCAATCCGACCTGCAATATCTCACGGCCTATGCCGCCTTGCGGGAAGATGGCGCACTCACCATCATCGCCATCAACCGCGATGACCAGCAACTCAGCGCCCCTCTGGATCTCAACGGCTTTGACGGTACGCTGACCGAAGTTCACCTGCTCACGGAGGATATTCTGGGCGAACAGGTAGAAAACGATTATCTACTGGACGGCGTGCTGACGTTGCCACCCCGTTCAATTGCGCTCTTTATCATACAACCCTAGCATTTAGTTTATACGTTAGGCACCATTACGTAGGGGCACGATACATCGTGCCCCCGCACACACATCACACGAATAGCAATCGAATTGGTTTTTCCATAAAAGGTTTGTATGTCGGGTACGATCAATCTATCTATCGTGCCAACAGGGAAAACTTGAAACGCCCTTATCATGTAAAACCTTACGACAAAGGAACTAAACAACATGGCTTTTCCACAAAATTTTAGATGGGGCGCCGCCACTTCCAGCTATCAGATAGAAGGCGGCGGCCTCAGCGACGGGCGCGGAGAGTGCATCTGGCATCGCTTTTCGCATACGCCCGGCAAGGTGCATAACGGCGATACCGGCGTTATCGCGTGCGACCACATCCACCGTTACGCCCAGGATGTACAACTCATGCGTCAACTCGGCTTGGATTCCTACCGCTTTAGTGTCTCCTGGCCGCGTGTTCTGCCTGCTGGCACAGGCCAGATTAATCAACAAGGGCTGGATTTTTACAACCGCTTGGTTGATTCCTTGCTAGAGGCGGAAATTACCCCCTTCCTCACGCTCTATCATTGGGATTTACCCCAGGCCCTGCAAGATAAAGGTGGATGGGAAAACAGCATGAGCGTCGATTGGTTCGCGGAATATGCCGATCTTGTCAGCCGCACATTAGGCGACCGCGTAAAACATTGGATTACCCACAACGAGCCATTCGTCGTTTCAATGGTAGGCAATCTCGTCGGCAGGCACGCGCCCGGCAAGCAAGACCCCATCACCGCCTACACCGTCGCCCACCACCTGCTGTTATCACACGGAGCCGCCGTGCCCATCATCCGCCACAATTCCGCCGGTGCGGAAGTCGGCATCACGCTGGATCAAACCTACAGTATGCCATACCGCCCGGATAATCACGGCGACCAGCAAGCCGCACGCCGCTTTGCCAACTATCACAACGAATGGTTCCTGGAGCCAGTTTTCAGGGGCACATACCCCGCCGATATGGTGCGCTTCTTGCAAAAAGAGGGCGTCTTAGCCAACATCAACCTGGATGACATCCAAAAAGCACAAGTCCCCATAGATTTCTTAGGCATCAACTACTACACCCGCAACATCCTGCGGAGTAGCGAAGTCAACGGCTTGTTCGGCATGGATTTTGTCAAAAATGAAGGCGCAGAACATACCGCAATGGGTTGGGAAGTCTACCCGGATGGCTTGCTCCACACGCTCGTCTACCTGCACAATGCCTATTATCCAGCAAAAATCTATATCACAGAAAACGGCGCTAGCTATGCAGACCCCGCGCCGAGTAATGACCTTGTAGACGACCCTCAGCGCAAGGCGTACTTTGTAAAACACATAGACGCCATGCGGCAGGCGGTAGAGCTTGGCGTGCCTGTGGCTGGTTACTTTGCATGGAGTCTAATGGATAACTTCGAGTGGGGCGAAGGCTATAACAAGCGTTTTGGCCTCTATTATGTGGATTTTGCCACCCAACAACGCTATATCAAATCCAGCGCCCTCTATTACCGTGACCGCATCACCAAAGAACGCGCCGATGCCTTAGCATCACACACGCTTCAAACGCAACATTCGGTCTAATGGGCAAACTAAAACCAATGCCATTGTAGGGGCACAACACGTCGCGCCCACGCAAAATCTATAACCAACCATATCGCAGGGAGGGTAGCGCATAAATCATCATGCGCTACCGCTAAATCAGCGCATCATGCGCCATAAAAGCATGAACCCCCATCACAGGGTTTGCGATTTGCGTAATGTGCAAATCAACAATCGCCGTTGCCAGCGCCAACGCTTGCTTCCTGGATTCAATCGCGTGTTGTGTCATCATAAAATTCACCATCGCATCCAGCGCGATGAGAGCCGCTTGTTCAAGGTCGGCATGGAAACCAAATGTCAGCCACCCCGCAGGCGTCCACGCACGCGGCGTATCAATCACAAGGTCTTGCTCTATTTCAAGCCGCAGTCGCACATGCGCCATCGCGCACTCAACCGCCGTTTCGCTGACTTCACCATGCCCCTGTATAGCGTGCCCATCGCCGAAGGAAAACAGACCCCCCTCAACCGGAATCGGCAGATACAGCCGTGTCCCCGCCACCAAATCCTTACAATCAATGTTCCCACCCCAGATTCGCGGTGGTGCAGTCGCATGAAGTCCATCTTCCGGCGGTGGCATCCCCAGCACCCCTAAAAACGGCTTCAGCCGTAGCCGATGTCCCAGCGTGTTAACCCCCGTCATACGCTCAGCATCCAGCGCCCACAGCATCAACTCAGTCTCACCCCCCGCCACTTGCAATTTATCGTAGATGCGGTGCAAAAATCCGCCGGAATACGTGTAACCATAATCGCCCGGCGTCAACGCCTCAATATGAACAACCAGTGTCATGCCCGGCTTTGCCCCCTCAATCCATACCGGCCCCAGCAACGCATGGCCGCGTTCGGCGGGGTCTTCCGGGCGTGGATGCAACTTGCGCGGCGTCCCATCCAGCTTGGGCGCTTCTAACCCCCAGCCAGCATCTAAGGTCATCGCCTCGATTGTATCGCCCGGTGCAACCCTCAGCACAGGCGCACGATTGCGCGAAAAAGCACCATGCAACGTATGTATATCAGGCATTAATCGGTGATGGGTCATGGTTTGGCCTCTG
>DAIMZF010000242.1:0-3198 GCA_036734085.1 Aggregatilineales bacterium
ATGAACGCCGCCCGTGTGCGCGATACCGTGCTGGTGCTGGGCGGGGGGGATGGCCTGGTGGCGCGGGAATTGCTGAAGTATGACGACGTTCAGCAGATTATTGTCGTAGACCTTGACCCGGCTATCACGGATTTAGCGCGGCGTTACCGCCCCTTGCGGGAGTTAAACGAAGACTCGCTGAATGACCCCCGCGTGACGCTCGTCCATGCGGACGCCTACAACTACATCCGCGATAGTGAAGTCCTGTTCCCGGTCATCATTATTGACCTGCCCGACCCCAATAACGAAAGCCTGAGCAAGCTGTATAGCCAGACGTTTTATCATTTGCTCCGTAACCGCCTGACGCCGGACGGGGTATTTTCCACACAAGCGACATCCCCCTATTTTGTGCGCGGCGCATTCTGGACGATTGTCACCACCATCGAGGCCAGCGACTTACACGCCCTGCCGCTACGGTTGCATGTGCCTTCTTTTGGGGAATGGGGATTTGTGCTAGGCAGTCGATACCGCCTGTCGGAATTAAGCCTGCCGCAGGGAATTAATCTGCGCTATTTAACGCCGGATGTGTTGCGCGGGGCACATACGTTTGACCCAGATACAGACCGCATCCCGGCACAGGTGAATACGCTGGATAACCCCATTTTGCCGCGCGTCTATGAAGAAGGCTGGCGGCAGTGGAATTAAAACGGGCGGAGTGTAAATTCTCCGCCCGCATGTTGGCTGGTTGCTTATAAGTCGTTGTTGTCGGCGTCGTCTGCATCATCGCTGGGCGGTGGCGCGGGCTTGCTCCGGCGGCGTGGTTTGCCGTTGCTTCCTTCGGTGGGTGCATTGGCGGAAGCATCTACGGCTGATGTGCCAGAGGCGGCTGGCTCTTGTGCTGAGGCGTTCACTTCGACTTCAATCGGCACAGCGGCGGTCTTTTGAACGTCCTCATCAATCTGGCGCATACTGCGGAACATCTCCAGAACTTTGGTCACGGTCTTGTCGAAGTCATCACCACTCAGGGCTTCTACCTTCGTGCGGAAGACCTCCGCTACTTCTGGAATACCGAGCAAAAAGTCCATAAATGAGCCATGACCACTTCCGTTACCGTTGCCGCCACCACTCAATTGAACCATACGCACGTTGCCACCTAATCCGGCGATGGCGTCGCTGATGGCACGGACTTTATCGACTTCGGCTTCGGTCACACGCTCGATGATGTACTGGCGCAGGTTGATGGAGTCTTCGGCGGCGGTGGCAGATGCTAATTCGCGGCGGCCTTGCGCTTCCGCCAGTAATTTAGCTTTTTCACCTTCCGCCTCTGCGATACGTTGCGCCTGGAATGCGCTGGCTTCCGCCTTACCGCGTTGTTCAACGGCGGCGGCGTCCGCTTCGGCACGCTCACGGATGGCGGCGGCTTCGGCCTGTGCGTTGATGGTCACGCGGCGGCGGTCGGCTTCCGCACGAATTTCAACCGCCTGCCGTTCTGCACGGGCAGGGACAAGCACTTCCGCCTCTTGCCGTTGCTCCACCGCTAAAGCGCGGCGCTGTTGCACTTCCTGGTCGGCGGCGGCGTTTTCAAGGTCAACCCGGCGCTGAACCTCCACCTCGCGCAATTTAAACGCCTCGCTCTGGGCGAGGGTTTCGCGCTGGGCGTCCAGTTCCGCCTGCTCGGATTCACGGGTGGCTGTCGCGGCGCGCACGCGGGCTTCGCGCTCCGCTTCGGCTTCCGCGATGCGGGCATCCCGCTTGACGGCGGCGATTTGTGGCGCGGCCATCGCCTCTAAATACCCTTGATTATCGACAATTTCTTCGATACCCATGCTGACAATCATCACGCCCATCGCGGAGACATCATCACTGGCAAGGTCTTGTACCCGTTGCACGAATTCGTCCCGGTCACGGTGGATGGCTTCTACACTCATCTGGCCGACGATAGCCCTAAAGTTAACGCTGAGGGTATCCAGGATGACTTGTGTAATCTCTGGCCGGGTTTTATCCAGGAAGGCACGAGCGGCGGTATTAAGGGCTTCATCCGTGTGGCCGACTTGCACCTGTGCTACCCAATCCAGCATAATCGGCACACCGCTAACGGTATACACTTCATCTTTTCGCTTGGTGATGGTGATGATGGTTAAGTCGAGCTTTTTATACTCTTCCAAAATGGGGATGACGAACACGCCGCCATTCGTGATGAGGCGCGGCACTTTGCGCCCATAGACGACCATAACCTGATTCGGCGGTACGCGGTGATAGTAGCGCGTTAACCAGACAACCAGCGAGACCACTATCAGCAGGGCCGCGCCAACGATGATTATAAAGTCCATAAATCCTCCTATTCATCTTCCTCAAAATATTCAGAGAGAGGCTTGGGTGCGTCGTCAAACGCTCCGCTGTGCTTCTTTTTGACGTTCAATATGCGCCCATCAATGGAGACAATCTGCACACTGTCGCCGCGTGCCAGCGCCGCCCCACTCACTTCGCGCACGGCATATTTGACGACCTGCCCATCTTCCACGATAGCTTCACCGAGCTTGTCGGCCGGGCTGTTGATGGTGACACGCGCCATCTGGCCGACGAGTGTCTGTGATGAAGCCACAGGATCACTCTGTTGAGCATAGATAAAACGGATGAAACGTGCAATCAGTCGCCCGACGATGTAGCCGAACACCACCGCCGCCACTAACACAACAGCCGTGTTCCATTCCGCCAATGACCCCGCCAGGCCAATCGCGCCGAAGGCGACCAGAAAGCCGGCGATGACATTACAGCCGATTCCCGTTGCCTCCCCGACGCCATCCGTGCCGGAAAGCACCTCCGCACCGCCGCCCAGATTGATGTCTAAGTCGAGCGCATCGCCCAGACCGCCAACAACCATCAGCAAAAGGTAGAGGGCACCGACCGCGAAAGCCGCCGCAAAGAATAATGTCATGAATGATTTCCCATTCGATTTAACTTTAAAGGGGCTTCAGCAGACAGGATGTATGGGTTTGTAAATTTGTAGAAGTGTCATTGCTTTAGCCACTTCCATTCTAATCTTATTTTGGAAAATGTGCTTGACGGTGTTTTGTATCATCAGGGGTGAGTTCTGCCTCACCCCTGATGATACCCATTTTACGGGGAAGTTTTATAGCCCATTCAGGCAAAGTCTGTGCAGTCTGTCACCGCACCCCAAACAGAATATCTAAAGTCAATTGGTCGAGTTGTTCATACGGC
>DAIMZF010000243.1:0-1404 GCA_036734085.1 Aggregatilineales bacterium
CAGACCTACCCCACCATCGGCGCGGCGGCTCCGGCGCGGTTGCAACGCAAAGACGCGGAAATCATCAAGCATGAGTTGGGCTGTAACATCGTTCGCACGTCGCACTATCCCCAGAGCAAACATTTTCTGAACCGTTGTGATGAGATTGGCCTGCTGGTGTTCGAGGAAATTCCCGGCTGGCAACACATTGGCGATGAAGCGTGGCAGGCGGTCAGCCTGCGGGATGTGCAGGTCATGATTGAGCGCGACTGGAACCACCCGTCTATTGTGGTGTGGGGGGTACGCATCAACGAAAGTTGGGATAACACCGACTTCTACACCCGTACCAACGCGCTTGCCCGCCAGCTAGACCCTACCCGGCAGACGACGGGCGTCCGCTTTTGGCCGGATAGCGAACTTTTAGAGGATGTTTACGGCTATAACGACTTCACCAATGCTGTGCTAGAGCCGACCCACACCCCCTGGCTCATCACAGAATTTAACGGGCATATGTTCCCCACCAAGACCTTTGACAACGAAGAACGCCAGGTAGAGCACGCCATCCGCCATGCCCGCATCCAGGCACAGGCGCTGGGCACAGGCGGGGTCAGTGGCGCGATTGGCTGGTGCGCGTTTGATTACAACACCCATAAAGAATTCGGTAGTGGCGACCGCATTTGTTATCATGGCGTGATGGATATTTTCCGTCTACCTAAGTATGCGGCGTATGTGTATGCCTCACAGATTGCGCCGACAGAGCGCGTTGTGCTTCACGCGGCCACCATCTGGGCGATGGGGGATCGTTCCGCCGGAGGCAATGACCCGCTTTATATTTTCTCTAATTGTGATGAAATCGACGTATATGCAGGCAAAGACCATATCGGGCGCTTTGCGCCCAACCACGAAGAATTCCCGTATTTGCCGCACCCACCGTTTAAAGTGACTGGGCTAGGGATGCGCTGGGGAGAAGAATTCGGGGATTTGCACGTTATCGGCTATGTGGATGGCGCACAAGTCGCGGAACAATGGGTCGCGTGTGACGGCCAGCCGGAGCGTATTGTCCTCAGCGCGGATGACGCCGAACTCCACGCAGACGGCGCGGATATGACGCGCATTATCTTTAAAGTTGTGGATTGCTACGGGAATCGCCTGCCTTACACGCGAAGCATCCTCACCTTAACGCTGGAAACAGACACCGCCGCGCAACTCATCGGGGAAAACCCGACGGTTGCTGTGGGTGGGCAAGGCGCGGTCTATCTTAAGGCCGGGCGGCAAGCGGGCGCGGTCACTGTCACGGCTTCGGCGCACAGGTTGTCGCCTGTAAGCGTGCAAATTAAGGTAGAAAAGCAACCGCAGGCAGAGCGCCTACGGCTATAATCAATTAAAGCAACAATTAAGCCCCTGCTATGGGGCTATGACACACAT
>DAIMZF010000243.1:1504-3157 GCA_036734085.1 Aggregatilineales bacterium
CGACGGCTGGATTTTACAGACACAGACTACCGCCTATGCGCTCGGCTTTGATTCCGATGGGCGACTGGTGAATCGCTGGTGGGGCGTGCGTTTGCCCTACCCGGAAGACTACCCCGCCCCGCCTGATAGCGACGGCTACGCCTCATTTAACGGCCCGGCGCATCTGCTCCCGGAGGAATATCCGGCCTATGCCGATGGCCTGAACTATACCGAGCCATGCCTAAAGCTGACTTATCCTGACGAGGTACGCGCTGTTATTTTAAAACTCGAAGACAGCACGCACAGCGATGACACCCTCATCCTGACGCTGACAGACCCCGCCTACCCCGCCCTGCATGTGATGCTGTACTACACGCTCCATGCACAAACGGACATCATCGCCCGCCGTGCGGTAATCACCAATACAGGCGATGTGCCCATCACGTTAGAGCGTGTCTGGTCGGCATTGTGGCACATCCCGCAGGATGGCCTGAGCTTCCGGCATTTTACAGGGCGCTGGAATGATGAATTCATCCTGCGGGAAGAAACATTAACGCACGGCGTCAAGACGATTGAAAGCCGCCGCCTGACCACCAGCCACCACCATAACCCGTATTTTGCCCTGCACCGGGACGCCACAGAGGATAGCGGCGATGTGTGGTTTGGCCTGCTGGCGTGGAGTGGTAACTGGAGCATCCGCGCAGAAGTGACCGACTTCGGCGGTGTGCGGCTGGGCGTAGGCGTCAATGATTGGGACTTTGCCTATCAGCTTAACGCTGGCGAGAGCTTCCGCACGCCCACAGCATATGCAGGTTACACACAAGGCGGGTTCAGCGCGGCCAGCCGCAATTTACACGCTTGCCTGCGCGGAACCCTGCCGCACGCCGGGCAACCGCGCAAGGTGTTGTTTAATTCGTGGGAAGTCTCCGAATTTGACGTGAACGAAGCCTCACAAAAAGGCTTCGCGCAGGCCGCCGCCGCCATTGGTTGCGAGTTATTCGTGATGGATGATGGCTGGTTTAACGGGCGCGATAGCGATTCCGCCGGGCTGGGCGATTGGTGGCCGGATGCGCGTAAGTTCCCGGACGGCCTCACCCCGCTCGTCACGCATGTTAACGCACTCGGCATGGATTTTGGCCTGTGGATTGAGCCGGAAATGGTCAACCCGGCCAGTGACCTCTATCGCAAGCACCCCGACTGGGTCATCCATCACCCCAACCGCCCGCGCACACAGGCACGGAATCAGCTTATCCTCAACTTAGCGCGGGCGGATGTGCAGGAGTATCTCATCACGGCGCTGGATAAATTATTGACCGAGCATAATATCGCGTTCATCAAATGGGATATGAACCGCAACGTCAGCGAAGCGGGCTGGCCGGACGCGCCCGGTCATCCGCGTGAGCTATGGGTGCGCTATGTCGATGGCCTGTATCATGTGTGGGGCACTCTGCGGCAACGGCATCCCGGCGTGCTGTGGCAGAGTTGCTCCGGCGGTGGAGGCCGTGCGGATTGGGGCATTTTGCGTTATGCCGACCAAATCTGGCTGAGTGATAACACCGACCCGACGCGGCGTTTGCCGATGCAGGCCAACTTCAGCCATGTCTTCCCGCCGGAAACGCTGGAAAGCTGGGTCACGGATATGGGGGCGGACTATCTGCCATTGGCGTTTCGCTA
>DAIMZF010000244.1:0-3155 GCA_036734085.1 Aggregatilineales bacterium
TATGAGCTATGGTAGGATAATCCAGTTGTTTGGCCTGAAATTGTTTGAGTATCTCACCATGAGTGTTCTCAATAACCCATTCATGTCTTTGAGCATCCAGATAAACTGTCACATCGCGTGCAGCGTAATGTCGTCCTATCGAATATTCTTCAGTGAAATGCGTAATGCGTCCATTCTTTTCAACCCGTCGTTGAAAACGGAAGGTTGCTACATAATCCATGACACGCTGAATTTGCCATAAGGCCTCATCCTGTGTGCACGCATAGTGCCGTTGTACTTGTAGCAGGTCTGGATAAGCGCTTAAACGAGACTGTCCGCCACAACTTGGATAAACAGCGCGTTGTAAATGAGCAAAATCGTCTAATGTTGCTTGTAACTCAAGCAGTCCTGCCCGTTGCTGAGGTTCAACCCAAGCGGCTAAGACACCGTGACTGCGTTCCACAACGGCATTATCGGTGCTTTGCCGGGGACGCCCAAACCTTACCGCAACCCCCAAACCGACCAGCCACAAAGCTAAGGCGGTTGGCACATGAGGCTGTGCCGGATTAGCCCAGGGTTTGCCATTATCAAAACGTATTTGTTGAGGCAGACCCCATTGTTCAAACCAATTCTGGAAACAGCTTTGTACTTGCTTTGACTCAATTTTCGTCCAATGCCAGAGGGGGAAAACTCTGTGTGCCTAAAATCGCACCACTTGCTTCATCTGTGACGACTAACCAACAAGCACTGGAACCGTCTGCTAAGCGCATTCGTTCTTTGGCATCCACTGCCCACACTTCATGCACTGCCTTTCCCCGCCTGATATACTCTGACCCTTTTTTGCTTGCCTTGGGACTGTGTGAGACAGCTACTTCTCGAAACCATCTTTGTAAGGTACGAACAGAGGGTAAATCCTCATATGCGGCTTCTAACTTTAATCGAATGAGTTGCGCTCCCCATTTGAGATGGTCTCGTTTCATCTCAATCGCTAACGCATAGACATCCGCATAGCGGCGTGTGCCGCGTCTTTTTGCCTGTTCATAGTTTGCTGACAACTTGCCATACGTTCGCCAATGTTGCCAAATTTTCCGTGTTGATTCGTAAGGCACCCGCATGTCCTGGCTGATGGCTTTCAAGCTTTCACCTGCTTGATGCCGTTTCACAATCTCTCGGCGTATTTCAATCGCAAGTGGGGCTGGCATTTTCAACTCTCCATACGGGCTAACTTTTTGGCGTATTATACCGTCCCATCCCTATGTCGCCTAACAATGTTCATGCCCTCGCAGATGTTTAATCAACGCAGATACTCTGCACGCAATATCTCAAAACGCCGCATACTCTCCTCCAGCCCACCGCGCCGACTGCGTGCCAGCCAATTTTCACGCTGGCGTGGCAACAACGCTTCCAGTGCATCACATAATTGGCGCGACGTCTTGTCGGATTTACCCAACCACAGGAGGTTTGCTTCCGCGCTGTGCTTCAACCAGTCCGCCACAAGCTGATATTCGTCTTGAATGAGCGCGGCATCGGGGCGGTTCATGCGGCTATGTACCAACGGTTGCAGGATGTCGTCAATCTGCTGAATGTAACGACGCAGAGCATCCGGCAATGCCGCCAGTGCAATGCCACCCTGTATTGTCGCATCTTCCAACACTTTGCGGGCATCATCGGCAGTCAGGCGCAGGCTATACGTTAGCAGATTTCCGTTCATATGCGGCGGACTGACCATGCGGTATACATTGCCTAAGTCATAGGCCAGCTTTCCCATCACCCGCGCCTCATCACGGAAGGCGAAAGCATCCAGCGCGGCGGGGACATCTAAATCATGGTTGGCTTCATAGTTCCACGCCACCGCCGCGCCAACCATAAAGCCCAGATAGCTGACAGGTAAGGGTTGCCAGTGACCGTGATCGCCCCAATCCGTGATGAGATAGCCTATCGCGCCATGCTTACGGCCTGCTTGCGCGGCGGCGTGCAGATTGCCAAGCGTGTTTTTTGTGCGACCTGCAAGGGTATTCCAGCTAGATGTACCGGGACACACATAAAACGGGAGCCCCGCCTGTGCAAAAATCCCGCAGTGCCCGTCAAAGTCATGGTTGGCCTCGTACCCCCATTCCAGTGCGATGATGTCGCGGGGGATTTCCGGCACAAGGTCGGGATAGTGCATGATGATGTCTGCCCAAAACAACATTGTCCGATTATGCTTCGTCACACTTTGATGTAATCTCAGCAGATAATCCAGATACACACGCCCGCCCCGCGCTTGGACTTCTGCCCGGCTTGCGCCCTGCCCCAACTCCCACGGCTCGTCCCCGCCCACGTTGAATAGCTTACTGCTAAAATGTGGGAGTAATTCCGTATAGAGCGATTCAATCAAGGCCAGACTGCCCGGATGAAGCGGCGCAAGCGTACTAGATGGTAGGATTTTTCCCGGCATCCAGGGTGGCTCGAAGCCATCGGGGGCTTCCGCAAGTTCATTATAAGGGGCATGTTTTAGCCAGCGTTCCATATGTCCCAGACTGTTTTGATTCGGCACAAGCTCAACATGGCGCTGGCGACAATAAATGTCCAAGGCGAGAATTTCTTCCCCTGTAAACGGTGATGCTTGCGCCCACACATCTGCATGAGACTGATACGCGAAAGTGTGTTCCATATAAAGCTGTAGCTGATTGACCTTCCACGAAGCCAGTAAATCCACTAACTCATAGAGTGTGTCCATTGTCGGCACGCGGTCACGGCTCACATCAAGCATTACACCCCGCGCGGGGAAATCGGGGTAATCCATTATCGCAAGACACGGGAGTGCCTGCCCCGTACTGGTCTGTAATAATTGGCGCAACGTACATACCCCATAAAAAACGCCCGCTCGGTCGTGTCCGCATATCTCGATATAATCAGCGTTAATCGTCAGCATGTGGCCTTGTGCATGGGGAATTGTCGCGTCAATATTTAGTTTGAGTCCTATTTTCTTGTCACTCCCCCCACCCGCGACAATCCGCCATTCGCATTTAACAGACTTTAACGCTTCTTGCGCCATTTGTGCTTCAAAGAATAGTTCAGCAGGCGCAACAATCAAAGCAGAATTATGTAGTTGCATAACACCTTCCACACGCTTTAGCTGGCGTGGAACGGGACATAGGAGCAAGTCAGTCATCGTTATTCTCACATTTTTAAAA
>DAIMZF010000245.1:0-3131 GCA_036734085.1 Aggregatilineales bacterium
CTCCGGCGTTGATTGAGGTGCGGTCGTCGCGGTGGACTTGCATAAAAATGGGCGGCGGGGATAGCTTGCCCAGTGCTTTAGGATTCTGGTGGAAGGCCATCATTTTATCCAGTGTGGTGGGCATCACGGTGCGTTTTTGGTAGGTGTGGGCGTTGGGTGGTGGTGTCGTCATGGCGGGGATAAACTCCGTTTGATGGTTGGTCGTTAATGATGACAGTGTTGCATATCCGGGTGAGAAGTGGATTAACTTTATCACAGGCTTAAACAGTATTGCACAAGGGGAGATGAGGCCGTATGATTGACAAGGTAAAGACAAACAGTGCAATAACACATACAAACAAGCTCAATGCGGCCTATCCAGCGCGAAGGGGATAAGGCCGCCGCTATTTTTGGGGGGAAACGTGACCACTTACCGGATTGAAGTTTGGTCTAAAGAAGGACGACGCTATCCGGCGGCAGGTGTGGATTACATGCCTGTTAAGCTCTATTTTTTGCAAGGGACTGGGTTAACAGCGCAGGACGTGCAGACGCTGTGTGCCTCCGCACTGGCTGACCCGGTAGCGATGGATTACGCGGTGGATTCAGTGTACATCCCGCATGAGGCTGACCACACCGTTGATGTTACCCTGCTACCGGGTGTGACGGACTCTACCGCAGAGAGCTTACTCCACGCGGCAAACGTGCTGGGCGTGCATACACTGGAACGGGCGGCGACGGGTGAGAAATATCTAATCTACGGCCAGCCACAGGATTTAACCGCGTTGGTGACGCGGCAATTCTGTAACCCGCTTATCCAGCGTTATCGTATTGATGCGCCGATACACGCGCCATTTGTCGCGGTACAAACGGCTGATGAATCTGTTGAACTTGTCGCTGTGCGCGAAGCGAATGACGATGAACTGCTGGCTCTCTCCCGCGAGCGGAGACTGTCATTAGACCTGACCGAGATGCAGGTTATCCGTGATTACTTCCGTGCGGAGGGGCGCGAACCGACGGACGCCGAGCTAGAAATGCTGGCGCAAACGTGGAGCGAGCATTGTGTCCATAAGACCTTCCGCGCTAAGATTCACTACATCGGCCCAGCACATGGGCAATCCCCTGATAGTGACCCCACCCACCAGCAAATTGACGGCATTTTAAAGACTTACATCCGGGCGGCAACTGATGCGGTTGCTAAAGACTGGGTGCGATCCGCATTTGTGGATAATGCCGGGATTGTGCGATTTGATGATACATGGGATTTAGCCTTTAAAGCGGAAACACATAACCGGCCTTCGGCGTTAGAGCCGTTCGGCGGGGCGAATACCGGCGCAGGCGGGGTTATCCGCGATGTGCTGGGTGTTTCCGCAAGGCCAATTGCCAACACGGATATTCTGTTCTTTGGGCCGCCGGATTTGAGCGCAAGTGATGTACCGGACAGTGTTCTGCATCCACGCCGGATTGCAGAGGGCGTCATCGCCGGGATTGAGGACTACGGCAACAAGATGGGGATACCGACGGTGAATGGGGGTATCTTCTATCACGGGGGGTATGTGTCGAATCCGTTGGTGTTCTGCGGCTGTGTGGGGATTCTGCCACATGGTACACATCGTACAGACGCCCAAGCAGGCGATTATATCGTGGTGATGGGGGGACGCACGGGGCGCGACGGCCTACGCGGGGCAACCTTCAGCAGTATGGAGATGGATACGACCACGAGTGAACTATCCGGCGGAGCCGTACAGATTGGGCATCCCATCCACGAGAAGCAAGTGCAAGAGGCGGTACTCCGCGCACGGGATGAAGGACTGTACACTGCTATCACGGATTGTGGCGCGGGTGGCCTGTCTTCCGCAGTGGGGGAGATGGGCGAAAAACTAGGCGCGACAGTACAGCTAGAGCGCATCCCGTTGAAATATGTGGGGTTGCGTCCGTGGGAGATTTGGCTAAGTGAAGCGCAGGAGCGCATGGTGCTGGCAGTGCCGCCGCACCATTGGGAACGGCTGAAGGCTATCTGTGATGGGCAAGATGTGGAAGCGGTGGTCATCGGCACTTACGAGCCGACCGGACGCCTGACCTTGCGCTATGGTGACACGCTGGTGGGCGATGTGGCGATGGACTTTTTGCATGATGGCCTGCCGCAACGCCACTTGAACGCGGAATGGATTCCGGCCAAGCGAGAAGAAGCGCGGCGCATTGTGGATGAAGACTACACAAAAACACTCCTCAAAATGCTGGCGATGCCCAACGTGCGGAGCAAAGAGGATGTTATCCGCCGATATGACCACGAAGTACAGGGCGCGACAGCGATTAAGCCGTTGGTGGGTGTACAGAATGATGGGCCAAGTGATGCGGCGGTGCTTGTCCCGGTGGCGGGCGAACGCGGCGCGGCGTTGGCGGTGGGGTATTGCCCGCAGTACACGGCGCTTGACCCTTACGCGATGGCATGGGCGGCGGTCGATGAAGCGATGCGAAATGTGGTTGCTGTGGGTGCTGACCCCGCGCAAGTCTCAATCCTGGATAATTTTAGCTGGGGGAATGCTAACCTGCCGGACAGATTGGGTGAACTGGTGCGGTGTTCGCAGGGGTGCTATGATGCGGCGATTGCTTATGCTGTGCCGTTCATCAGTGGCAAGGACAGCCTGAATAATGAATATCTGGGGGCAGATGGTGAACGCCATGCGATACCGGGCACGCTGGTTATCTCCGCATTGGGCATTGTGCCGGATGTGACGCAGACCGTCACGATGGATTTTAAAACGGCGGGGAATGCACTCTACTTAATTGGAGAGACAAAGGCGGAGCTAGGCGGTAGCCACTACCATATGGCGCACAGCATGGCAGGTGGTGACGTGCCACAACCGAACCGGGACGCATTGCATACCCTGAAGGCGGTGCATGAGGCCGTCCGCACGGGGGCTGTACGGGCGTGCCATGATGTGAGCGAAGGCGGCCTGGCTGTGACGCTGGCGGAAATGTGCATCGCGGGGCGGCTGGGTGCGGAAGTAACCTTAAGCGGTGATTTGGTGCAGGGCTTATTCTCCGAGTCCTTGACGCGCTTTGTGGTTGAAGTTCCGCCGCAAGCGCAAACAACATTTGAAGCCATCTTCCGTGATGTGGTATTCACGCCGATTGGGGTGGTCAGTGACGTG
>DAIMZF010000246.1:0-3097 GCA_036734085.1 Aggregatilineales bacterium
ATATAAATATTGTCTTTCTAACAACTATCTTTATCAGATTACCATGCTCTGCTGGGTCTTTTCTTGTTCATCACCTTAACCGGACACACCTCATCGCTTCCAACTTACTCTTTGTCGCTTAGTTGGTGCGAAATTGAGTACTTGATACGTGCGGCATATCGCGCAAATCATAGCTTCCAGCGTCTATCGACTCAAGCATGGACTTTCTCGATGACTACATGCGATCTCAACTGCGTTTGCAAGGCTTTTGTATAAGTCCTAAGGAGTGAGATTCGCCACTCCTCCATAGAGAATAACATATCAACATCATTTAGCTTCGTGTTATGATTAAGAGAGCAATAGGCACACATTCACATCTTTGAAGACCCGTCGGTTAAAAAAGCCTTAGTAGCCGTAAACAATCACCTGATAGCAATAGCTTAAAGAGCAAACCGTACAGTCTTCACGAAAAATGGAAGTTTTAAGTGTCTGAAATGTCTGAATAGTTACCTTTATTTTAGGAGTATTACTTATGCCATTTTACAGACGATTAGGCGATATACCACATAAACGCCACACTCAATTCCGTAAATCGGACGACGGACTCTACCGTGAGGAAGTCATGGGGTTGGAGGGATTTCATGGCATTCAGTCTATTTTGTATCATCACTTTCTGCCCCCACGTATCAAACATACCGAGCATTTAGGCGCGGCCAAACCAGAATATGTAGACTTCGGTGCAATCCGGCATCGTGCCTTTCGCACGGTAGATATTCCGGCTGGCGGAGATGCTGTATCCGCGCGGCGCACCTTAATGGGCAATCAGGATGTGGTACTCGGAACCAGTCGCCCGATGCAGAGTATGGATTATTTCTATCGGAATGCACAGGCTTATGAAGTCTGGTTTGTGCATGAAGGGCGCGGTACGCTACACAGCCAGTTTGGGCGCTTACCGTTTGAACCGGGAGATTATATCATCATCCCGTTTGGGACAACGTGGCAGATAATGTTGGACACAGCCGAAGCCCGATTCTTCGTGATTGAGTCAAAATCCCAGATTGAGCCACCCAAACGCTACCTAAACAAGTTTGGTCAGTTCCTGGAGCATTCACCGTACTGCGAGAGGGACATCCGCACGCCAGAAGCGTTGGAGCCTGTTGTGCAAAAAGGTGAATTTGAAGTGCGTGTCAAGGTGCGCGATGCGATAAGCCGCCATGTGCTTGACCACCATCCGTTTGATGTTGTGGGCTGGGATGGCTATTTGTATCCATGGATTTTTAACGTGCGCGATTTTGAGCCAATTACCGGGCGCATTCATCAACCTCCCCCTGTGCATCAAACGTTTGAAGGCTGGAACTTTGTCGTGTGTAGTTTTGTACCCCGCTTGTTCGACTATCATCCCGAAGGCATCCCTGCACCGTATAATCATAGCAATGTCAACAGTGATGAGGTGATCTATTATTGCGATGGCAATTTTATGTCCCGCAAGGGCATAGATCGCTACGACATCACCCTGCACCCCAGTGGATTGCCACACGGCCCGCAACCGGGAGCAACAGAAGCCAGTATCGGCCTGGAGAAAACCGAAGAGTTGGCTGTTATGGTGGATACATTTAATCCCTTACATATCGCAATCGACGCACTGGAATTTGAAAAACCAGAATATCAATCATCGTGGATGGACGGCGACGACGTATAATGACCTAGCAAGGAGGAGGTGCAAAATGTCTAAGCGACCATTTTATACTTTTACGGAATATCAGCACGAAACGTGGAAGATATTATATGAGCGAGCTATGCCGCGTGTGCAAAAACGGGCGTGCCGTTTATACCTGGAAGGGCAACAAATCATGGGAATGACAGGCCAGCACATCCCGGATTTTGAGCAACTCGACACGCAGTATCAAACTCGTGTCGGTTGGGAACTGGTCAGCACGCCAATACAGTACAGCGACGGCCAAAGCTGGTTCGAACATCTCGTCAAAAAGAATTTTCTGGTTACGGAATACATCCGTGAGCGCGATAGCCTGGACTATACGCCATTGCCGGATATCTTCCACGATGCGTTTGGTCATCTACCGTTGATGATACATCCGCGCTATGCGGATTTAGTGCTGGCTTATGCGAACCTGATGTTGCTTGTAGATGGACAAGCACGCCAGGCGTTAGGGAGCATCTGGTGGTATACCATTGAATTTGGCCTCATCAAAGAAAACGGTGAAGTCAAAGCCTTTGGCGCGGGCTTGATGTCTTCCTATAAGGAGATCGAAACTGCTTTCTCCGGCGATGTGAAGTGTTCACCCTTCAACCCGGATGAAATGGGTATAGTGAAGCCTAGCCCGCACGAAATACATCAACAATTGTGGATTTTAGAGTCTTTCGAGCAACTTGAGGAATTTGTCCATCAACAACTTGCACGTTATCAGCCAGTTTAAGAAGTATCTATCAGCCTGCTTTTTGCAGGCTTTTTTAGGAGTAATCATTTGAGACAACGACATGGAAATTAACACGCAGGATTTATCCGCACAGCAAGCGTACAAACTGCTCACCGGGAGCATTATGCCGCGTCCTATCGCATGGGTGAGTACGATCAGCAGTGATGGCATCCCGAATTTAGCGCCGTATAGCTTCTTCACAGCCGCCGCTTCCGACCCTCCGACGATTGTTTTTTGCCCGACCACGCGCACAAGTGATGGTCGCCAGAAGGACACATTCTACAATATCCAGGCGACGGGCGAATTTGTGGTAAATTTTGTGACCGAAGCACTGGTAGAGGCAATGAACATCACCAGTGTGGAAACCCCCGCCGAAGTCGATGAGTTTAAACGGGCTGGCCTGACTGCTGTACCCAGCATGACCGTAGCCGCGCCCCGTGTGAAGGAAAGCCCTATTCATTTTGAATGTGTTTTACATCAGATTGTGACCATTCATGAGGGCGTTGGGGGTGGGCATCTGGTGATTGGTACGGTTCAGCATATGCACTTTGCAGATTCAATCTACCGTGAAGGCGGCTATGTCAATCAGGAGGCTTACTTCCCGGTTGGGCGCATGGTAGGCAATAGTTACTGCCGCACCAAAGACCAGTTCGACATTGCACGGCCTGCCTCTGAAATAGAAA
>DAIMZF010000247.1:0-3020 GCA_036734085.1 Aggregatilineales bacterium
CCTATGGTTAGACCCTATGCTCGTCACCGCCGCGATTGATAAAGCCCTGCGTACACACAAAAAAGGCCACAATCTGCGCCGCCGTGTCGGGATTGCGCTTCGTTCCGGTGCGTTGCGGGATTTGCACGATTTAGCGTTGTGCATCAGCATGGGCGCAAATGCCATCCTGCCCTACGCGCTGTATGCTACCGCAATGGGGATTGCTCCCCGCCGACCCTCAGAACTCCCTAGCGATGAAGAATTACTCCAACGCCTGAAGAATACCATCAGCGTGCTGACCAAAGGCCTGGAAAAAGTCACTTCCACGATTGGATGCCACGAGCTACGCGGCTACGGCCACAGCTTTAGCAGTGTGGGCTTGGCAAAGGGTGTCGCGGCGGTATTCGGCACACCCAATTATTACGGGAGCGAAGGACGCGGCATGACGTGGACGGCGTTGAAGGATGACGCCGAAGAACGCGCCGCCGAACTACGCGGCGAAAAGAAAAATCGCCTTGCGAATGCTGACCGCTTCTTCCCTAAGATGTGGAAGAAGATTGAAGATGTTGCTCATGGCGAGATGTCCCTAGAGGACTTCACCCAACACCTGTTTAATCTGGAAAACAAACAGCCCGTTTCCATCCGTCACGTCATCAACTTGAAGGAAGCCAGCGAGCCGATTGACCCTGATAAGGTGGACATCAGCATCGGCGAACACAGT
This sequence comes from Aggregatilineales bacterium, assembly GCA_036734085.1. Taxonomy (GTDB): domain Bacteria; phylum Chloroflexota; class Anaerolineae; order Aggregatilineales; family Phototrophicaceae; genus J038. Next base: position 701 of record DAIMZF010000247.1, read on the forward strand.
ATGCCCGTCATCATCGGCGCGATGTCTTTTGGTTCGCAGGGTGAGCTATCGTACAAATCCTATGCGGAGGCCGCCGCGTTGCTCAATATCATCTGCGTCAACGGCGAAGGCGGTGAACTACCGGACGTGATGGGCAAATACCCTAACAATCGCGGCCAGCAAATCGCCTCTGCGCGGTTTGGCGTGAATATTGAGTTTTTAAACAGTTGTTATCTGCTGGAAATTAAAATCGGGCAAGGTGCGAAACCCGGCGAAGGGGGTCATCTGCCCGGCTATAAAGTGACGGAGCAAGTCGCCGCCGCCCGCAGTACAACGCCCGGTGTCGGCCTGATTTCGCCCAGCAACAACCATGACCTGTATTCTATCGAAGACCTTGCTCAACTCATCGACGAGTTGAAGACCGCCAACACCGAAGCCCGCATCAGCGTAAAAATACCCGTTGTGCCCGGCGTCGGCATCATCGCGGTGGGTGTGGCGAAGGCTGGCGCGGACATTATTAACATCACCGGCTATGAAGGCGGCACAGGCGCGGCACGCGCTCATGCTCTGCGGCATGTCGGCCTACCGGCGGAAATTGGCGTGTGGCTGGCACACCGGGCATTGATTGAGAGCGGCCTGCGTGACCAGGTAGAAATCTGGTGTGATGGCGGGATGAAAAGCGGGCGCGACGTGCTGAAGATGATGTGCTTGGGCGCGAACCGTGTCGGCTTTGGCACGCTGGCAATGGTCGCCGTCGGCTGTACCATCTGTCGCGGCTGTCATGATGGGACGTGTCATGTCGGCATTACGACGCATGTAAAAACACGCGAAGAAGCGGACATGAAGGGCTTTAAAGCCTTCCGCCCGTTTGAAGAGCGTGGTTCCGCGCATGGGATTGTCAATGTCTTCAATATGCTGGCCGACGACATCCGCTTATGGGCGGGCAAGATGGGTATTCAGCGTGTGCAGGACATCGTAGGCCGTGCGGACTTGCTGGAACAAATTGACATGCACGACCGCATTGACCTAACGCTTTTACTCCGCCGCGTGCCACCTGTCCCGAAGAAGCAATCCCAACCCGGCGGGCGACGCCTTACACGTCCTCGTAACACCCTCAGCAAGCAGATTACCGCCATTGTCGCAGAGCAAGTCGGACGCGGTGATTATGAAATGACCTACGACGACGAACAAGTGATGGCACACGACCGCGCACTCGGCACGCACCTTGTCGGCGCGATTACACGCGGCCACATACAAGGCTACGAAAAGATTGAGGCCGTGCATCTCAGCTTTAGTAACTCCGCAATACCCGGCAACGGCCTGGCCGCCTTCCTGGATGCGCCTGTGGATGTACTGGTGGAAGGCGGCGCTCAGGATGGTGTGGCGAAGTGTGCGCGGGGCGGTACAGTTTCCGTATTGCGTGGGCTTAACCACAATGGTGAACGCCTGGACGGGTCGGTAGGCAAAAGTTTTGCTTATGGCGCTCAGGGTGGGTCATTCATCGTGCAGGGAGATGCAGATACCCGTGCTTGCATCCGCTTAAGTGGTGCGGATGTTATCTTCGGTGGCGAGATTAAAACGCCCATCCGCGATGAAGAAGGCGGCATCGGCGCACGCGCCAACCTGAAGGGATATGCTTTTGAGTATATGACCTCTGGCCGCGCCCTTGTGCTGGGTGACCCTGGCCCATGGATGTGCGCCGGGATGAGTGGCGGCGTCATTTACCAACGCATTGACTTTAAAATGGGGCTGGACATCCCGGCCTTGCAACGTCGCATCGCCGCCGGTGCTACGGTGGAGATTTCCCGCCTGGATGAGCAAGGCTTTCAGGATGTGACCGAGCTACTCGGCAGATACATCCACATACTGGAAATCAACAATCAAGCGGAGGCGACGGAGCATTTATACGCGCTACTGCGCGACCCGGATTCGCACTTCGTCAAAATCGCCGCACCGATGCGGCTGAACTAACACTACAAACCCCTACCTCTCCTCCTCCTAAGGTATGCTTAAGCCACGCCGCCCATGAATGGGCGGTTTGGCTTTGTGGGGTATACTAAATTCTATAAAAATAATCAGGTGTTGCGTGCTGGATTTTATAGTCTGGTTATAGGTGCTAAAAAACAGGGAGCAGATTGCACATGGCAAAAGAAGTCAAAATGGTGGTGTTCATCCTGGAGCGTGGGCCGGGCTACGAGGCCGAAGGCGTCCTCAACCGGAGCGAAGCCGAGTGGGAGATGTCTAAGCTGTTGAGCGATGGCTGGCACTTTTTGGGCACAGGCGGCGGTAGCGGCGCGGATGAGCTAAAGCATGTCGGCTTGGGGTTTGCGTTGTTCCAACG
>DAIMZF010000248.1:0-2939 GCA_036734085.1 Aggregatilineales bacterium
CGCTTGAAGCGGGCTACCCTTAGCCGGATGCTTCGAGCATCTGGCTGGCTGACTGGCGTTAATATCAGGCAATCATTCATCCATTTGCTCCATGTAAGCCAGTGCGGTATCCTGTGCATGATGTTCTTTCTGGCGGGCGATATAGTCCAGCACAAGCGGCATCACCTTTTCACCGAAAGTCAGTACACCATAGCCTTCCTGCCATTGAAATCGTTCCGGTAGATCAAAAGACTGGTTGACTTCACGCGATGATGCGCCTTTAATCTGACCAACCACATAAGCAACATTTTGTGATGGCGGAATTGTCAACGCCATATGAATATGATCCGATACGCCATTCACGCCCAAAAGCTCACAAGGCAGTTCTCTACATTTCCGTTCAATCGCGCTGTAAATCACAGTTTCTATAGTCGATGTGATGATTGGTTGGCGGTGTTTAGTCGCCCATATCACATGATAATAACATTTCCAGAACGGCATTTTAGTCCAGCCCCAACCCCTTCAAATGCGTTACGCGCTCTGCTGTGCGGGTTGCCAACGCAAGAGCATCATCTGCGCGGCGGGTAACGCCACCATCGCATAAGTCACGCCGTTTGTGTCGGCAAATTCCACTTCATAAACGCCGGGTTCCCATTCTTCTACAATCGTGCCCACCTGTCCGCGTTTCAAGTTATGTTCGGGCAGGTCTTCCAACAGGGCAATCACGTCATGTATGTTCATGGTTCATCATCCTTCAATCACATAACAGCTTGTCAGGCGCGGAAAATCCTCATCCTTACGCACGATCCATGCACTACGGACAAAGGCAGTCCCTGCTGTTGTCGTCAATTCAAAGTCTATCACATACCGTTCACCATAGGGTGTTGGTTCTTGTGGGGCGGCCTCATGTGTGCTGGCAATATCTAACAGTTTTTCCCGCAAAAACGGCGCATCATCCAGTGTTAAGCCTAGCGCCGCTTTGAAAACCCTCGCTTTATGTTTGCCCGTTGTATGCTCCGGATTCAACGAATAACCGACGAGCTTTTCCAGAGGTACAACCGCCTTATCCCCATTGGGCAGTTTAGCCATCCAGCCCCAACTCCTTCAAATACGATTGCATCCGCGCTTCAACGTCGGCCAGCTTGCCGCGCAAGTCGTGGATTTGGGCATTCACGGCGGGCATATCCACGTGCGCTTCAGGCTCGAACGTGTCCACATAGCGCGGGATGTTCAGGTTATAGTCGTTCTCCGCGATCTCGTCCCGCGTCGCTAGATAGGCGTATTTGTCCACCGTCCGCCGCGCCCGATACGTCGCCACAATCTTCTCGCGGTCACTCTCGCGCAAAACGTTTTGTGTCGTGCCCTGTCGGTACTCACGGCTGGCATCGATGAACATCACACGGTCATCGCGGCGGTTGCGCTTGAAAATCAGGATAGCGGCGGGGATGCCCGTGCCGAAGAACAGGTTTTCCGGCAGGCCAATCACCGCATCCAGCAGATTCTCGTCAATCAACTGCTGGCGGATTCTGCCCTCTGCCCCACCACGAAACAGCACGCCATGTGGCACAATTACGCCAACGCGCCCATTCTGCGACGGCTCAAGATAGGTCGTCTCAATCATGTGGCTGATGAAGGCATAATCGCCCTTGCTGGTGGGTGGTACACCACGCCGAAAGCGTCCGTAACGGTCTTTATCGGCGTTGTCCGCGCCCCATTTATCCAACGAGAACGGCGGATTGGCTACCACCACGTTAAAGCGTTCCAGCGTCTGGCTATCGCTGACCAGTTGCGGATCGTTGAGCGTGTCGCCCCATTTGATGTGATGTGTGGTCACGTCGATGTTATGCAGGAACATATTCATCATACACAGCGCCCACGTCGCGCCGTTGGCCTCCTGCGCTCGCACCGAATAATTACGGGTGGGGATGCGCTGGGCGCACTTAATCAGCAACGAGCCAGAGCCGCACGCCGGGTCACAAATGCGGTCGCCGCTTTGCGGATCGAGCAATTCTGCCAGTAATAAACTCACTTCCGGTGGCGTGTAGAATTCGCCCGCCTTCTTGCCCGCTCCACTGGCGAATTTGCCAATCAGATATTCGTAAGCGTTGCCGATGATGTCTATGCCGTTGATGCGCGACGGACGCATATCAAGACGCGGGTCGTTGAAGTCCGTCAACAGGTTCTTTAGCCGTTCGTTGCGCTGGGTGGGGCGTCCGAGCGCGGCTTCGCTATTAAAATTGATGTTGCGGAAGACACTTTCCAGCTTCTCCTTGTTGGCATCTTCAATCTTCTCCAGCGCGATGTCGATGATTTCACCAAGATTCGACTCATTGCGCTGAGCGTAGAGCGTGTAATAGTCGCATCCTTCCGGCAACACAAAACGCTCATAGCGTAGCTGACGTTGCACGCGAGATTCCTCGTTGTTATATTGCGCCATCAGCGCGGCGTAACGGTCGCGCCATACATCGCTGATGTACTTCACAAACAGCATCACAAGGATGTAATTCTTGTATTCACTGGGGTCAATCGTGCCGCGAAACGTGTCGCACGCCTTCCAGAGGATGGCATTAATCTCGTCCTGACTAATGTGGTCATTGGTGCGGTCGGTCATCGGTTACCGTTTCTTATCTGTTCAATTATCATGAGTGTGCGTTGATTATGGCATAAACGATGGTCATAGGCGAATAGTGGTCGGTGGCATTGTGGCTTTTGTCGGACGCGCCGCAGGTGCGTCCGGTCGGCGTGGCGGAGCAAGCCGACATGCCAACAAGCACCCCGGTGCATTGTTGGCGGTGTGCCATGTAAGCATGGCGCACCAAGCCCTCACGGCAACTGAGTGACAAGCTTTTAGCTTGCTCCCCCTCAGACCGCGCTAAAACGTCGTGTTACCACTCCGTTTCCCTGTCCGACGTGAACCGTCATACAGCACGCGCTTTGTCGTCTGAGGGGTCGGGCGACGC
>DAIMZF010000249.1:0-2836 GCA_036734085.1 Aggregatilineales bacterium
TCGGACTTGCTGGCTAATTTTGATGAGATTCAATCTCAGATTGAGCAAGAATTAGCGGCGATGGATTTCCGCTTTTTGTATAACGAAGAACGTCATTTGTTCCGCATTGGCTATAATGTCGAGAACGAACAAGCCGACCCCAATCATTATGATTTGCTGGCCTCAGAAGCGCGTCTGGCAAGTTACATCGCCATCGCTAAAGGCGACGCGCCCTACAAACACTGGGTACATCTGGGTCGCCCCATGATTTTGCTTGGCAGAAAGCAGGTATTGCATTCATGGAGCGGCACGATGTTCGAGTATTTAATGCCGATGTTGCTCATGCGGCACGAAGCCCATACATTACTCAGCGATAGCGCGGATGCCGCAGTCTCCAAACAAATTGCCTATGGCAAGCAACATCGCACCCCCTGGGGAATTTCGGAATCGGGCTTTTATGCGTTTGACATCAATCAAAATTATCAATATCGGGCTTTTGGCGTGCCAGACCTGGCGCTCAAGCGTGGTCAGGATTTGGATCATGTCATCGCGCCGTATGCCTCCCTGCTTGCTCTGCCGCTGCGACCGGTCGCAGTCGTTGAAAACCTGCGTCTGTTCGACCAAATGCAAGCACTCGATACTTATGGCCTGGTTGAGGCCATCGACTATACAACCGCACGCCTGCCTCTGGGTTCCGAGCAAGCCATAGTCAACGAATACATGGCGCATCATCAAGGGATGACATTCGTGACGTTGACGAACTTCCTACAACAGGATGTCATGGTAAACCGTTTTCATGCAGACCCAAGCATCAAGAGTGTGGAACTGTTATTGCTGGAACAAATCCCCCAGCAAATCAAGCAAGTCGATGAAACAACTGAGGAAAGCAATCTGGAAGTGCAACCCACAAGCCTGAGTACATCCCCATGGGATGCGCCTGTGGAGTCGCCCTTGCCCAACGCACATTATCTTTCTAATGGGCGTTATGGCGTGATGATCACCAGCGCCGGAAGCGGATATAGCCAGTGGGATAATCGGGCATTGACCCGTTGGCGTGCGGATACCACGCTGGATGATTGGGGCACATGGCTTTATATCCGTGATGAAGAAAAGGGTCAATTGTGGTCTGCGGGCTATCAACCCGTCAATGGGATGCCGGATCGTCTGAATTGCACCTTCTTCCCGCATAAAGTAGAGTTCGTGCGCCGTGATTATGATGTGACTTCCCGGTTGGAAATTATCGTCGCACCGGATGATGATGTAGAGATAAGATACCTGACGCTGACGAACCATAGTGCGGACAGCCGCCGACTCACGCTATGTAGCTACGGTGAATTGGTTCTTGCCCCGCAAGTCAGCGACCAGCGACATCAAGCGTTCAATAAGATGTTTATTGAAGGCGAATATCTGCCAGACCTGCAATCGTTGATTTTCCAGCGCCGTTTGCGTTCAATCCACGATGAACCCCTTTTCGTGTTGCACCGCATGATGATTAAGGACGAAGCAATATCCCCGCAATACGAGACAGACCGTGCGAAATTTGTCGGGCGAAACCGTAACATCCACGCGCCCCAGGCGTTAACAGGCGATCGTATCGCCCTGAGCGGAACAACCGGCGCAACACTTGACCCGGTGATGGCGCTGGCACACGAGATAGAAATTGCCCCTTATAGTACAGTCAAGGTGGTTTACCTGACGATGGCGAGTGATGACCGCCCGCAAATTATTGACCAGGCACAGGCCTATAGTTCATGGGATCACATCGAGCATGTGATTGAACAGTCCCGTTACCGCGTAGAGCGCGAACTGCATCATATGAAGCTGGATACAACCGCCGTGCAACGTATCCAAACACTGTTCTCCGCGCTTACATACCCACATCCGATGTTTCGTGCGGATGCACAAACACTGGCCGCGAACACCCTATCACAACCCGGCTTGTGGTCTCATGGGATTTCGGGCGAACACCCGATTATCCTGATAGAAGTCCGTGAAATTGACGAACTAGGCATTGTACGTGAGATGATTCAGGCGCATACTTTCTGGCGCAATCGCGGCATCAAATCCACACTTGTGATCCTCAATATGCACGATACTGGCTATGATCAGGCACTCTATGCCCACTTACATAACCTGATTTCGCGTATGCACAGTGAAATATGGCTGAGTCGGCATGACGGCATCTTCATCCTGCGTAATGAGCAATTAGGCGAAGCTAATCGGGTGCAACTGCGGGCGACTGCACGTATTTATCTGCAAGCCAAAAACGGAACGCTAGCGGAACAACTCACCCTGCATCACGATTATCCCGCTAGCCTGCCGAGATTCACACCTGTACTGGCGCAATCCGACACAGAGACCAACGAGCAAGTACAACGGCCTACAGACCTGCAATTCGATAACGGCTATGGTGGTTTTACGCCCGATGGCCGTGAGTATGTCATTTACACGACAGCAGAGCATACAACCCCCGCCCCCTGGACAAATGTCATTGCTAATGAAAAAGGCGGCTTCATCGTCACCGAAAGCGGCGGCGGGTACTCGTGGGCTTATAATAGCGGAGAAAATCGCCTGACCAACTGGCGGAATGATCCGGTTATTGATATGCCAAGCGAAGCAATTTATCTGCGGGATGAGGAAACAGGCCTGGTCTGGTCACCCACCCCGTTACCGGCGGGGTCGGGCAAGCCCTATCTTGTGCGTCATGGTGCTGGCTATACCGTGTTTGAGCATCAGTGTTACGGAGTCAAACAAACTGTGTCCTACTATGGCGCACCGGAAGACCCCGTTAAATTTGTGCGTGTCCGGCTGAAGAATACTCTGCCGCGCCCACGCCGGATTACGGCCACTTATTATG
>DAIMZF010000250.1:0-2816 GCA_036734085.1 Aggregatilineales bacterium
AAGACGCTTACCAGCAATTCGACTACGTGCGTATGTGGTGGCCCATGCAGGATTACTTCAACCTCAACGCGCAGGGCGTCAATGCCTTGATGGATTTCTCCGCCGCCAACGAAAACCTGAAGCGGCGCGGTTTATTCGATATTTGGTGGTCACGCGATTATGACCGCTACGAACAAGCGCGTCAGGCGGAAACCCCCACTGGCTTCCGCCCACCGTCCTATTCCCTCACACAATGGCCGGTCAGCGACCCGCTATTTGTCTACATCCGCCGTGATGTTGCCGCGCAGGTCTGGCAGTATGGCATCGGGGATACACAGGTCTTAAATCTCTTCACGGAAGTTCGCCCTAACCTCTGCGCGGATAATTATGTGCGGCTGTTTGCGGAAACAACCTTCGCAGACCCCGCCAATCCGCTTGTGCGTCCCATTGGCCTGGAAGTAGCCGATAGTCTGCTTTATGTCTCCAACGATAGCGACGCGGGCGCACGCATCAACATCTTCACCCTTAGCGGCGAACCCGTAAACACCTTCGGGCAACCGGGCACTGCCGGGCAGGATGGCGCGTTCTTTAATCGCCCCAATGGGTTAGCCATTGCGCCCGATGGTACAATCTTTGTTGTGGATACATGGAACTTCCGCGTGCGTGTGTTCGACCCTGGGTTTGACTATATCACTGGCTGGGGTCGCGCACAGACTGACGGCTTCGGCGCGGCGGCCATCCCCAATGATGGCTTCTGGGGCCCGCGTGACATCGCGCTCGACCCGGAAGGCAACGTCTTTATCTCCGACACAGGCAACAAACGCATCCGCGTTTACGCGCCCGATGGCACATACCGCTTTGATGTCGGGCAAGGTGGGGCAGGTAGCGGTGACTTAAACGAGCCGTCCGGCATTGTCATTCACCCCGATGGCCGCTTGTTCATCGCGGACACATGGAATCAGCGTATCGCCGTGTTCGATGCCGCAACAGGTGTGTTTATAGAGAACTACGACATCCGCGCCTGGCGTGAAGGCACGGGCAACCGTCCTTACCTGGCGCTCGATGTAGAACGTGACTTGCTATACGTGACCGACCCCGATGACCGCCGCGTGTTGGTGCTCAATACACAGGGCGATTGCATCGGCTCTTTTGGTAGCCGGGCAGAGGGGGGGGTGCCGGATATGTCCCAGTTTGGCGACATGGGCGGTATTGCAGTGGACGAAGCCGGGTATGTCTACGTTGCGGATACAGCTTATAATCGTGTGCTCAAGTTCCCACCCTTTGACCCTGCCACTGTCCTTGAGGAACCTGAAGAAGTCAACGAGTAACGCGGCCAGCATTAACCCGCCCGGTGCAAGTGTTTTGATACCCTTTTCACTGGGTAAATTCTTCAAACAATAGGCGATTTTCACGGTAAGCAGGCCGCTTCCGTGCCTTGACACCATGCCGCCTGACGTGCTACCATTCAGGCACAGATAAGACGCCGAAAAAGTGGGTTCACCCCACTTTTTCTGTTATATGTGACCGACCATAGGGCTGTTGGAGTAAAGCACCTGTGAAAAACGAATTTGAATTAGCCTTTAACGAGATTACCGAAATCCGTGCTTTACCGCAGGATACGGTACTCGAAGCCCTGAAGACCGCGCTTGTATCCGCCTATCGGCGAGATACTAACGCGAGTGCCGCCCAACGTGTAGAAGCCTATGTAGACCCTGTGACTGGACGCCCCAAAATCCTTGTGGAAAAAGAGGTTGTAGAAGAAGTTCTACATGCTGACACAGAAGTAGACCTCGAACGCGCCCGTTTTTATGAGCCAGAGTGTCAACTCGGCGACATCATCATGGTACAAATCGAAGGCACGATGAAGAAGTTTGGACGCATCGCCGCCCAGACTGCCAAGCAGGTTATCCTCCAAAAAATCCGGGAGGCCGAACGCAATGCGCTCTATGATGAATTCATCGAAAAAGAGGGCGACATTGTTAACGGCACCATCCAAAGTGTGAACAACAACATGGTCACGGTCAGTCTAGGCCGTGCGGAAGCCATCATGCCTAAGGCGCAACAAATCAAGGACGAGCGGTATCGCCCCCACGATAAATTGCGTGTTTATGTGATGGAAGTTAAAAAGTCTAACCGCGGCCCGCAAATCATCGTCAGCCGTAGCCACCGTAATATGCTCCGCCGCTTGCTGGAATTTGAAGTGCCGGAAATTTATAACGGCCAGATAGAGATTAAAAACATCGCCCGCGAAGCCGGGTATCGTTCTAAGGTCGCTGTTGTCGCCCTGCAAGACGGTATCGACCCGGTAGGGGCGTGTGTCGGGATGCGTGGTATTCGTATTCAAAACATCGTCAAAGAGCTTCACGAAGAAAAAATTGACGTGATTGAGTGGAATCCCAAGCAGGAAATGTTCATCGAAAAAGCACTCAGCCCCGCACGGGTGACAGGCGTCTACCTGGATGACGACCCCGATGCAGGCCGTACTGCCGTTGTAGTTGTTCCAGATGATCAACTTTCCTTAGCCATTGGCCGGGAAGGGCAGAACGCACGCCTTGCCGCCAAGCTCACCGGATGGCGTATCGACATCAAAAGCCTGACCGAAGCCGTCAGCGACGCCATCGCCAAGATTGACTCGCCGCCGTTGGTAGACCTTATCGTGGACTCTGCCGATCTGCTAGCGGAAGTCAGCCTCATTCTGGAAAAACGTGAGGCGGGCCGTGCCATCATGCCGGAGCAGTACCGCCTGCTGGGGCAGTTTGCCGATATTGCCGAGCGCAGACTACAAAACGCCCGCGAAGAAGCGCGTCGCGCCCGCGTAGGCGAAATCAACGCGGTAA
>DAIMZF010000251.1:0-2790 GCA_036734085.1 Aggregatilineales bacterium
ATTTGCTTCTCGGTGTTGGTCAGGAGCTTCTGCGTCATCTCCAGCCCGAATTGCTGGTCGGATGGCTTCGCGGTGATGTCCGCGATGCGCTGGCGGTAAGTGGCCGCCGCCCGGTGTAAATCAACATATTTCTTGGCTTCAGGTTCCGCCATGCCTTCCGGCACGTTGATTTCAACTTCGGGCAAAGACGCGCGTTCTTCTTTTTTCTCATCCACCAGGCGGGCAGGCGCGAAAGGCACGTTGGCCGCCCCCCCTTTATTGTTGGGTTTGTCTTCGGCGTCTTCGCGGCGCGGTTTGCGCTCTGGTTTAGCGCGGGACTTGGCCTCTTTGGGGTCGGTTTCGTTTTTACCACTCTTTCCTTTTTTCTTCAGCTTATTCGTGGTAATCGCCATCACAAAGACCGCCATGCCGTTTGTTTCTTCGTCAAACCCGGCGAAGCCCTCTACAATGAGTTCATCGTCGGTATGTTTTTCGATTTGCCGTTCGACTTTTTCCCACTGCCCCACGCTGATGTAAAGCGTGTAGGGCATGGCAAGTGTTGACGGATGCGGCACGCCACGTGGCATAGACATCGTATCGGATAGGGTGTGTTGCAATGTGGTGATAACGAGATTCTGCCGCCGTTCAATCGTACCGGGACGCCCCTGCAAGATAATTTTCACTTCTTCAACCTCCCCTTGTTGACTCATAAGCTGTTGGATGAGGCCAACGCGGGACTCCCACTCGAACGGCTCAAACTGTGATTCTCTTCTCTGACGCTCTCTAGCCCGCACCACCCAAGAATAAAACACCTGTGCCCGAATATCTTCGGGGAGTTGCTCGCGTGCAATATAGAAGAATACCCCCCCTAACGTCCGGCGGCGCGTTCCATCACTGGTCATCATGCCGCCTGCCGCCTCTATCTCCAGCGTCTGCCGCACTAAATCGCGCGCAAATTCTTCCCCAGACCATCGGACGATATTTTCAATCTGTCGGAAGGGCTTACCTTGACTGCTGTCTTCCTGCAGGGTTTTGGCAATATCACGGGCGATAGCTTGTATTTTTCTATATTCTTCGTTTGATGAATGCAAAACGTAGCCCCATAGATTATGCTGTAAGTTAAAACCTGCCTATAGGTTAACACAAATTGTATGCAGGTAAAAAGATTGTAGTTTTATGAGTTATACATCAGTCATGCTCAGGTGAGCGCCAATCTTCTCTGATTGTCGCCCCGTGTCATATTTTCCACATTATAACACAGTAAAGAGCGCACTTTGTGGTACTATGTCACATAGTATTTAAACTATATTTTATGAGATTAACCTATGCCACCCAACCGCATCACGGCACATGCCCAGAAAATACTGGATGCCATCCACAAGCGCCGCAATCAATGGTTGACCCGCGCCCAAATCGCGCAGGGGCTAGGCAAGCGTCGCCTGACTCCTTACGATGTCACCCTGCTGGACTTCCTGACGGACTCCGGTCACATCCAGAGCAAGAAGGAAGAAGGCTACTCCCGCGAGGGCTACCGATGGGTGTATGGGGTGTTTGACAGGCCAGCACCGGATTAAAATGCTGACCCGTCATCGAGGCGAGACCGTAGAACCCGCGAACCACCTACCCCATCGACAGCGCGAACGCCTTCACACCATCCCAATCGGTGAACTCCACACTGCGCGACGTATCCGCGTTTTCACCGGATTTACTCTTGACCACATTCCGCATCAGCAGGCGCTTAAACCAGCCATAACGCTCCCAACGAAGTGCGCCCGCAAACGATTCCACCTGTTTAGGTTGCCAGCCCGTCTTGGCGATGAAATTACTGATATAGCCTTCGACTGCTTCGTGGTCTTGTAGGTTGTTGTCTTTGGCGGTCAAACAGACCGAGAAGAACCCGTTGGGCATGTTATCCAGCACCGCCCGGTGATTCTGAATCCACCTAACGACATAATCCTGATATTGCCCTGCATGGATAGACGCGCCGATAAGCACCGCGTCATACTGCGTTAAATCAAACCTTGTGGGCAAGTCCTTGAGGTGAAACGCCGTCGCAAAATGGCCTTTGCTATACAGCACATCGACCATATAAGATGCGATTTTTTCCGTTTGGCCTTCGTTGGAGCCGTACAAAATGACAAATTTCATCGTTTTTACCCCCATACTTTACTACCATCATGTATGAAAACATGGGGGAACAGTAGTTATATTTATCACGCAAGCGTCATGTTTTACCCATACAATGCCTTAAAAATAAGGCAATTGCACAAGCCGCCAGCATATGAAAACGCCCTAGTATCTATCTTTTATTTGCTCCACAAAACCACAATACTTACAAACATATTGACTCTGATAAAGCTGGAATTCGCCTTCTCCGCGCCAGATGAGTTCATGGCGGCGGCTGTGTTCCTCAATATGCCCGCAAGTATCACATTGTTTTATCCAGCGACAGGCTTCATTTTGTGCTGTATCCTGCCGCCACGATAACTTATGCTCTGCTGGTTTTTCTGTGGGGTCTGCTTCGTGGCAGATTTGGCAATAGCGAACAAGTTCACAGCTACCCGGTTTTTTGTAAACCCACTGCCCCCATCTATGATCTGCCTGTTGTGTTTGTGGATTTTGACTCTTGCACCGTTTACACTTGCAGACTTGTTCGCATGTGTGCAAGTCTGGATAAAACCAATCGCCCCATTGATGCTCATTGCGTGTTTTTTGCTCGTGGCATCGTATACAGGCGCTCAGTTCTTCACAATCGTCTTCACTTTGATACGCCCATTCGCTCCATTGATGTTCGGCTTGCCGTGTCTCTGG
>DAIMZF010000252.1:0-2763 GCA_036734085.1 Aggregatilineales bacterium
TAAGTTCGTCCGCGATGAGGGGCGTTAACAGGCCAATGTTGCTCTCATACAGCTTGTAGATATTCGGGCGCTCCGGCAAGATTTGTACCGGATGTTCCGCCGTATTGGGTCGCCAATGCCCCAGCCTAACCTGCTCTGCGCCTGCCCTGCCGCGTTCCGTATTCGCAAAGTACAGCATAAGCGGTGGCTCATCCTCACGCGCAACGCTGGCGGCCACAAGCGCGCCGCGCCTGACCGCCCGTGCAAGGCCATCATCCAGTGTGGCTTCTGCATCTGAGGTAGGATCAACAACTTTTAACCCGGCCATGAATGCCTGGTGAGTGGTGAAGTCCCGCCGGGTGAGGTACGGGAAATCCGCCGCCCGTTGGGGTAATGCCCAAAAGCAGAATAACACAATTTTCAATTCCGCCAAATTATCAATCAACGGGAGCAAATCGTTAAAAAACGCGCTCGGAATCTGCGTGAGTGAGTCTTTGCCAGGTGGAAAACCTTTAAACTGCGTCGTCATGTTTACATATCCGCTAAATCAACACGGCGGGTCACGCCGTCGATAAACTTGGTCAGGGATTGCTCGAAGTAGAGCGAGACAACGCCGGTAGGCCCGTTACGGTGCTTGGCGACGATGACATCGGCCTGATTTGGAAATTCCGTTGCTTCATTGTACAGCGCATCACGATAGAGAAACATCACAATATCAGCATCTTGCTCAATAGAGCCGGACTCGCGCAGGTCGCTTAACACCGGGCGTTTATCCTGCCGTTGCTCTACCGCACGGGATAACTGCGCGGCGGAAAAAATCGGCACGTTTAACTCACGCGCAAGTTCTTTTAACGCTCGGCTGATGTAACTGACCTCTTGCACGCGGTTATTCTGGTATTGCCCACCCGCGTTCATCAATTGCAGATAGTCCACAAAAATTGCGTCTACGCCGAATTCGTGGCTTAAGCGCCGCATCTTGGTTCGCATCTGTATAGGGTTCAGTGCGGGGGTATCGTCAATATAAATAGGAAAACGGCTGATGCGCCCTGCCGCCTCCACAAACCGCGAATATTCCTGCTGATTGAGCTTGCCCAAACGTAAGTTTTGTGTGCTGATTCCAGTCTCCATAGAGACCATGCGCTGAACCAGTTGGTCAACGCCCATTTCCATCGTGAAGAAGGCCACCCGCGCACCGAGTCGCGCCATGCTCACCGCCGAAGACAGCATAAAACTTGTCTTGCCTGTGCCGGGCCTGCCTGCAAAAATAAGCAAGTCCGATTTTTGGAAGCCGCCCAACAGCGCATCTAAATCTCGAAAGCCGGACGGCACGCCCATCTGCGAGACTTGCGTGTGCATCATGTGTTCGATACGGTCAAAATATTCATTGACGGCATCGTTCATCGTGCGGAATTCGCGCTTAGTCTGGCGGTCAGTCACGCCGAATAGCTTAGCCTCTGCTTCCGATGCGACCTGTTCTACCGTGATATCTTCGTTGCGGGCTAAGCCTTTAATCTCATCCGCAACGGAGAGCAAGCGCCGCCGTACCGCTAAACGCTCCACGATACGACCGTAAATTTCCGCATGGACAGAAGTCGGTGTGTTGTTGACGAGTTGGAGCAGATAAGCCGTGCCACCAATCTCATTTAAGATGCCCATGCTGTGTAACGTCTGCTGAACGGTGAGATGGTCTACAGGTTCGCGAGCTTCGTACAACCGCGCAATCGCTTGCCAGATGTATCTGTTACGAAGCAGGAAAAAATCCTCCGCCGCGAGGAAGGCGGCGACGTTTAAAAACGTATTCGGGTTAATCAGCACCGCGCCGAGTACGGCTTCTTCCGCCTCTACGCTAAAGGGAGCATCCGGTATCGCGTTCATCGGGTTCTTTCAATCGTGGTCAAAACAAGATAACAAAACGGTGCGCCGTCAAAACAGCCCACCGTTATCTTCAGCATGTTTAACTTGTGCAGGGAAGACTTAGTTTTCTTCGTCTTCGTCCAAGTCCAAGTCCAGCGAGTTGACAAAATCCGCAAAGGCGCTCAATTTGTCTTCGCCCATCTCGCGTGGCTCGTCTTCTATCTGGTTCTGCACATCTTCATCCGGGCGGATTCCTGCGCGTTCCAGCACAGCTTCGGAGACGAAAATCGGCACTTTAGCCCGCACTGCCAGCGCGATAGCGTCACTACTGCGCGAGTCAATTTCTACCTGACGCCCGTCCATGTCGACCACCAACCGCGCATAGTATACATCATTCCGCAATTCACTAATGTACACATGCACCATCCGACCGCCGAGTTCGTAGATGATAGATTTGAGCAAGTCATGTGTCATCGGGCGGGACGGCGCTTCTTCTTGTAGCTCACTGGTGATGGCGTCCGCTTCGTAGGGGCCAATCCAGATAGGGAGCAAGCGATCGCTGTTTACATCCTTAAGAATGACAACGCGGTGCTGAGACATCAAACTGACGCGAATACTGTCAATTACGACCTCAATCATGGTAACATTCTATCCCTAATGCTTATAAAGTTGATTATGATTATACCGCTAACTGCTTAAGCCACAATGATAGAAACACAAGTAAACTGATTACAGGATACCCCATAAAGCCATGTCTAAAAAGATTTTGCTCATCCTTGTAGGCGCAGTCCTAGTCGCTGGAGTGGTTATATTGTCCATTGATATCGTTACATCACGGGGGGATGCGCCGAGACCCGCTATTGTCATGGGCAATGTACTACAAGCGGATGGCTTCGCTAACCCGTTTGCATGGGAAAATCGCCAGCAAGG
>DAIMZF010000253.1:0-2748 GCA_036734085.1 Aggregatilineales bacterium
CCGGCCTCTGGCTATAAACTCCGGTCTGCCCGAAACCTGTGATGCTACAATAGACTAATGCAGGATGACTGGCTTTTAAATCCGTATAACCCAAGCTAAACGCGGACATCTGACCCGGCTTAAAATTTTCTACGATGATATGACTACGCTCAGCTAACTTGCGGGCAATTTGCTGGTCACTTGGGTTTGTTAAATCCAGCGTAATACTGCGCTTATTGCGATTAACAGAGTAGAAGTAGGCGCTAAGGGGTGGTGATGTCTGTGCATAGGGTGGCCCCCATGTACGTGTGTCATCACCGCCTTGTGGGTTCTCTACTTTAATCACATCTGCGCCCAAATCACCAAGCATCATTGTGCAAAATGGTCCGGCTAATACCCGCGAAAAATCCAATACGCGGATGCCGGAGAGGGAAGAATAGGTCATGATGACGACAACTTTCCAATTATCTGTGATGGTTCTTTGCAAGTAGCGTAAGATTTTGCCATAATGCGACCTAGTTTTTACAGTCACGAAATGGATTTAAACATGGTATTTGACGAACGTATTCAACGCTTTCAACAAATTTTAGCAAAACATCAAGTAGATGTGGCCTTCTTGCCAATTTCATCGGACTTGCAATATCTAACAGGTGTCCCGCGTGATATTCCCAATTTTGGCGCGGTGTTGCATCCCGGCGCATGGCTGGAAGGTGCATGGTTGACACCAGCGCATACGCCTATCCTGGCGTTACCGCGCATGACAGCGGAGTTTGGGGGCTTGGGGCGGATGCAATCTATTGACTTGCACGTTCTGGGAGATTGGGATGACCCCTCGACGTTAGTACGTGATATTCTAAAAGCGTTTAATCTGCCTGCTAAACCGCGTGTGGCAATCAGTGATTTTGCCTCTGGTGAGACGGCGATCGGTTTACAGGCTATTTTGCCTGATGCTGTATTTGTTTCTGCAACGGAGATAATCCGTGAATTGCGCGTTATTAAATCCGAGCAAGAGATTGAGACAATGCGACAGGCAGGTGCCATCACACAGGCGGCCTTCGAGGACGTATTAGGTAAACTTAAACATGGCATGACTGAACTGGACGTTGTGACCGAAGTAGATTATCAGTTGCGTCGTCATGGATCACTTGGGCCATCGTTTGTAACGTCCCTTTATAATTCCGGCCCAAACCACCCGTTACTGTTTGGGCAACGTATGGAGACATGGAAACGTGCTCTGGTGCCGCCAGTATCTATCCTGTTTGACTTTGGCGCGATACACGAGGGCTTGTGCTATGATTTCGGACGGACGGTCTTTTTTGGCACACCGCCAGATGAAGCCGTGCATGTACATCAATTGGTGATGGAATCACAACGAACTGGAATCGCGGCGATGAAAGCCGGTGCAATCACGGCTGAAGCAGTAGACGCCGCCGCGCGTCAGGTCATTGAAACGGGCGGTTACGGTACGGAGTTTCGTCATCGTTTAGGTCACGGCATTGGCATTGATGTTCACGAGCCGCCATTTTTGACCAAAGGCGACAAAACGGTACTGCAAGCCGGGATGCTTTTTACCGTAGAGCCGAGTATTATGCAGTTCGAGACTTTCTCCGCACGAGTGGAAGATGTTGTTGTCGTGCGCGAAAACGGTGGCGAGTCGTTAACACCTGGCTATCAAGATTTGATCGTAATCGAATAGGAAACCTGAAGATGAGACAGAATATTTCATCCGATACTACCTGGGAACAAATAGCGGGTTATTCCCGTGCGGTTCGCGTTGGGCAGAGCGTATTTGTATCTGGGACAACGGCAACTGACGAAGAAGGGAATCTTGTTGGTGCTGGGGATGTCTACGAGCAATCATTGTTTATCCTGCAAAAGATTGAAAAAGCCTTGCATCAGGCTGGCGCGAACATCCGTGATGTTGTTCGTACGCGCATTTACCTGACGGATGCAAGTCAATGGCAGGCGGCGGCGCGTGCCCATGTGGAAACTTTTAATACAGTCCGTCCGGCTAATACACTGGTGGAAGTCAGTGCATTAGTTGGTGCCGGGTACTTGGTTGAAATTGAGGCGGATGCCATCATTGGAGCAAACGGTGAAGTTTAGCCTGCGCTTAAACAATGACCACAGTGTAAAAGACTATGTACGTCTGGCAATGGCGGCAGAGCAGGCCGGGTTCCATCAGTTCTGGGTCAGCCATGACCTTTTCTTGCGGTCTGCGCCAGTTATCTTAACGGCAGTTGCTACCGCAACACAACATATTGAAATTGGGACATGCATTGTTAATCCTTATACGCTCAACCCTGCGGAAATTGCGATGATGGCGGCGACACTGGATGAATATTCCGGCGGACGCTTTAATCTCGGTATTTCGTCGGGGGCGGCAGATTTTTTAAAGTGGGTGGGTGTTCCACAGGAAAAACCACGTACATCAGTTATCGAGTCAATTGATGTGATAAATCGCTTGCTGAGTGGTGAAAAAGCGGATATTGACGGCGGATTTCTCAATTGGACGACAGAGGCTTATCTACGCTTTGAAGCTCAACGCCGAGTTCCCATTTATATTGGCGCGATGAGTCCTAAGATGTTGGGCGAAATTGGCAGGCTTGCCGATGGAGGGTTGCCTTTGCTTTTCCCGCCGGAGCATTATGCCAACATCCTGCCTTACATCCAGGCTGGTGCGGATGAATCCGGGCGTGATATAAAATCTATCGATATAGCCGCGTGCATATGGGTTTCTGTGGATGATAACCGCCAGGCGGCAGAAGA
>DAIMZF010000254.1:0-2744 GCA_036734085.1 Aggregatilineales bacterium
ATCCACTGGTTGCTGGCACGGGAGGATTTCGCGGGGGAACGGGGCGAAAATGTGCCACGTCCCATCACCGCAGAGCCGCCCAAAGGCCGCAACCAATTTGAACGTGGAGATACGCTCGTATTTGGCTTAACGCTCATTGGTGGCGCACGCGATATGTTGCCTTATATCGTCCGGGCTGTGGCTGAGATGGGTAAGCGCGGCATTGGCAAAGGGCGTGGATGCTACACGTTACTTTCCATAAAAGAACGTTGTCCGCTTTTGGACACTGAGCGCCGATTGATGCAGGACAACACGGTACAAACCCCACGTTTGGCGGTGACGCCTGCGCGTGTGGCGGATAGCGTCGATAGCCTGCGCCCCGACCAGATGACATTACGTTTTTATACGCCCACCCGCTTAATTGCCGACGGCCATCTGGTTAAGCAATTTGACATGGTGACATTCATCAAGCGCATTGTGGAGCGTTGCCAATCCCTTGTTACCTATTATGCAGAATCCGAAATACCTGTTCAACGGGACGCATGGCAAACCCTGTATCAAACGTTGACAGAAAGTGCCGCAAGCGTGGCTATTCTGCGTGACCAAACACGCTGGGTAGAAGCCTATTCCGGCAGTAAACGTCAGAATCGCTGGACGCCTATTTCCGGCTTTGTCGGCGAAGTCACCATCGCCGGAGACTTACGTCCGTTACAACCCTGGATATTGTGGGGGGCGGTGTTACACGTCGGCAAAAATGCGGTAAAGGGTAATGGTTGGTACGATGTCATCCCCTAGCAAAAATATCTTGCAACACCTGCAAGAAGCATCGGGTATGGTGAAGAAAAACAGAAAGGATTTTTCTCATCATGCCCATCCTCAAACACCTCATCGCAGATACTTTTGGAACGCACATTGGCAAATATAGCAAGCGACTAAAAATCACCCAGAACGGACAGACGCTGGCACAAGCACCCCTGCTTCATCTGGAGGCAGTCTCGGTGTTAAGCAGTGGAGTCAGTATTTCCGCCGATGCTCTGCAGGCCTGTTGTGAACGCGGGATACCTGTGTTCTTCGTGGATTCCATCGGCACGCCTTATGCCAGTGTCTATGCTTCTGGATTGGGTGGAACGGTCATCACACGGCGGGAACAACTGCGGGCGTATGACGACTGGCGCGGAACGGCTATTGGCATGGCCTTTGCCGCCGGGAAGATAAAGAATCAGGCCGCGACATTGCGCTATCTGGCGCGCAACCGTCAGGGGACACCCGAAGGCGATGAATTGGCGTTATGTGCGGGAGAAGTGCTGGACTACCTGACATGGTTTGACCGTGATAGTCAAGAACCTATCGACGCGATGCGACCTTATATCATGCCAGTGGAAGGTAACGCGGCTAAACTGTACTGGAAGGCAGTACGGCATATCATCCCGGCGGATTACGCCTGGCCGGGCCGGGTGGGGCGCGGGGCAACCGACCCGATCAATAGCTTGCTTAATTATGGCTATGGTGTTTTGTACGGGCACATTGAACGCACGCTAACACTCGCTGGCCTAGACCCCTATGCCGGGTTCGTCCATGCCGACCGACCCGGCAAACCCAGTTTAGTGCTGGATTTCATCGAAGAATATCGCTCCGCGATTGTTGACCGTGTGGTATTTGGATTAGCGGCGCGTGGGTATCGTGTAGAGCAGGAAGCGAACGGCCTGCTGACCGCCGAAACTCGCCGCGATTATGCCGATAAAATACTGGATAAGCTGGAAAGCGCCATGCGCTATACAGACAACAAGCGCTATCCCTTCCGTGCCATCATCCAAGCCCAGGCGCGGCATCTGGCCGCCTTCCTGCGGGGTGAATGTGAACGCTACATCCCATTTAAGGCGGAGGCTTAAGCGATGCATGTGTTGGTGATGTATGACATCGTAAATGACCGCATCCGTACAAAGATTGCTTGCCTGTGTGAAGACTATGGCCTGGATCGCATCCAGTATTCGTCATTTTATGGCAGGCTCAACCGGCATTTACAAGAATCTTTGATGCTGGAAGTGCGCCAACTGCTCGGCAAATCTGCAGGGATCATCCAGCTTATCCCCATCGCCAGCCGTGATTGGGACAAACGGATTGAAGTAGGCGGTCATTATGTTAGAGATTGACAACTGCTTTACTGTGACCGACATCAAACAATGTGGCTATTGCCCGCGTGTTGTCTTCTACGAGCGTTGTTTGCCCCATGTACGCCCGCGCACCGCTAAGATGGACGCCGGGCATGACGCGCACGAGCAGGAAGAGCATCGTGCCGCCCGGCGAAGTCTATCCGCATATGGCATCAGTGAAGGCGAGCGACTGTTTGACGTGCGGCTGGAATCATCCACATTAAAGTTAAGGGGGGCGATTGACGAACTCGTCAAAACACCCGATGGAGGCGTCTTCCCGGTGGATTATAAACTCACCCATAAGGTTAGTCCGCATCATCGGCATCAATTGGCCGCTTATGCGTTATTGCTGGAAGCCTGCGAAGGGGTATCTATCCCCTTTGGCTTCATCTACCTGATACCCACCCGAGAAGCTGTGCGGGTAAACATCACGACACGGTTACGGAATGAGGTACACCAAAGATTAACACTGCTACAACAAATTGTTGAAACAGAGTATATGCCGCCACCCGCGATAAAACCGGCTTATTGTGTCAACTGTGAATTCCGCCGTTTTTGTAATGATGTGTTGTAGGTTGTGATGACGATGCCTTGTACTTGCGAAACTCCCCCCGA
>DAIMZF010000255.1:0-2744 GCA_036734085.1 Aggregatilineales bacterium
ATTAACTGGGAAAAATTAGTCGCGTTTGTATCTAAACGACAAGCAGAATCACATCCGTTAGATAAGCAAGATTAAGCCATCAACCCACTTTTAAGGTAAAATTAGCCTAACCAATCACTCAAATTGCTTACGGAGTAACCCCTACCATGCCAAAGCTCAGCATTACCTTAGCCCAAATGCCCATCCACTTAGGCGAACCCAAGCGCAACCTGACCACCATGCAAAAATGGACGGAAGAAGCCGCCCGGCGCGGCTCGCATATCATCGTCTTCCCGGAATTGTGGTCTACCGGATACGCGCTGAACGAAGCCGCCGGTTTAGCCCAAACCTTGAATCAAGGCATCTTCGCGGAAGTCTCTACACTCGCCAAGCAGAATAAAATCAGTATTACCGGTAGCCTGCTCGAAAAACGCGGCATCGAAGTTGCCAACAGTGCGCCCTTCTACGCCGCCAATGGGCAGTCGATGGGCGTCTACCGCAAGATTCATCTGTTCCCCCTGATGGATGAAGACCGTTACCTGCAACCGGGTTCGTCCCCCCTGATGATGGACTTGCCCTGGGGCGGCACAGCTATCGCCATCTGTTATGACTTACGCTTCCCAGAATTATTCCGCCGTTATGCGCTGGAAGGCGCAAAAATCGTGCTCATCCCGGCAGAATGGCCGCTAGCGCGGATAGACCATTGGCGGGCGCTGTTGATTGCGCGTGCCATCGAAAACCAATGCTACATGGTCGCTGTTAACACTGCCGGGCAGATTGGCGAAACCGTGTTCGGCGGCCATTCTATGATTGTTGATCCTTTCGGCAAAATTGTGGTGGAAGCTGGCGAAGACCCGCAAATGCTCACCGCCGAAATTGAGCTAGACCGTGTCAAGGAAGCCCGTACAAAAATCCCGGTGTTTGAAAACCGCCGCCCGGAAACCTACGAGGCGCTCAATTTATCCGGCTCTGGCATCTAACGGAGAATACATTCATTGAAACAGACAAGCCAGCCCCCATCACCCATCTATGAATTGCCGGAAGGCTACCAGCAAGCGTATCACATGAACTTGTTAGAGGGCGATGTATTGAGGCGGTTAAACTGGATGAGTTTAATCGTCGCCTTACCCTTTTTTATTGGCGGCAGGCTGTGGTTGGCGCTGGTTCAGTCTGTACGTGGCAGTTACGATGCCCCGCTACCGTTGCCGGGCGTCGTGCTGGTCATCGTGGGGGTGCTAGGCGTGATTATCCTGCACGAGCTTATACACGGCGCGGCTATCCGGTGGGCGGGGCATAAACCGCGTTATGGCTTCCTGCAAATGGATGGAATCCCGGTGGCTTTTTACGCTACCGCAGATGACGCCTACTTCCCGCGTAACGCTTTCATCGTCATCGCCTTAGCACCGGCAGTCGTGATTACCCTTGTGGGCGCAGTACTGATGATTTTTCTGCCGGATAGACTGAACTATTATCTGCTATTGGCGGTGGTCGTCAACGGGGCAGGCGCGGTGGGCGACTTCTACATGACGCATATCGTGTTGAAGTTTGAAGAAGGCCGCACGCTGGTACAGGATAATATGGAAGCGATTACCGTATTTGTGCGGGTGGCTGGGTAGGCAACGCGACCCAGAATACCGAGCCGCCATCCGGCGGGAAGTGTGCGCCCACCGTGCCGCCCATGC
The DNA here is from genome assembly GCA_036734085.1 of Aggregatilineales bacterium. Classification (GTDB taxonomy): domain Bacteria; phylum Chloroflexota; class Anaerolineae; order Aggregatilineales; family Phototrophicaceae; genus J038. Next base: position 1,662 of record DAIMZF010000255.1, read on the forward strand.
TCTCGATGAGATACTTCACAATCCATAGGCCGAGTCCCACACTCGGCTCGTTGCCTGTGGGTTGCGTGCTCAGCTTACCGAATTCCGTGAATAACAGGTGGCGTTCCTCCGGCGGGATGCCCGGCCCTTCATCGCTGACGCTAATCCGCACCATGCCCTGCTCATCACAGCTGGATTCAAGGGTGACCAGGCTGTTAAGGGGGCTGTATTTAATGGCGTTGCTGACCAGGTTGCTTATCGCTTGCTCCAGGCGTGCGGCATCCGCATATACAACATTAGATAAATCGCCCTGTTGGAGCGTAATTTGTTTGTAAGCGGCGGTTGGTTCGTATTGCAAACAGACCATATCCAAAGCTATTTGCACCGGCACATAAGTAACATCCAGGCTTTGTTCGCCTAACTCAAACGCGCTCAAAAAGTCGTCAAAGACGGCTTGCATATTATCCAACGAAGCCACCACAGACGAGAAAATCTGCGCGCTATCCGGGTTTTTTTTTATGTAATCAAACAGCATATGCTCCGCCATGCGGATGTTCGTCAACGGGTGACGTAAGTCGTGCCGCGCCATTTTCATCAGGCGCGTTTGTATATGTTGGGATTCTTCTAATTGGCGGATGGCGGCGGCGTTCTGGTCGAGTGTGCGCTTAAGCTCGCGTTGGGCGTTGATGCGTGCTTTAAACGTAACAGGTTGAATGGGCTGGATGATGTAATCATTTGCCCCCGCTTGCAAAGCCTCCGCGATCACGTCCGCATCGGCAATAGCGGAAACAAACACAACGGCGATGTTCTTCCATGCCGGATTCTTGCGGATTTTCCGCAACAGGTCGCGCCCATCTTCATTATTCAGCAACACATCCAGCAGGAGAATATCAACTTTTTCTTTATATAAGGTGTGGAATACCTGCGTAGTATCTTCCACAAAGGTGATTGCGTACTCATCAGCCAGAACGCGCGTATATAAAGATTGATATGTTGGCCGCGCTTCGAGGATTAAAGCCGTTGCACAGGGCAGGAGTGGCAAGGCAGTGGTTTGGTAAGACGTGTAGTGCATCATGGGCAATTACCGGAATAACCGACTTTTCA
>DAIMZF010000256.1:0-2695 GCA_036734085.1 Aggregatilineales bacterium
AAGCTCTAACGGATAGTATAAACCGTCGCCTGTGCCAATGGCGAGGCGTCCGCCGTTGTCGATGACGTTACCCGGCGGGGCTGTGCCGACTCCGGCTTCACCACGATGAATCTTCAGTTGTTTATCCGCCCAGAACGTGAACGTGCCGGGCCAGGAGGTAAAGGCACGAACAAGGCGCTCAATTTGTGTAGCAGATTGCGTCCAATCGAGGCGGCCTTCTTCTTTTTCGATTTGAGGCGCATAGGTGATGCCTGCTTCCGGCTGTGGTTGTGGCTGAATATCCCCATTGAGATAGGCGGGCAAGGTTTCGATGAGAAGTTCCGCGCCGATTTGGGCTAACCTATCGTGCAAGGTCTGGCCGGTATCATCGGGATAAATGGGAGTCTTACGGACGGTGAGCATCGGCCCGGTATCGAGTCCGGCGTCCATTTGCATGATTGTCACGCCTGTTTCAGCATCTCCGGCACGGATGGCGGCGTGAATGGGCGCGGCTCCCCGCCAACGCGGAAGAATGGATGCGTGGACGTTGATCGAACCATGCGCGGGAATATCCAGAATAGACTGGGGCAAAATCTGCCCGAAGGCGGCCACAATATAAAAATCCGCCATCCAGAGGGCTTGAGCATCTGCTTTGCGGAGTTTTTCCGGTTGATACACCGGGATTTGATGTGCAAGCGCGACTTGTTTGATGGGTGACATCCGAATCTCAGCGCCGCGCCCGGCGGGTCTATCCGGCTGAGTGACCACACCGATTACATCATGATGGGTGATGAGAGCTTGCAGGGTAGGCACGGAAAAATCCGGCGTGCCCATGAAAACGATTGTTGCCATATTTAACGGCCTCCATTGGCTTGATAGATGCGCTCCGCTTTGCGTGCCATGCGTTTGATGTCCGGCGCGATGTCGGCGGCGGCGTAGACTTCATCAAAGCCCAACCAGCGCACACCAAGCGACTCATCCGGGTTGATGTGTACGGCATCCGGCTGAGTGGTTGCGAAAAGATAGCGGAAATCCAGATGCAGATGTGGCGGGCGGCCATGACTGGCCGGGATAGCGTGCAGGTCAAAATCCAGAGGGACGGGGTTCTGTGCATCCGGGTAAAAGCGTAAATCCGGCAGGCCGCTTTCCTCTATGGCTTCGCGCAGGGCAGAGGGCGCAACGTCGGTTTCTGCCTCTAAGTGCCCCCCTGTGGGCAACCAAAGCTCTAGTTTTTTGTGAAAGAGCAAGAGCAATCGTCCGGCGGTGAGGTCGATAATAAGGCCACTGGCGACGACGTGACCGACTTCGCAGTTTTGCGCGAGGATGTTGGGGTGCTGGCGGATGAGGGTGTGCATCCGTGCGATACTATCGGCTTCGGCAGAATCCGCAGGTTGGGCGGAATCCAGCAAGGCCAACAAGCGATCGTTGGCTGTAGCAAGTGTATAGGCGTATAAATCGAGTATCATGTGGCGCAGAGCTTCGAGCTTCTGCGGGGGGGATTTATCATCCCATAACGGTAAAACAGCATGATGTGGCATCGTTATCCCTTATCTGCTTGTGCCGACTCCGTACACATGGTAGTATCGGCGTCTGTCATGGTCAATTCTTGATTAGCGAAACTGGTATATGATACATAAAAAATGGCTCATCGCAGAAAGCGCACCAGAGGCGCATCTGCGGCAATTTCGGGGGATGTCTCCGGTACTGGCACAAGTCCTCATCAATAGAGGGTTCCAGAAACCGGAAGCCGCCCGCAGTTTTTTATATGATAAAAAAACGACCCATGACCCGTTCGACATGCCGGACATGGAAAAGGCCGTCCAACGTATTTTAAAAGGCATTAAACAACAGGAACGCATGATTGTTTATGGCGACTTCGACGCGGACGGCGTGACATCTACAACATTGATGGTACAAGCATTAAAAACATTGGGCGCGGATGCACACCCTTACATCCCGCACCGTGTTGATGAAGGCTATGGGCTGAACAGCCCGGCGTTGGAGGGTATCGCCAAAGATGGCGCAACGCTGGTTATCACGGTGGATTGCGGCATCCGGTCTGTGCAGGAAGTAGAAGACGGCAAAGCCGCCGGACTGGATATTATCATCACAGACCATCACTCGCTGGGGCCGCAGATGCCGCAAGCCTACGCGGTCATCAACCCTAAAATCGACGGCTATAGAGAGGACATGCTAGCAGGTGTGGGTGTGGCCTTCAAGATGACGCAGGCGCTCATCATGCAGGCGCGGGATGACCCTCACTTTAAGCAACACAAGCAGAACGGCGCTCATATCATCCCGTTGGAGACGTTGTTTGACCTTGTAGCGATTGGCACAGTCGCGGATTTGATGCCTTTGAATCGGCTGGAGAATCGCATCCTGGTGCGGCGGGGCATAGAAGCCCTGCAACGGGCAGAAAGACCCGGCGTTAAAGCCTTGCTGGATATTGCGGGGGTATCCCCCCAGGACGTGAGCGCAACAACCATCGGTTTTGTGATTGGGCCACGCATCAACGCCGCCGGGCGGCTGGGTGATGCTATGATTGCGTATCATCTGCTGGCCGCGCCGGACTATGACGAAGCGCAACAGTGGGCACAACAACTGCAACAATTAAACATCGAGCGGCAGAACATCGCCCGAAGCGCCCACCTTGCCATCAGCGAACAGGTACAGCATGAAGGCGACGTTCCGCTCATCTTCGCCGCCAACGCTGATT
>DAIMZF010000257.1:0-2683 GCA_036734085.1 Aggregatilineales bacterium
CGTGTCAGGATGTGTTTGATGGGAGAGAAGAAAATCTCCCATCGAATAAAAATTAGCAAAATTACTCTGCTGTCGGGCCGATGGTATTGCTGAGGGTACCTAATCGCTCTATTTCAAGCTCTACCACATCCCCGACCTGCAAATAAGGCCCACGTCCTTTTGTTGTTTCTAGCAAGCAACCTGTGCCCACTGTGCCAGAGCCGATGATGTCACCCGGATATAACGTGGCATCGCGGGAAGCGTGCGCGATGAGTTGCCCAAATGAGTAATGAATATCGCGCCAGTTCCCGCGTGACTGTTCCACGCCGTTGACACGCGCAACCATCTGCAAATCGTAAACACCGGGACGCCCCGTATAACGGTCGGCTAATTCATCCGGTGTCACCAGATACGGCCCAAATGACTGCGCGAAGTCCTTACCTTTTGCTGGCCCTAAGCCGACTCGCATCTCCACCCGTTGATGGTCACGCGCTGACCAGTCGTTATAAATCATGTAACCTGTGATGTATTTATCCGCATCTTCTGCGGCGATGTTGCGCCCTTGCTTGCCAATAACCGCCGCGACTTCTAACTCGTAATCCAACGCATTGCTTCCAGTGGGGTAGGGGATGATGGCTTGATGCCCATAAAGCGAGCGTGGATTGGTGAAGTAAAATACAGGGACTTCGTACCACTCCGGCGGCACTTCACGCCCGCGATTCTCATTCGCTGTTTTAACATGTTCTTCAAAAGCGTAAAAATCACGGATACTGCCGGGTTGCGCTATCGGGCAAGTGAATTGCACATCTGCTAGTCGTAAGACATGCTCGGTCTGTTCCCAACGGAATATGTTATCGTCTAGGGTAGTGTGGACTTCAACAATTGTTTCATCCACAACTATCCCTAGACGTGGCGGCGTGTTGTCCTGCGCGTTATTGACGCGGAAGCCTACTAATCGTGTCACTTAAAGATTGCCCCTACGATCTTGTTCTGCTTCTAAAGCCTCGAATAAAGCCTTAAAGTTGCCTTTGCCAAACCCGCGTGAACCGTGACGTTCGATGACCTCGATAAACGCTGTTGGTCTATCCTGCAAGGGCTTGCTGAAGATTTGGAGCAGATACCCCTCGTCATCATAGTCCACGAGAATCCCCAACTCTGCAATTTTGTTTAAGTCCTCTTTGACATTCACATGCTTCAGGCGTTCTGGCAAGGCGTCATAGTAGGAGTCCGGGACACGTAGAAACTCGATGCCGTTGTTGCGTAGGCGCGTCACTGTGTTGATGATGTCGCCTGTTGCCATCGCAATATGTTGCACACCCGCACCGCGATAGTAGTCCAGATATTCTTCTATCTGGCTTTTGCGTTTACCGTCCGCAGGTTCGTTGATGGGCAGTTTAACGCGGCCATTGCCGTTTTGCATCACCTTAGACATTAACGCGCTGTATTCCGTGCTGATGTCCTTGTCATCAAAACTGAGCAATTGCCGGAAGCCCATTACTTCGTGGTAGAACTTGACCCAGTGGTTCATCTTGCCTAATTCCACGTTCCCTACGATATGGTCTACCGCCGCCAGCCCTGCGGATTCTACTGGCATATCAATGGGCTGGTACTTGGGCATAAAAGGCCCATGATAGTTACTCCGGTCTACAAAGATGTGGACTACATCGCCGTAGGTGCAGATGGCGCTGGTGCGGATAGTCCCGTTTTCGTCAGATTCTTCACGGTATTCCCACATGCCCTGTGCCCCGCGTGAGGTGGTTGTGTGGTAGGCTTCTTTAACGTCATCCACGCCTAAGGCCACATATTTAATGCCATCACCGTGTAACATCTGATGCCCGGCAATCTCACTGATGGGCTTGTATGGCGCACTGACCACAAAGCGGATTTTGCCGCTTTCCAACACATAGGATGCAAATTCGCGGTTGCCGGTCTCCAGCCCGCTATAGGCCACAGGTTTAAAGCCGAAGCCTTTCCACCAGTAGAACATGGCTTGTTTGGCATTGCCCACCCACCAGTGGATGTGGTCAATGCTGTTAATTTTTAAAAAGTCGGCTTCTTCCGTCATTGGACGGGAATCAATCGTTGCATCAACCATTTTTATTTCTCCTCAAAAAGTCTTTTACGAATATTTGCGGATGACCCCTGCCAGCCGATGCAGAGCTTCATCAAAGGCCTCCGCACGTACATTACTAAAATTCAGGCGCATGGTGTTTTTCTGGCCGCCATGCACCGTAAACGCTTCGCCCGGAATATAAATGACCTGATTTTTAATGGCTTTTTCCAGCAATTGCCATGTATCGATGCCTGCCGGGAGTGTCACCCATGTGAACAAACCTCCTTGCGGTTCAGTCCATGTTGCCATATCGCCCAGATGTGTATTAAGTGCGGACATCAAAGCGGCGCATCTGTGCTGGTTGGCCTGGTTTAATCGGTCAAGATGGGGTTGCAAGTAGCCACGTTGTAAAAATTCCGCGACGGCACGCTGTATCAAGCCGGATGATTCAAGATCAATACACTCGCGCAGAACAGTAATTTTCGGCATCAACTCGGTCGGTATAATCATCCAACCTAAGCGCATGGTCGGCGATAACATTTTGGAGAATGAGCCAAGATAAAACACGAAGTCACCAGTATCAAATGACTTAATAGGGGGAAGGGTTTCCCCTGCAAAGCGCAACATGGAATATGGGTCATCTTCTACCAA
>DAIMZF010000258.1:0-2524 GCA_036734085.1 Aggregatilineales bacterium
GTCACTCATAACGGCCCCGCAGGTTATCATCCATACATATCACAAATATAGACCAGAATAACATATCTGATAAATAGATTGATATAAGATTAGCACTGAGGTAATAAAACCTCTTCTCCGTGTAAGAGCCACCGGTGAATTCCGCTTCGGATTAGGTATGAAATAACACACATTTTAATCCGGCTGTATCCATAAAAAGAGGAATTCTATGAGCCAAGCCTTTGAAAACCAAGCCTTTGAAAAACACCGCGCCATTTTGACAGATGGCCCCAACCCTCGCCCCTATCAAGTAAAAGGGTATCATCTGCTGGAGCGTGCAATGGTTGAGCAGATGATCGCCCCACAGGAGTATGTCCTTATCGCAATCATCGGTGATCATGTGGTGGCATTACCCATGCTGGAGATGGTTTATCATCATGTGGCGCAAGGACAGCTAGAAGGTATTGCTTGGATGGCGACTTATTGCTGTTTGTGCAATGGTGGCTCCGTTTTTGATGCCTGTCACGATGGGACAATCTACACCTTTGCCGCACAGGGATATTACGATGTGATGGTTGTCATCGCAGACCAGCAGACAAATTCTTACTGGAATCATCTGACCGGGTTATGCTTGTTCGGTGACTTGGGCGGAACAGCACTCACACGATTAGGAGCGCTTTCCCAAATGCAAGCGAAGGATGCACTTTCGGCCTATCCTCATGCGAAATTTACCCTGGCAGAAGGCATGAGCGCAGAAGAACATGAGACCGCCAAGCGCTGGAATGAGGTGTATCATTTGCCCGCCCAGCCCACATTTAACGAAGGGCTACTGGCAACTGGTAATAAGGAGGATACCCGCCTGCCCCGTTACGATATGGGACTGGGGTTATGGACACCCCATACACAACGTTATTATCCGATAACACGTTTATACAGTGAACAGAATATCATTGTTGACCAGGTAGATGGGCGTCAGGTAATTATCGTATTAAATGAAGCCGTTGGCCTGCCCTTTGCTTTTTACCACGAGTCCCGAACGGTAGAATTACGGGACGAGCAGGTCATCTTAGATCATGAGACTTTTTATCAAAGCAACGTGATTTATACCAACGGGCAAAAGTCCAAGCCCGATTATCCTCACCATGTCGCAATTCGTTGGTACGGTTTTTCGTCGATTTTCCCTAATTGTCAGATTTATAACGGTATCCGTTAAGGTCGAACACATAAACGCCAGAACGCTACATCCCTTATTCCGCGATATAGCGTTCTAATTGATTCACAGACTATAGCACACAGTCAACATCCACATAACAAATTAAACAATATTCAAGGAATAATTACAATTATTTTGATATACTGTCAGATTGGTTGATTTCTGTTGACAAAAAAGGTTATCTATGAAATATTATTCACAACTAGACAACACAGACCGGGCTATTTTATCCGAGCTACAACAAGACAGTAGCATCAGTAATGTGGAGTTAGCTCGACGGGTGAGCCTCTCGCCGCCTGCCGTACATTCGCGCATCAAAAGGTTGGAAGAGCTAGGGTTTATCAGCCGTTACGTGGCTTTATTAGATAAAGAAAAAATGGGTTTTGACCTGCTGTGTTTTGTTCAGGTCAGCTTGCAAGTGCATCAACCAGAATTGGTGAAAAATTTTAGGGAACAAGTGGCGCAAATGCCAGAGGTGTTAGAAGGTTATCACCTGACTGGAAGCGTGGATTATTTACTCAAAGTAGTCATTTGCAATAAAGCAGATTTACAACGCTTCCTCATGGAACGTCTGACCCCTATTCCCGGAATTGCGCGGATACAAACAAGCATTGCACTGCAAGAGATTAAATCAGAAACAGCTTTGCCGATTGAAATAGATTGAGGGCATTATGTTTAAGCAAGCGACGTATCATTTAAGTGACCGTTCCAGTTATTTGGAGCGTTCTGTTATGCGGAACTTGCTATCGCTCGCCGTTGACCCGGCCATCATCTCCCTCGCAGGTGGCTTGCCCGCCAATGAACTACTCCCACTGGAACAAATCCGCGAATGCATCAACCATGTGCTTGATGTAGACGGTGCGAAAGCACTGCAATACAGCCCGCAATATACGCCCCTCAAAGTCTGGATCGCGGATTATATGCAACAGCGTGGCGTGGATTGCACGCCGGAGAACGTCTTCATTACCAACGGTAATCAGCAGGGCTTACACATCCTCTCACAGTTATTTCTTGATATAAATGATGTTGCCGTCACCGAAGAATCGGTTTTTACAGGCATTCAGCAGGCGACAAAAGGCGCAGGGTGCATCGTACGGACTGTACCAACAGATTTAGAAAATGGCGTTGATGTCGACGCATTGGAATATGCCTTCATGCAAAATCCGCGCCCACGACTAGCCGTGCTTATCCCGGATTTTCATAACCCGCTCGGCGTGAGTATGAGTCTTGATAAACGGCGGCGTGTGGCGGAACTGGCAAATGCTTATGGTGTGCCATTGGTAGAAGATGACCCATATTCCATGTTGCGCTTTGCAGGGGAAACCCTTCCCC
>DAIMZF010000259.1:0-2496 GCA_036734085.1 Aggregatilineales bacterium
AATTTAGAGAAAGAGTAGGCGGCATAAGAAGAAACCAGCAGGCTACCAATTGCTGTTATCGTTGCTACAATGAAGCTATTCTGTAAGTAGCGAATAAGATTAGGGTTATCAAAAAAATCCTGATACCATTCAAAAGTAATTTCTGTCGGAATAAGGGCAGGAGGAAAAGCGAAAACGTTTTCTTCGGGTGTGATGGAAGTTATCAACATCCAGTAAATCGGGAAAAAAGCAAAAACCACCACAACGATCAGGACAATGCCATAGGTCAGGCGATTGAGCCAATTCGCATTACCTCCGACGGTGCCTGTTTCCTGATAAGCCGCTGCCTGTGCCATGTTAAGCCTCCTCGCTCACGCCGAAGCGCAGATAAATACCAACAATCACCGAAAGTAAGCCCATCCACAGGATACCGATAGCGCCTGCTCTGCCGAGGTTATAGCCCTGGAAAGCCTGTTGATAGACAGCGACGGCAAATGTCGTAGTGGCACCGCCAGGCCCGCCGGATGTCATGACATAAATCGTCTCAAAATGTTGGAAGTTCCATATGAAACTGAGGAGCAGAACTGTAGTGATGATGCCCGATAACTGAGGTATTGTAATATTGAAAAAGCTCTGAACGCGCCCAGCACCATCAATAGCCGCGGCTTCGTAAAGCTCTCTGGGAATAGTCTGCAATCCCGCCAAAATCATGATGGCAATCCAAGGGAAGGTATTCCATGTTTTGGCGATGATGACTGCCCACATCGCCATCGTTTCATTACCAATGAAATTGATGTTTTGGGTAATGAGACCTGTTGAGCGCATGATGCCATTCAAAACGCCGTAGTTCGCGTTAAAAATCCACATCCAGAGGAATGACACGACAACAGCCGGGACAAGCCAGGGCAACAAGAACAAGCCTCGCAGGATGCCTCGCCCCGGTAGCGGCGCGTTCAGGATAATAGCAACAGCAAAGCCTATGAGGAAAGGTAGAAGCGTTGATCCAAAGGTAAAAATGAGTGTCGTGGCAAGAATGTCTGTAAAGCGACGCCGTAGCACCCAGTTGATATTATCTAAACCCACAAAGGCTTCACCCGGACGTACAAGGCTTTTTTCCAATAATCCAATATACATGGAATTGATCAAAGGATAGACAATAATCGCCGCAAAAAGCGCCAGTGCCGGCAAGACTAAGATAATGGCAATTTGTGTATCATTCAGCCGATAACCCCGCCTGACTTCTGAGTCTTTTTGCAGACTCACCTGTGTTTTTTGTCTCATGGATTGACCGGACATCACACAACTCTTTTCTTATAATATCTAGTTGTTCAAAAATGTTTTACTAACTTGAGTCACGTACCACCAATGCCGTCGGAATACGCACGAGCCAGGCATCATCATCGGGCTGGTCTAATAACATTTTTAGGCGTCGTGCCGCAATCCGTCCCATAAGAGGCATATCAAAGCGAACAGTCGTCAGTGCCGGTGTGATGAAGCCGGCGATTTCATAATCTCCAAAGCCCACTATCGAAACATCTTCGGGTACGCGGAGGCCTTGCTCACGTAGTAGGCGCATTCCACCCATAGCGATAGCGTCATCCGCATAAACAATAGCATCAACGTGAGGCACTCGTTGGATGAGTTTCGTCGTTTGTTGATAACCATCTTCTGCTGAAAAACTACTTGTGAAGACTTGCTCGGCGGGTAACTCGATACCTTGCGTATACAGAGAAAAACGCAAAGAATTGAGTTTTTCGGCACTCGTCATGGTATCGGCGGGACCATTGATAAAACCGATGCTTCGTCTTCCACGCTGGATGAGATGGTGAGCAACTTGTGCCATGCCATCGGCAATATCCGCCATAACAGCATTAACTTTGAGCGACTCTAAACGTGCGCCAGCGACGATAAAGGGTAAATTATGTTTGGCGAGATGGGCGGCAAATTGCGGTTTAACCACTCCACCCAAAACGATCAAGCCTGAAACAGACACATCACTGACATAATCCTGTGCCTCTTCTAAGGTCATGTAGGATTGTTGTAGCCGGGTTGCAATGCCAGAATCTTCTAAAGCAGTTTGTACGCCATTCCATATGCTACTTTCTATATCGCGTTTCTCCGGTGCAACATCTGTTGCATCTTTACGCACAATAATTAACACTGAACGCCCGATATACTGCTTGGCCTGCATATTTTCAACAGGATAGTTGAGTTGTTGAGCGATTTGCAGAATAGAATAGCGAGTGGCTTCATTAACAGACGGATGATCATTGAGCGCGCGCGACACCGTCGCTATAGAAACACCCGCTTGCTGTGCAATATCTTTAATCGTGGCCATAATTTTTCTCTCTAGCTGTATAAATAAAGGTGCTAGAGTACCTAGTACCGCTAAATTGAATGAATGGAAAACTTTACATATTTTCATGAAAAATTGTAAAACTTGTTGTGGTTGTTGTCAAGTGGGTTCTCCCCCCAGAAAAGGTGGGATAATTCTGGGTCGTGAATTGGAGGTGGGTT
>DAIMZF010000260.1:0-2435 GCA_036734085.1 Aggregatilineales bacterium
CTGTTTATCTCCGATAGTGATGACGGCCTGCTGAATACCCGCGTACAACTATTTTTGATGGATACCGACGGCGGCAACATGCGCCCGTTGGATGACGCCCTCTTCGCAGGCGGCGCGGTGTACTCTGCGGATGGCTCGCAGATGGTCTACATCTCCAATGAAAGCGGCACATGGAGCTTGTATCTGCGGGATGTAGCGACAGGCGACACGGTGCAACTCACGGATGATACCGGCGATGATTTATTCCCGGTGTGGGAGCCAGTCCCGGCAGAAGAAGAATCATAGAAATACGGTGCAATCAAACAACACCGTATCACAGGCCAAAGAAACCATGACAGAGGCTTAATCTGCTTGATGGATCATTTGCAAGAAGGCATAGGTTAAATTGATGAAGTTACTGCGTATGATGTTGGGGGCGGCACTGGCCGTTACCCTGATGGCTAGCTTGCTGGTAGGCGGCGCGCTGGCCGTCGCGCCCTTGCTCCCCTACGGCCAGCAAATCGCCTATATGGGCAACAAAGACAACCAGTATGATTTATTCCTGTACGATATCTCACGCCGACAGACCTATCAGTTGACTTCTACGCCGTTTTCTAACGAGCGTTACCCGGAATGGTCACCGGATGGGCGTTATATCGCCTTCCACGCCAACCCCCTCAGCGATTATGACCTGTTCGTAATGGATACGTCGGATTGGAGCATCTACCGCATGGCCTTCTATGCGACCTATGGCGAGATGCAGTTCACCGACGAGGCGATGGTCAACTGGTCGCCGGATGGGGAAAAGCTGGCCTTCCACGCCGGGATGCGCGAGAGCAGTTATGGCCTGTACCTGACTAATGCACGCGGGACAACCCTGCAACGGCTGACGCAGGACGACGGCGATTATGTCCATGTGTACTGGTCGCCGGATAGCACGCAGATTATCTATGTGCAGTACGAGTTTGCTTCGTCAACAACGGACGGCACAATTTATACAATGGATATTGAAGCGTTGTTTTCCGATGATGAAGCCGCGATGGACATCGCCATTATGCCTTTGGTGCGGGGCATCTTCCCGGCATGGTCGCCCGATGGAAGTGCCGTCGCGTATGTCTCCAATGAGACAGGCGTCGATGAAATCTATTTGTTGGATTTATTAAGCGAGGAAATTATCCAGTTGACGTTCGGCTCACCGTTCTTCCAGAGTACCACGCCGGATTGGACGCCGGACGGACGCATCATTTTTTCGTCTAACCGGATGGGCACATTTGACGTGTACAGCATGGCGCGTGATGGCTCCGACGTGCGTCGGTTGACGGATACCCCCTACGACGCGCAAGCACCCGCCTGGAGGCCGTAGCCATAGACCCGGCCTCCATCCATCCGTGTAGATGTTGTTTATAGCGGTTGGTTACTCTTTTACCCAACGGCGCACAGCAGAACGCGCCTCCGGTGTATCAATCTGTGCTAATGCCTTAAACGCCGCCACGCGGACATCATGGCTGGTATCCCGCAGGGTCTCGGTGAGTTCTTCCACCTTGCCCACCGCATGGACACGCCCCAGCGCCTCCGCCGCGAAACGTCGCACCCCTTTATCAATATCCAGCAGTGCCGCGCTCAGGCCGCGCACAACCTCCCGACGCAGGGCGTCGTCTGCATCATCACTCAGGCCGATTTTACCAATCGCCTTAGCCGCCGCCCGGCGTACCGCTTTATTAGGGTCGCGCAGGGCTTCCAGCAGGCCGTTAAGCGTCTGCGGTGTGCCAATGCGGATGAGGGCTTCGGTAGCCGCCGCCCGCGTCCAGATGTCGTTATAGCGCATCGCTTCCAATAGTGCCGGGATAGCGTCTGGATGGGCAATCTGGCCCAGTGCTTTCACAATCAGGTAGCGTGTGCCCGGGTCAACGTCCGGCAACAGTGCCGCAAGTGGCGCGGCGGCAGGTTGATGGCGCGTTTCTGCTAACAGCGCGATAGCCTCCGCACGTTCATTGACATCGGCGCTATGAAGTGCCGTTAATGCTTTTTCTATGTTTTTGTTCATGGTTTTTCCCGTGACTGAACATTTTGCCGAGATTTAGTCTAGCATACCTGCATAAGAAACGCATAAATCAGGCGATGTCTGCGTGTTAATAATGTGTTTGACTGTTAAGCACGTCATAAGCTAAACTAAGCAAAGTACACGTCCATCTAAAATCGGAAACAAAACCCTATGCCAAGAGCGCAGACCTTCATCGACCGCGTGCAAATCCACGAGCGCAACTGGGGCAATAATACGTACAATGGTCGCCCATCATTAGGCGACATTCTGCAAGCCTCTGTGGTTATCTTTTGGGAACATAAAGACAAGAAGAACGCGGAGACGATTACACTGCACACGGATTTAAAAGATGTGGAGCGCTACTTCCTGCGGATGATGTTCACCAAACAAGGGTTAGATGGTGAGCGGCGCATCG
>DAIMZF010000261.1:0-2391 GCA_036734085.1 Aggregatilineales bacterium
ATTTCTTCGACTGGGTGGTGGGGTTAAAAATGCGAAAGTAGGGTTGAGCGTCCGTCCCGGTACTGGCCGCCCATTGCCAGCCGCCGTTGTTGGCGGCAAGGTCGCCGTCTAACAGGTTGTGCATGAAGTGGCGTTCGCCTTCGCGCCAATGGATGAGCAAATCTTTGGTTAAGAAACTAGCGACAATCATCCGGGCGCGGTTGTGCATCCAGCCTGTGGCCGTAAGTTGGCGCATGGCGGCATCTACAACCGGGTAGCCAGTCATGCCGGCTTGCCACGCGGCGAAGTCGTGCGGCGCGTGCCGCCACTGTACCGCGTCGTATTTGGCATTAAAGTTCTGTTGGGCGACATGCGGGAAGTGCCAGAGGATGTGCGTGTAAAATTCCTGCCAGATGATTTCATCCACGAAGGTGTTAATTGATTCATGGGCGGCGGCCTGCTGTGTGTCGTAATAGGCATCTTTGCAGGCGTGGTAGATGGTGCGCGTGGAGATGAGGCCGAAGCGGATATAAGGCGATAGAAAAGATGTCCCTGTGAGGGGTGACGGGCTATGATGAGGGTTGCCGAGTGTATCGCGTTTTTGTGCATAATGAAGCAAGCCATCGGCTGACCAGGAATCCAGCAAGTTGTGGGCGTGGTCGGCGGTGGCAGGGGGAATCTGTATGGACGCCGCGAAGCCTAAATCCTCCAACGTGGGGACATGGGTATTATCCAACCCGGTCAGGTCATGCAGAACATCGGCATTGAGGGGGTAATCCGCAATGGGCAGGCGGGCGCTTTTGGCATCGCGCCATTTGCGCTTAAAAGGCGTAAAGACGGTATAGGGGCGCTGGTCGTTGGTGAGGACGCTACCGGGTGGCATGAGCAAGCGATCATGAAAAACGGACACCTGTATCTGTAGCGCGTCTGTGATGGCTTCATCACGCTGGCGGGCAAAGGGCGTGTAATCCGCATTGAAGTAGAGCGCGGTTGCCTCCGTTTGGGTGATGAGTGACTGCAAAACGTCGCTTGGCTCCCCGCGCAGGACGAGCAAGCGCCGCCCGTACTTCTGCAAATCCGCATCCAGCGAGGCCAGTGCGGACAGCATAAACTTGAGGCGGGGCAGGCTGATGCGCTCATTATTGAGGATGGACGGCTGTAAGATAAAAAGCGGGATAACAGGCTGGCCGGAGTGGATGGCGGCTTGCAGGGCTAAATTATCGTCTAGGCGTAAATCTCTGCGGAACCAGCAAATAACGGGTTTCACGGTGTGGCCTCCGGCTGGGGCTGGGGTTGGCTGACCGGATAAACACGGTGGCTGACAAGCGGCAGAACACGCTTAACATCATCCGCTACGCGCAATGCGCCAAGCGTGACACCGGCGGTGGACTGACCGGGAAAGATGGAATCACCAACAAGGCGCAGATTGGCGATGCCAGTTCGTGGACTGCGTGCCTTAAAGAGTGAAGTCTGTGGGAAGCCACCCACCATACCAAGATGGCGGTCTGTATAAAATTTGTAGGTGACAGGTGTTCCGGGCAGGATGAGCGTCAGGTTATCTTTAAAATTGGGGATGATGCGTTCCATGTGGGCAAAGATGGCCTGTGCATAAGCGTCTTTTTGGGCATGGTAGGCGGCTTCATCGGCCTGGAGTAAATCCCACCATTGCTGGACATCCGTATGGGTGGTGATGGTGAGGGCGCGTTGCCCGGCAGGGGCGCGGGTTTCGTCCCATGTAGGCGAAAGTGAGATAAAAATACTGCGGGTTTCACCCATCGGGCCGGACATCTGCGCGATAAGCTGATGATGGTCTGGGAAGCCGGGCGGGATGGCTTGTGCGTTGATGCCCAGATGTAACACAAACGCCCCCCAGCCTAGTTTGCGGTGGGTGGCTTCGCGCTGAAGGGCGGGCGATGTGTGCTGGCCTAACAACGTGTTTAAATCCCATGGGGTGGTATTGGCGATGACAAAATCCGCCGGATAGAAAATCTCATCTTTGCCGCGTTTGCCTTTGGTGGCATAAATGCCCCGTACACGGCCATCAAGCACATCAATGCGGGTGGCACGCTGGCGGTAAATGACTTCGCCGCCGAGTTCGGTGAATTTATTCGCTAATGTGTGGGCAATGCCGCCGATTCCGCCTTCCACATGAAAGACGCCTTGCCGAGCCAAGTCAAGCGCGGTTGCGCCATAGAGGGCGTTGACCTTATCTGTGGTCGTCTGGGCGGAAATCAGCAGTTGTGCGTCCAGGAAGCGTACAAAGGCTTGATTGTCGTGGAGGTTATTCCACCTTAGCCAATCACGGACGCTACTGAGTGCATAGGGAATGATCTGTAAGTCCTGCGGGAAGTTGAGCAAGCCAACTTTGACTAGCTGTGCGACTTCCGCGCCGCTACGGGGCGGCCATGGAAG
>DAIMZF010000262.1:0-2279 GCA_036734085.1 Aggregatilineales bacterium
TACTTCCTGCGGATGATGTTCACCAAACAAGGGTTAGATGGTGAGCGGCGCATCGCGGATGTGTACCAGGATCAAAAACGTATGATTGTACGCGGAATCAAAATTCAATTCGGTGAGGCCACCGACGAAACGCATTAATCCCTCCTTAGCTGGGTGTTGCATCAAATATTAAATCAGCCTATCCTTATTTGTGAAGTTTTTACTTTTTATCTAAAACTTATCAGCACCAACCGAATAAGAGAGGCTCGTCATTGAGTAACCGTTCTCATTCCGAAGTATCGCGCCCAAACATCACCGAAAGCCCGCTTGATGCCACGCTAGAAGTCGTTACATGGTTCTTCATGCAATGGTCATGGGGGGCAATCGTGGCTGTATGGGTATTATTCGTGCTGGCACTCGACCAGTTCACAAATACCGGGCCACTCGCCCTGGATGCCTTCCGCGTTTATTACGAGGCGGGGGAAAATCTGCTTCACAACCAGCCAATTTATAATGGCATCGAAGGCTGGATTTATCTGTATCCGCCGTTACTCGGCCAGATGCTGATGCCTGCGGCGGCCTGGGGCAACCTGGAACTCGCCAAAACGCTATGGCTCGGCGTCAACATCGGCTTGCTTGTGGCTACCCTGCACATGCTCACACGCTATCTGCCGCGCCAATACAGCAAAATTCTGTGGCTGTCACCTATCTTCTTCGTCCCGGTGTGGCAGGCGCTTTACATCGGCCAGGTCACGGTGATTATGCTCGTCCTGCTGGCCGGCGTGTGGGTGGCCGTGCGCGAAGGCAAACCCAGCTTTGCAGGGGGGCTGTTGGCACTGGCCGCATGGATTAAAGTCTTCCCCGCGTTGCTGGTGGTTTACTTCCTATGGAAGCGTGACTGGAAGGTACTACGCGGTGTTGTCATCTGGGGCACGGCATTGGCCGTACTACAGATATTGATTAGCGGCGTAACACCCATGCTGGAATTCTTCGGCGTGCTGTTCAACCTGTTTATCAGTGGGCAACCTGCCGCCACTTACGAAAATTTATCCATCTTTGGCTTTACATCGCGCTTATTCCAGCATAATGTGCATGTCATCCCGTTATTTGTCAACGAAACGCTGTTCAACGTCACACGGATGGCGCTTACCATCGGCATGTTCGTCATCGCCGCTTATGCCATCTATCGCTCTGAATTGGTGAAAGACCCCGCCGAGCGTGATTGGCGCTTTGATGTGGAATATGCGCTCGTCCTGCTGACGATCCTCACGATGGGGTCTACATTGTGGATTAGTGGCCTGCCGCCTATGTTGTTGGTCAGCGTGCTGATTTTACGCAACACGCCGCTTTACCGTTGGCAGACCGCGCCGCGTGGCGTGTGGCTCATCGCGGCGGTGTTGCTGGTGGTGTATCAGCCGTTACTGGTGGTACTCACGCTTACCGGGCGGCCTGTCGGCGCGTTGACTTTATCCTTAGGGTTCTTCGGCATTGTCGCGCTGTGGGCGCTGATGGTGGGGCTATTGCTGATGCGCCATCCCGTGCGTACCACCAACCCTAGCGCCGCGCCAGTATTGGCCGCGAAACCGGGCGAAGCAAAGTCGGCGCTTGTAACCGCCGATGATACGCCCACCATTCAATAAGTAGCACCCCCACCGCCGCCAGCGCGACGAACGGCCATAACTCGCGCTGGCCGGTGGCTTCTTCCACATTGGCGTTTACCTGTGCGCCCGGTATCGTCAGCGCGTCTTGTGGCACAGGGGCGATGTTGCTCTCCGCCGGGCTGAACAAATTAACCACAAATTGCCGCGTGGTAATCACATTGTTGTTCTGTAGCACTTCCACCGTATAAAATCCAGGCGTGTGTGTGTCCCCATAGATGACATTACCGCCGGAAGGCGTGAGCGTTTGTGCTATCCCATCCGGCGCGGTGATGCGTACCGCATCTGCTTCCGGTGGTGGGGTGGCGCTGAGGGTTTGCCCGACGCGCAGGTTTCCCGCCGTGCTGATGATGGCGCTAGGCGTGAACCATTCCGTGAGGTTCGCCATCAGGATAGGCCATGTAATCTGCAACGGCAGGTCGCTCTCGCTGGGGTTAAATGCCAGGATAGCCACCAGCCGCCCATCACGCTCCCCTGCCAGCAGAATCGGCACATCCGACCCGGCGGTGGCCTCCACCGTGATGAGCGATTCCGCCCATGCGACGTTATTCAGCCGTTGCACGCGCAGGAAGTTCAGGTTGGCAACGTCCACGAAGTTCACGCGGGGGTCTGCCGGGTCTGCCAGGCGCGGGTTCTGCGGCT
>DAIMZF010000263.1:0-2264 GCA_036734085.1 Aggregatilineales bacterium
GATTCTATATCGCGTTGCATACTGAACATATCATGATGCAAACGACTCAGATAAATCTTTAAATCCGCAGTGACGCTGGCATACGATGTCTGCAATGTGGCGGTCAGCTTTTCCACCCCTACTTCCAGCTTAGGCCACTCTGTAACCATTACTTGGGATAAACCCGCCGCCCAGTTTGGCACATCGTCCGCAATCGTTATGATGTATTGTCTGATGTCCGTCAGGACTTGCGCTACATCATTTGTCATCGCGGAGCGATCCGACGGCTCAACCTGATCCAGAATTTGCGCCATGATGTCGATAATATCTACCAGACCTTGCCAGCGATGAGGCTTCAGGGCAGGTGTGTTTAATAAACTGCGGCACCCTTCTTTGACGGCTATCAGACAACCGGCGTAATTGCCGCTGTCCACTGTGGAGACATAGCGCGGCATGAGTGGGTCAAGCGATTGTGTCTGATACCAGTTGAGCAGATGCCCCCGATACCGTTCCAACTGGGCAAGGCTGTCAAACGCGAACCGCAGGCGCAACATCAAATCCAGTAATCCGATATAGCCCATATCCCGTGCGCCCAGCGTGGACAGCATCATCAGCCCGATGTTCGTGGGCGATGTATAATGCTTGACTCGTTCGTCAGGGTCACGCTGGAAGTGGTCGGGCGGGAGCCAATGATCCGCCGGGCCGATGAATGCTTCGAAGAAGAGCCAAGTACGCCGCGCCAACATTCGCAATTGGCGTGTATCCTCGTCCGTCAAATCTTCATCGCTATGGGGCAAATAAGGTCGGCTGAGTCGCTCCGCGAAAATCGGAGCTAGCATCCAGATGAGCAATAGCGGGCTGGCAGGCAAGAGCGCGACAGGGTTAAAAATGGCGATAGATACCCCAATCACCACTGTTGCCACAATGCCACTAGACATCTGCTTCCAGACTGCGAAGCGCGATTGTGTACTATAGCTTCGCATGGCGTTGGCCGCAGTCATCCATTCCAGCAAGTGTCTGCGTCGCACCAGCCGATACAGGGTTCTACCGATAGCATCCAGAATGAGCATACACTCGTAGGGCAAAAACACCAGAGACGTACTCCAGCGTTTAAGCAATACTGTAAACTTGGTCTCGTGGGATGAGGTCAGGTATCTGTCTACAGTAATTGACCGTGCGAGTAAAAACACGCCGAACATGAACGGAATCCATAAAATAAAAAGTGCTAGCGCCGTCCATACAAATACCGATCCCGGCAACCATAGCCACCCGGCGACAAATAGCAAAAGGAGTGCAGGACGTTCTAAACTCCGGCGCAGATTATCGAAAATCTTCCAGTAGCTTAAGGTTGATAGTTTATTCCGAATCCGATGACCATTTTGTGCCGGAACATAAGGCAATAGCCAGGGCAACAACTGCCAATCACCGCGTATCCAACGGTGTAACCGCCGGACAAATGCGAAATATTGGGTGGGATAATCTTCAATCAGGACAATATCGGTTGCCAGCCCAGCCCGCCCGTGCGCCCCTTCAAACAGGTCATGGCTCAGGAGTGCATTTTCCGGCACACGACCGGCTATGCTATGCTCAAAGGCGGCGACATCATAAATGCCCTTGCCGACATAGATCCCCTCACTAAATAAATCCTGGTAAATATCCGAGACCGCCAGCGTATAAAGGTCAAAGCCAGCATCACCGGCCATAATCTGCGCGAATCGGGTGTGGTTCTTCACGGTTGGCAACAGTTCAACGCGCGGTTGTAACACGGTGTATCCGTCAATGACATGTTGACCATCTGCGGAGAACACCGCCCGGTTAAGCGGGTGCGCCAGTGTGCCCACCAGACGATGCGCCGTGTTATGGGGCATCACAGTATCCGCATCCAGCGTAATGACATAGGATGTGCCCACCAGACCAGCCATATCGCCATGTTTTACAAAATAAGTCGTCGTTGCCTGCGGGTTGAGCAATATCTGATTAAATTCCGCCAATTTACCGCGCTTGCGCTCGTAACCCATCCACGTATTTTCGGCGGCGTTCCACCGACGCTCACGTAACAGGAAATAAAACGGCTGATGCTCAGGCGATCCATAGCGATGGTTAAGATCGGTGATGCCCTGTTTGGCACGGTCAAGCAGGGCTTGGTCTGTGGGCAGGTGTTGTTCCGCCGCGTCCGTATAATCCGCAAGAATGGCAAAACGCAAATTAGGGTCTGTGGCACGCAGATAATGTAACTCAAGCTGGGCAACAAGCGTGTTGATTTCTTCCACATCGCTCAGTAACAC
>DAIMZF010000264.1:0-2199 GCA_036734085.1 Aggregatilineales bacterium
AAACTGGCCGCCCCTGACAGTGGATAGTGAAGAAGCCTTGACGCTTCAGCCCGGTTTGGTGGGCGAATTCGGCCTGATTGAAACCGCCGATGGTGATTTCCACGTCACACTGGACGACATGCCCCTTTATTACTGGGTGAACGACTCCGTGCCTGGCGATGCAACCGGCCATACCGTCGGTGATGTGTGGTATGTCGCCACCGTGCCTACAATCGGCATTGTGGAAGACGAAGACCTGGGCGAAATCCTGGTGGGTGGCAACGGCTTCACGCTATATATCTTCACCAATGACGAACCCGGCGTGAGCAATTGCACGGGCGGATGCGCGGCGAACTGGCCGCCCCTGACGGTTGTCAGCGCGGAAGAAATTGTGGTCAGCGATGACATCATGGGCGCAATCAGCCTGATTGAACGCGCCGATGGCACGTTGCAAGTGGCCTATAACGATGCGCCGCTTTACTACTGGGTCAATGATATTGTCGCGGGGGATACCAACGGCAATTTAGTGGGTGATGTGTGGTTTGCCGCACAACCCTAACTAACCCACGCATCATCCCATAACAATAGACTCAACATCAGGGGCGCGCCCCTGATGTTGTTGTTTACCCTGCGGCCTGCCCGTGTGATGCACCTGCCCTTCATCAGTAGATGGTAGTGGATGGCAGTAGACAGCTTTTTGGAGAATTGAACGAACGGGCTATAATTGCTGTGTTCCTGTTTTATCCAGGATAACGATTGCCACTGTTGCAATTATGCAGGGGCCTTCCCATGAGAGAAAATCGATTGCAACAGCAAAGCTAATGGATCAACACAAACTCTTAGCGCTCCTTCGCAACATCCAAAATGGTGATGAAAATTCGCTTGTCGGGCTGTATGATATTTATTCCGGCGTTGTTTATTCCGTCGCTTACCAAGTGCTGGAAAATCAGCAGGATGCGGAAGAAGTGACGCAGGACATCTTCCTGCGTATCTGGCATAAATCCAGCCTGTTTGACCCCGCCAAAGGGCAGTTTTTAGCCTGGCTCCTGACGATGACGCGCCGATTAGCCATCGACCATCTGCGGAAAACGCGCCGCGTGAGCCAGGTGAATAACGCAACCTCACTGGACGAACACGCGCATCTTTTAGAAGATAAATTGATATATGATGATGTGACGGATTTACACCGCACTTTAGTATCCGCCTTACAAGAATTACCGATGGAGTATCGGCAAGCCATCCAACTGAGTTACTTCAAGGGCATGACCCATGCAGAAGTCGCCCAACATCTGAGCAAGCCATTAGGAACCATCAAGAGTCATATCCGGCAAGGGATGGAGCAACTGCGCTCAATCTGGATCGCTACTGAGAGCCGCAAAGAATCGCCATGAGCACGATGAGCCGTGAAGAATTATTGGAACAGATACCGGCCTATGTATTAGGCGCTTTAGCAGAGGATGAAACCGCGATAATCGCGGACTTCATCGCGCAGGATGCCGAAGCACAAAAAGCGTGGTCTGACTTCCAACAAATTGCAGACGCTATCCCCCTTGTGGCTGTGGCACGCACGCCCTCACCCGCGCTACGCGCCAGCTTGCTGGATCGCATCCGCGAAGAACCGAACCAGCCATCCACAGTGACGATAGCGGCACGGCCCAGCCGCCCGCAGAAGTGGCTTTTGCCCGTTGCCGCGTGTGTGTTGGTGCTGGTGGGGCTTGCGGTCGCCCTGCTGTTGATGCAGACCGACTCGACTAGTCCGCAAGATTTGTACAGGCAGATTGCCGCGCTTGAGGATGCCCAACGCTTTGAAATTGCGCCGGGCGTGGATGACAATGTGCGCGGGGATTTAATCGCTTCGTCGGATGGCAACCGTGCCGTTATCCGCGTGGAGCGCCTGCCGCAGATTGACGCCCAGCAGAGCTTCCAGCTATGGCTGGCCGATGCGGATGGCTCGGTAAGTGGGGGGCTTTTCCGGTTTACAGATTTTGAGACAAACTATATCGCGCTACCGTTAGATACGCTGAAAAGGTCGTTGTACGACTACGAACGCATTACGTTTTCCATTGAGCCGCGAACAGGTAGCCCGTTGATTGACCGCGCCAGTGGCCCGCGTATGTTCCTGATTGCTATTCTGCCTGAATAGGTTATTGCCTGCCGCTACACAACCCGGCCTTGTGTGAATAAGGCGGGTTATTCAAAAGCGCGGGCGCAACGGAAGCC
>DAIMZF010000265.1:0-2176 GCA_036734085.1 Aggregatilineales bacterium
TACGTCACAAAGTCGCGGCCTTGTGTGTGCGTCTGCCAGCTACCATCAGCCAGAATAGCCGTGATGGTGTCCATCGTCGCGTGAATTTCGTCATCACTGTTGTAAAAATGAGGCGCAATGCGGATGCCCGCCCCTTGCCGATAGTCGATGATTATGTTCCGTGCGATGAGTTCGCGTGAGACTTCGTAGGCGTGCGGTGGGTTGACCGTCACTGTGCCGCCGCGTTGCTCCGGTTGGCGCGGAGAAACCACCGTGTAGCCGAGTGCGTCCGCCCGTTCGATGAGGAGCGCGGTCTGCCGCATGGATTTTTGCCGGATGGCGGCCACCCCCACCTGATTCATCACATCCACGCCGGGCTGAATAGCATACAGCGATGCGATGCCCGGTGTGCCATTGGCAAGACGATAAGCGTCATCGCGCAGGGTGAAGGACTCGAAGTCGAAGGCGAACGGGGTTTGATGTGCGAACCACCCGGTCACTTTGGGGCGCAGGGTGGGCATTAAATCTGGTCGGGCATACATGAACACCCCGCCCGGCCCGCCGCACATCCATTTGAGCGTACCGCCGATGTAAAAATCCACATTGAGCGCGGTCACATCCACCGGGATGACGCCGATGCTGTGATAGCCGTTAAAAACCACCTGAGCGCCAACTTGATGCGCTTTTTCCACGATGGCCTGTGCTGGCATGATATAGGCGCTCTTAAACAGCACATGCGACAAACTTACCAGGCGGGTGCGCTCGTCGATGGCGTCGAGTAATTCATCGGTGTCGATGGTGATACCGTCCGGCGTGCGGACGGTGTGAATCTCCATATGGGGCGGTAGCCATCCACGCAGAACGTAGACATCCGAAGGGAAATCCATATCGCAGATGACGACTTTGTTCCGGGTTGTATCGCTAAAATCCAGCGCGGAAAATAAGATGCTGTTGGCGATGCTGGCGTTCTGATGCACAAGTACCGTCCCGGCAGGCGCACCCATTAACGGGGCGATTTTGTCGCCGACCGCGCCGTTTAGCTCCCACCATGTGGGGTTATCCGCATAAGGTTTACCCCACGCGCCGACGCCTAATGTCGCCCATGTATCCGCGTATTGCTGTAAGGTGTCGTAGACCTTGCGCGGCATCGCCCCCAGACTATTGCTGATGAGATACGTACAGGTCGCCAGGATGGGGAATTCTTCCCGCCAGTGTAAGAGGGTGTCTTCGGTCATCATGTCTTCTACTTTCGTGGTATGTGTGTGTACGTGTGGCTCAGTTTGCCACCAAATCCAAAGTCTTGACCACCGTCCGCGCTTCTACCTGGATAATCGCCTTAAGGACGGCCTGCGCCGCCAGCAGATTATCCCGCCGGATGTGTGTCACCAGTTCGCCATAATGCGTCAATTGCTCTGCCGGGTCGTCGTCTGGCTCATGGTGCGCCCGGAAGTTTACCAGCAAGCGGGCGCGGTTCAAAACGGGTTGGAGCGTGGCCGTGAGTAATGCACCGTGCGCCAATGCTAAGATGCGCTCGTGGAACGCGCCGGATGCTTCCCTGACGCCGCGTGCGTTCAGCATCCCGGCCTGTATGCGCCCCTCCGCAATGATGGCGGCCAGGTCTGCTTTATCGCGTTCGCTCATGCGGGGGTGCGCCCAGCTTAGCGTCAGGTCTTCCAGCGTGGTGCGGATGGCATAAAGCTCCAGTGCGGCGTCACTGTCAAACGCACACACCGTCAGCCCATAGCGCGGGCGGCGCATCAGCCAGCCTTCGCCCTCCAGGATGCGGAGGGCATCGCGGGCGGTGTTCTGGCTAACGTTCATCTCTTTGGCAATCTGGCTTTCGATGAGTTTTTCGCCGCACAGATGCACACCATCGCGCAGGCCACGCCGCAGGACATCCGCGACGATTTCCGCTAATGTCGCCGTGCGAGACATCACGGAAGCCATATCGGGGAATAGCCACTCATCCCGGTGAGCGTGCGGGCTTCGTTGCCGTCGGCACGCATCAGCATAATCACTGGCGTCGCACCGGTTTCTTCGTGGAAGGTGATAAAGCGCCCGTCCGGGCTGTAGTGCATCCCCCACACAAAGCCCACAGAGCTATACAGTGTGCGCGGTTGCCCGTTGCCATCCGCACGGATGCGGACAATCCGTGTGCCGCCGTCGTTGCCTTCGGTCACATACAGGATGCCTGTGC
>DAIMZF010000266.1:0-2117 GCA_036734085.1 Aggregatilineales bacterium
GGGCTGATGGTGCTACAATCAATGACTAATGCGCCGGATTGCACCCCATGAATCACGCCTTCTTCACCTAAAATCACAGCCTGTACATCGGGCGTGTCACTGACACAGATGATGATAATGTCGCTATGGGCGGCGACATCGGCAGGAGAGTCTGCGGCTGTTGCTCCTGCTTGGGTGAGTGCGGTCATACGCTCTGCGGAGCGATTCCATACCCGCACCTCAAACCCGGCTTTAAGCAAATTCCGCGCCATACCGCCGCCCATAATCCCCAAACCGATAAATCCGATTCTTTCCTGCATGATGAACCTCTCCGTTTTTGTGGGTTAAAGTCTGTAATTGTACCGTATGGCAGTATAACAGGGGGCAAGGCACGGAGCGTTTGTGACAAACGTGCGGGAGCAACTTTCGCCGCTAGATATTTATGATGTTTGGATTTTATAGGCGATAAGCCACAATCGCCGCTAAATCAACCTGCACGCCGATGCCCGGGGCATTGGGCACAGATAGCATACAGGCGGAATCCAGTACAAAAGGGGGTGAAACGATGTCTTGCTCGAAATAACGGTCAGATGCGCTGATGTCACCCGGTAAATTGACTCCCGGTAATGATGCTAGAGCTAAGGCCGCCGCCCTCCCGATGCCAGTCTCTAACATACCGCCTATCCACAACGGCGTATGATGTTGGCTTGCAAAGTTATAAAGGTTGATTGCCTCTGTTAAGCCACCCACACGCCCGGCTTTCAGGTTCAGGATGTGCCCTGCGCCGATATGAATGGCCAACCGCCAATCGTGCAGAGAGCTAATGCTTTCGTCAAGACAGATAGGTGTTTTGATGCGTTTTGCTAGCAGACTATGCTCGTATAGGTCATTGTAGGCGAGGGGTTGCTCAATCATCATCAGGTTAAAGGCGTCCAACTGCGCGAGATGGTCAGCATCCGCTAAGGTATAAGCGCTGTTAGCGTCCACCATAAGCGGTACATCCGGCAATTGCTCGCGCACAGCGCGGATAAGCTCAACATCCTGGCCGGGCTTTATCTTTAGCTTGATGCGGGCATAGCCTTGTGCTACATGCGTTTGAATGAGTTCTAATGTATCTCCGAGTGTCGGCTGAATGCTGACCGCTACGCCTACAGGAATCGCGGTGCGCGGCGTAAGGTGGTCGGGGATGTAACAGGCTAATAAATCAACGAGGCGTATGTTGTTCGTTTTGGCGAAGGCGTCCCATACTGCCGCCTCTAAGCCTGCTTTGGCAAAGGGGTTGCCGCGCACCGCCGCTACCATCACCGGGAATTGAGTTGGTTCTGCTAATGTTTTGCTCTGTAGCATCGGCAGAAGAAAATCGCGCAGGATGTGTGCGCCAGTGGTCATTGTTTCTTCAACATAACCAGGGAATACATCTAATGAGGCTTCGCCCCAACCTATAATATCGTCAGATGTTTGTAGTTGCACGATAATTGCTATACGGTGCGTCTGTTGACCGTAACTGGTGCGGAAAGGTGACTTTAACGGCAATGCCACCGGATGTAAGGTGACAGATTTTATAGTTATGGGCTTCAGGGATTGTCTCATATTAAATCAAGATTGTTCAAAAACTCGTGATAAAACATCGTAAACGTGTCGGGTTTTTCCAGGTGAACGGCATGTCCCGCGTCAAAGACGCTGGTCATTCGCACACGGGGGAAAACATGCGTCATCTTATAGCCGATGAGCGTAAACTTAGTATCATTTTGGCCTACGAACAACTGGACGGGCACAGTAACATACTGGAGGTCATCCCATAAAGATAACTGAACACCTGTGCCCATTCCCCGTAAGCTATTTGCTAAACCTAGCGGATTCTGCGCTAATCGCTCCTGCCGAAGATATTGCTTTAACTTTGGGCTTTGGGTATCCCATAATGGCAGGGCTTCCCAATAATCGACAAATGCTTCTATGCCGTTACGCTCGATGCGGTCTGCCAGGTTGCTATCTGCCTGATAACGCTCGGCGCGTTCAGCCTCCGTTTTTAATCCGGGAGACGCGCCTTCCAGCATAAGTGAGAGGATGCGTTGCGGGTGATGCACTGCCATATACAACGCCAGCCGCCCCCCCATAGAATACCCGCCCAGATGAACCTG
>DAIMZF010000267.1:0-2110 GCA_036734085.1 Aggregatilineales bacterium
CCATTCATATACACCACTTCACCATTCTGCACGATAGCCACCGCCGCGCCGGGAACTTCCCCAACTTCCATTGCATAGGTGATAAAGTCTTCCAGTTCCGCGATGATGTCCGCATCTATGGGCAGGGGGGCAACCGCGCTCAGGTCGGTTTGGTCTAGCGCGTTGATGGTGAAGCCGGACGCAATCACGTTGATCTGTGACTGACGACGGCCTGCCGCGCCCAAATCCGCCTCAAATATCATCAGGTAAGCGCGGCCATCCACCAACTGCGCCAACCCCTGATAAATGGTTGTATCTGTGCTGGGGTTAAACGCATATGTGATAATCACCATCTGCTCCACACCGGGTTCGGGTGGCAGTTCTGTGATGTCTGCGCCGTCCAGTTCAAGTTCAAAGTCTGGCAAAATAGCGCGGATGCTCTCATCAACCGCCTGTGTTAAATCGTCGGTTTCCACTGTGAGCGCATACACCCGGATGAGGTCGTCCGGGTCGGTTAATATCGCGTAACCGTCCGTTTCGGCCACCGTCCAATTCGTAGGCACAGGCACGCTGAATAAACCGTCCGGGCTGGTATACAACCCGTCTTCATCCTGTGCGCCAACAGCCGAAACAGCCATCAGGACAAGCACAAGTGACAGTAATAAACGTCGCATAGAAATTTCCTCCCTTAAGAATGATATTCAAAAGTATTACGTGGATGCCCTCCCGCAGGTTTTAAAATAATCTGAATGGTCAAACAACTATAGCATGTTCACGCAGGATCGTGTTCACTCTTACGGGGGATTTGCCATAAAACCACTCATTCGCGCAATTTGGGCGTTTGTACTATAGTGAGAAAGCCTTAGTCTGATGAGGTGGGTGATGTGGATTTGCCCTGCGCCTCTGATGAATAACATTACGAAGATTCATTATTCTCAAGAAAAGGAAAACACTATGAAACGCCTTTTAATGGGCTTGTTACTCTGTTTGACATTGGCGGTTATGCCCGTCATGGCGCAATCTACCGATGACGGCGAAGAACTGCGTCAGTGGGCGGTGGATGCGGACGGAACGAGCCAATACGGTAGCGATAGCTGGAGCTTCCTGCAAGCAACCGGAGAGCCGGATACCTTCCAATGCGGGGACATTGCCACTGCATGGGCCTCTGCCAGTTCCACTGGCGAGGACACACTGGTGCTGTCTTACGCACAAGCTGTCGTGCCGACTCAAATTAACATCTATCAGACATATAATCCCGGTGCGATTGTCAGCGTGGAAGTCAGCAATTCCAGCACAGGGGAATCTGCCATTCTGCCGGATAGCGCCGACCCGTTAGATAATACGCCGTGTCCGGGCGTGTTCACGGTGGATGTGGACAGTGTTGATTTTACCGTCGATACGGTCGCCATCAACCTAGACCAGAGCATTACTAACAGTTGGAACGAGATTGACGCGGTAGAGCTTGTCGGCATTGGCACAGGCTCATCAGCTTCAACCGTCATTGATGAAACTCCAGCCCTTGATGACGAAGGCTTTGTGGGCATTGCCTCAAACCTGACCATCACCGTGCCGGAAGGCTGGGTGTTTGAAGAAGTCGCCGACTCTACTTTTGTGGCAAGCACACAAGCCGCGCTGGAATTTATGCGCGATACCGATGGCTCAGGCGCGCCGGAAGCGGGGAGCGTTGCTATCAACCTTCTGCCCCTGCCTAATGAGCTTTTAGCGGCAGTTGGCATTGCAACAGACCTCAGCCTGTCAGAATTTACGGCAACGTTTACGGAACTTATCGGCTTTGGTGGCGTGGTAGAAGACTATGAAGTGCTAGGCATCCCCGCCGCGCTTCAGGTTATCGAACCCGGCGAGGATATGCCCGACAACGCAACGTTAATCGTGACTGCCTACCCGGACGGCTACGCGGGATGGGCGATCCAACATGGGCAAGGGGATGAATTCACGGATTATATCGACGAGATAAACGAAGTGATCGCCAGCCTGCGTTATGAAGGCGTGCCCGTCTACGATGTAGCGGATGCAGACTCGGCAGAAGATGAGACAGCATCCAGCGATAGTCAGTTGGTGGGCTTCGGTGGATTGCAAGTTGTCGTGCCGGAAGGCTGGGCGTCCGAAGAGA
>DAIMZF010000268.1:0-2108 GCA_036734085.1 Aggregatilineales bacterium
TGCTTGGCCGTCCCGGTATACCCCATCTCTTGCAGGCGTTGTGCCTCTAATTGCTCCAGTTGTGCGCTTACCCGCCCATAATCTTCCGGCGGGATTTTACGGTCGATGCCGTCGGCATCGCGGTAGATGTACCCTGTGCCATCGCACCAGTCACAATCTACAGTCTCAAATGTGATGTCGTCCTCAAACCAGCCGTAGCCCTCACAGGAAGCACAGCGCACAATCGGTCTCATCGTATCATCCTCCCGGCACTTCGGAACTCAGCGGGACAAATGGCTCCGCCCACCATTCCGGGAACGAGGCGACAGGCGCATTAAAGTAACCATCCAGGATACGGCGCACAATCGGCGCGGAAACCTGCGAGCCTTCCAGCGATTGTTCCACCATCACCACAATAGCAATTTGCGGATTGTCCGCAGGGGCATAAGCCACGTACCACGCATACGGGTTTTGATTGGTAGACGCTGTTCCCGTCTTGCCGCAGGAAGTATAAGGCGCGCTGACATCCACAAAGCTGAAGTCATCATTGGCGGCGGCTACAAAGCGTCCGTAGGCCGTGCCCACGCCACGAACTGTCGTTACACCACACATCCCCTCCTGGATGGCATCAATCACGCCCGCGTTAAAGTCCATCTCTCCCAGAATTTCCGGCGCGGATTGTTCCTCAACAGGTGTACCGTCTAAACCGCCCACTTGCTGGATTAAACGGGGGCGATAAATCGTACCATCATTCGCTAACCCGGCGGTCATGACCGCCATCTGCAATGGCGGCAGAGCCACATCCCCCTGGCCGATGGCGATATTCACCGCATCCGTCACGGAATTAGCATTGGGCACGACGCCTTGTGCTTCTCGCAGAACGCCACCAAGATAGCTCTGCAACATCCCCATACGGCGGCTGTAATCCGTGATTGCGCCCGCCCCGACTTGCCGATAGAGCAAAGCGCCCATCTCATAGAAGAACGGGTTACAGGAGGCCATAATCGCTTCGGCGGGGGTCGCCTGGCCTAATGGGGAAAATCCCGGTGTGACTGCCCGCCAATCCCGGCGCGGAGAGAACGTATCGCCCAATGGCGCGCCGTCCCATGAAAATTGGCAATCAAAGGGGTCGTCCGTCCCCCATATGCCTTCATTTAAGGCGGCGGCGGCGGTGATGAGCTTAAATGTGGAACCCGTCGCGTATTGCTCCGCCGTAGCACGATTCACCGCCGGGCGGCGCGGATCGTTGAAGAACCGATTAAAGGCCGCCGTCCGAGACTCGAGTCCATCCGTGCCAAAGGCAACACTCAGCCCGGCGGTTGTATTGTAGAGGCTGGGGTTAAACGTAGGATAACTGAACAGTGCCAGAATATCCCCGTTATTCACATCCAGCACGACCGCCGCACCACCGGGAGAGATGCCCGGCCCGCCCCAACTGGGGCTGGCATAATTAAAGGCGTCATTCATGGCGCGTGCCACAATCATCTGTAAATCACGGTCAATTGTCAGTTGGATGGGTGCAGGGGGTGACCCTGCGGAACTCGCTAATTCGCGCATGGTCGTTCCGTTGGGGCCAGTAATGCGTACTACGCGGTCAGGTTGACCCGCTAAAACATCATTATAAAAGCCTTCCACGCCTTCGCGCCCCACAAGTTGCCCCGCGCCAAAGCGGGCTTCTTCCGCCGCGCTTTGCACCTGGCTAACGTAACCCGTCACATGCACGACAGCGCCACCTCCATAATAGATGCGGTGAGGTTGGCTGGTGAATCCTTCGGTCACGCCACAGTTCGATTGTAAGGCGCTACGGCCTTGTTCAAATTGTGCTTCGGTCATCTCCGCTAAAAAGAAGAGTGTGTCCTGGTTTAAGTTCGCCCAACGTGCCTCGATGTTGGCGATAGGTTCCAGGATGATGCCAGCAAGTGTAATCGCGCATTGTCGTTCGGAGTTCATGTTCTGGCGCGCTGTCCGCATCCCGACTGTGCGCCCGCCGTCCTGCGCCAGCACCTGCCCGTTGCGGTCATAAATGGTTGCTCGGCGCGATTGTTGCGCTGTCACGCGGATTTCTCCGCCGTTGGTCAGTCCTTCAAAGATGTCCTGTGTTGACCATGCAACCTGCCATGTCCCGTTGA
>DAIMZF010000269.1:0-2104 GCA_036734085.1 Aggregatilineales bacterium
CGCATCCTGTGGTATGGTTTATGCACTGGTCGAGCGACCGTAGCGGCTTCGACGCTTTAGCCAGCACCGACCACACACAGACCATGCGCCGGCGATATGATTGGCAGGGAAGCTGGCTGGATTTATACCGCTTCGATAATCTGCCGGACGGCGACCTGACCGCGTATGAGTCCGGGCTGGTTTTGCGGCACGCTGTCGCCTATCCCGATTCACTCCGGCTGGATTTATGGTGGCGGACGGACGCCCCCCTGCGTGATGACATCATCATCAGCGCGATTGTGCTGGATGCAACCGGGCGGCTGGTCGCGCAGAGCGACGCGCAACCCTTCAACAATACGCGGCCTACATCCGGCTTTGGCGTGGATGAGGTGGTATATGACCCGCACAACTTAACCCTTGTGGATGGCGTGCCCGTTTTGCCGCCGGGTGCATATACCTTCGCGGTAAAGACGTATACCTTCGCGCCGGATGCAACCATCCGCGACATCCCGACGGCGGACGGTGCGGACTATTTTATCGTCGGGACTTTTGACCATTAGAAAAATTTTAAGGTAACAAGGAGCGCATATGGCAATCTCACACGCATTTGTCCTGCCAGATACGGACTTTAACGCATGGGTAGAGGCCGTGCGCCCTTATCGTCAAGCCTTTGAGGAAGTCGCCATCGTGCGGGATGTGGACGGCCCACATCTGAACCGCTTCCGCCATGTGACCACCGTTTTAGCGCCTAACGTGTGGATGAAAGATGACCCGGTGTATCACATCCGCCGCGCCTTCCCGATGGTGGGACGGGTGGACGTGATACCCGTCAGCACGCCCGCCGCGCTCATCGCGGAATTGCGGCATCGCATCACGGATAAAGACCGCTACGGCGAAAAGCGCAACAATCCCCCCCACCTCTATGACCGCTTTCTGCTGGCATGGCCGACAGCCACCCGCCCGGCGCGGATTTTACGCGCTTTTTCCGCAGAGCCAGCCGAGCGCCACGAAGGAATCGACATCAGCGCCAGCGTCGGCGGGGATGTGAGCGCGGGCGCGGTGGGGGTGGTTTCCAGAGTGGTGACGAGCAACGACGCGCTGAACTACGGCGCTTATGTGCAGGTGACTTCCGTCGTGGATAACCAGGCGCATATCGTGACCTACGGCGGCCTGCGCGACATTCGCGTGAACGTGGGCAACGCATTACAGGCCGGACAGGTCATCGGCAAGGCGGCAGGGATGCAGATTAAACTTGTCGTGCAACGGCTGTCTAACGGACTGGATGGATTTAAACTGCCCAACGTCATTGACCCGGCAGACGTTGTTTTTCTGGAAGGCTTGCGCGTGCGCGCGACGGTGGCGAACTTGCGGATACGCGGTGCGCCCGGTGTCTTCGGCCCCACGTTAGGCTTTGTCACTCCGGCGGATTTGCTGGAAGTGACGGGCACACACGGCGAAGCCCTGACCCGTGCGGGTGTGGCGGGGCGGTGGGTGCGGGTGCGTTATGCGGGCTTCCCGGCGGCGTATTCCGGCGCGGCCTATCTGGAAGCCATCAGCGTGAATGACCCGCCGCAAGCCATCGAAGACACCGCCATCATCGGCATGAATCTGGACGCGAATCATCCATTGGGCACGCCGGACGCCGCCCCGTTGAATCGGCTGGGCTGGGTGCGGTTGTTGTATCATGTCTCCCTAAACCCGGCCTTCCCGGAAGGCGATAGCCGCCGCTACGGGAACACGGACATCAACGCGACGTTTAACCGTTATCGTCCCATTCTGGAGCGTTACGCCGCCGCCGGGTTAAAAGTGATTCTGGTGTTGACGCATCAGACCTTCGGTGAGGGGCAAGGCTACGTGTGGCCGCAGATGGACGCGGGCAAATGGCGCGACCATCGCACCAAATACGCGGATATGGTGGGCAAAATCGCGGCGCAGTTCGCCGGGCGTAACCTGGTTTACGCTTATCAAATCTGGAATGAGCAGGACACACCACCCCAGAATGCCCGTTCCGCCGTGCCTATGCCGCCAGGTGAGTACGGGCAACTGCTGGCGGAGACTATGCAGGCCATACGCCGCCACGATACCGCCACGCGCATCATCACGGGCGGGCACATCAGCGGCCCGA
>DAIMZF010000270.1:0-1862 GCA_036734085.1 Aggregatilineales bacterium
GGCTTCGCTCACCGTGCGCTTTAGCACAACCCGCCTGCTGGATAATGCGCTGTTGCCCGCCTACCTCAACACACGCGACGGGCTAACAGCGACACTGGGCGCGACTTAACAATCCGGGAAGCAGGACGGGTCGGGGAAGGCGAATCCCGTCAGGCCGGGTATCGCGGTTGGCTCCGGCGGCACGGGCGGCGGCGGCACGCTGAAGTCAATCGGCAGGGACTCGATGACGGCGCGTGTATCTACATTAAGCAACGGAATCCAGCCGATAGCGCCTGCGGAGTCCACCTTCACCCAGGGGCTATACGGGCTACGAGCGATGAGTTCTAATGTTGCCCCACCATCGACATTGTACAAAACAGGGAAGCCGACATGCGGCGCACTGCGTAAGTTAGATTGACTGCTCACGGTTGCCAGTCGCCCCGCAGAGCCGTAACGTTGCGGCGGCAGGGGGGTACTCTCGTACACAATATCAATCGAACCATGATTCCGCCGTAGCAGTTCGGCCAGCATCCACCCGGTTTGGCCGTTCGCCAGCCGCAGATGATACCAGTCGCCGGTCGGGTTACGGCCTAGAACGGTCATGCTTTGCCCGGCGGGGACTTGGTAAATCAGCGCAAAATTTGTGCCCGGCCCGGTACGCAGGTTCACTGCGCCGTCTGTCACCACAAAGCCCGGTTGCGGCAGAACGGCGGGCCGGTCGAATAGCGCAATTGGGATGTTGAGCGTGACGCCCGGTGTATATGGCAGGACGATGGTCGGCCCCGTGGTGGGGGCTGTCCAATCATTATTGATGTAATTCACCCGTGTTTCCTGCCCGGCGACCAGCGTCTGGGCTTCGCGCAAGGCCAACACACGGATTAACCCCTCCAGCACAACAAACACCGTCTGGTTCTCCTGCGTAAAGACCATCATCGTGCCGCTTAAATCCACCGACGCCCCGTTGACAACCACACGACTCGGCACAATGCGGTCTACACTCTGCACAATGAGCATGTTCATGGGGTGGTCGGCACAGCCGGAAAGCTCCGGCGCGGTCTGCACGGTGAAGGCCGTCCACTTAGGGAAGCCAGTGTCCGGCTCAATCCGGTTCGATATAGCGACATCGCCCAAGAGCAAAAGGTTGATGTTGACTTCCGGCACACGCATCCACAGCAGGCCACCACTTGTGCCATCGTCGCCAAAGGGGGGCGTGCGTAAGCTATCTATCTGGTTCACCGGGATAATTGACCCTAACGGCGCGAGCGAGTTCGCCACCGGCCCGGCAGGGAGTGTATCCGGCCTATCCCCGCCATTGCAGGCGTAGCCATCCGGCGCGCCTAAGCAAACTTCACTGGCGGCGGTGTAGAAGTTTACTACACCCTCTGCACAGATTTGTTCCTGCGAATATTCGGCGGCGGTGGCGGGGGTAGAGGATGTAGCCTGTGCCCCCCATGCACCCATAAGAATCGTTAAACCTAAAAATGTGAGTATCCAGCGCATCTAATCACCATACAGTTACACAAAATCAATCAGTTGAGATTATACTATGAGTGAATTTATCGTCAACAAGGCACTTGACCCATGAAAAAAGTATTCATCAGTTATAGCAGTAAAACGCGCTCACAAGTAGATGCACTGGCCGATGACCTTCAGCTTTTGGGCTATCAGGTATGGTTCGACAAAGAATTAACCGGCGGCCAAAAATGGTGGGATGCTATTCTGGAGCAAGTACGCGGTTGTGATGTGTTCGTCTTCACCCTGACGGGCGACGCGCTTAAATCCAAGCCGTGTGAACTGGAATACACCTACGCGCACGCGCTTGGTAAGCCGATTATGCCTGTGCTGATGGATGCTAACGTGCAAATCAGCCTGATTAACCCCAT
>DAIMZF010000271.1:0-1767 GCA_036734085.1 Aggregatilineales bacterium
CATCCAATGCACCCAATGGTTCATCCATCAAAAGCACTTCGGGGTCATTGGCTAACGCCCGTGCGATGCTCACCCGTTGCTTCATACCACCGGAAAGCTGTGCCGGGTAATGATTCGCAAACTTATGTAACCCCACACGGCCTATCCATTCCATTGCGATCTCGTAACGTTGGCGCTTAGAGATGCCGCGCATCTGTAAGCCAAAAGCGACGTTATCAATGACTTTCTTCCAGGGATAGATGGCATATTCCTGAAAAACCATGCTATTAAGTGGCTTTCCGGGTTCAGCGCCGGGCATAATCTGCACATGACCGGATGAGATGGGGATAAGACCCGCTAAAATCCGCAAAAAGGTGGATTTTCCACAGCCTGATGGGCCAACAACACAGACGAATTCACCGTCTTCAACCTCTAAACTAAAATTGTCTATCGCGGTAATGTCTCCATTAGCGGAGGGATAAACTTTTACAACGTCCCGCGCAATAATTTTTACGGCCATTTTCCATACATTTCAAATAACCCTCTGCACGATAACCGCGCAGAGGGTGAGCATCATCAAGTAACAGAGCAGAACTTAGCTTTCGTCTTCCTCGTCTGCTTCTTCATCATCGTCGTCTTCGCTGGCGTAGATGTCCGTTTCTACTTCGCCGATGAGTTCCAATACAGCAGTAGTAAAGGTTAAATCCACGACTGTATCAAGGTCGAGGGGTTCTTCATATTCTGTGCGTCCGTTGGAACGGTGGACACTTTCCACATCGCGCAGGCCATCCAACGGAATAACCATGTTGGGGTCATAGACGAAGGGAACAGCACTCAAAATCGCTTCTTCCGTGCTGTTGGTATAGATGATGTAGGCATCGACGTTTTCTTCATCGTAGTAGTCATCACCTTGCATCAAGCGTGAGGCTTCCGCTAAGGCTAGCACAAAGCGCAATGCAACTTCCGGGCGCTCCGTGATGAAGCGTTCCGAGCCAACAAATGCAACGGTCATCAGGCCGGGCGTAAAGTCTGTGGCGAATGAAGTGCCATCACCAGTCTCGATAATCTGGTCAGCGAAGGGAGCGCCTGTGAGCGCGGCATCCAATGCCCCACTTGCCATCGCAAGCGGCATATCCGCATTACTGATATTCACCATCTCCACATCAAAAATCGTCAAGCCAGCCGGTTCTAACGCCTTCGCCAGCAGATACTCACCACCGCTACCCGGCCCACCAGCCACGCCAATGACACGCCCGCGCAAGTCTTCGAGTTCTGTAATTGTGCCGTCTTCAATCAATTCAGTGCGGACAACCAACTGCGTTGGGCTGTCTACGAGTGGTTCCAGGCCACCGGGCGCAATAATGCGGATGTCCAGTCCTTGATTCCAACCGTTCCACAGTGAAGTCACAATGGCGATGCCACCGACATCAATCTGTCCTTCTGCCAAAAATGCGATAGCCTCCGTACCAGACGCGACACTATCAATTTGAGCGTTGAGGCCATATTTCTCGAACAATCCACGTTCTGCCGCGACATAAAGCGGTGCAAATTTCAAAATCGGTACGTAGGCAATGCGGATTGTCTCTACGGGGTCGAGTGGGTCGATAACGGGTGCGTCATCTTGGGCGGAGGCTACGATAATTTGGCCTAAGAGCGCCATGACCATGATGAAGGTCAACATTAATACACGAATTTTCATTTAGTTTACTCCCTAAATCTGTGATCTAATTTAGTTCATGCTTCGGCACGGATTTATAACATAGTTTAATGCACGATGCAAAATTGCCC
>DAIMZF010000272.1:0-1507 GCA_036734085.1 Aggregatilineales bacterium
GGCGCGATTGGGTGCGCCAGATGCGCGACCTCATCCGCGAGATTGACCCCGTTCATGATGTGACCTGCGGCCTGCACGTCGCCAGTCTGCTCAGTGATAACGGCCTCAATGTGGATAAAGTCTTTGCGGAAACAGATGTTGCCGTTATGCACGGTTATCCTATGTACATCCCCTGGGCACAGCACAATCTCGATACCGACTTCATGCCCTATCTGTGTGCTTTGGTTTCGGCTTTGTCCGGTAAGCCTTGCTTAGCAGAGGAGTGGGGCGGGTGTACCGCGCCGCAAGGCCGCGACTCGGAAGTATGGGAATGGACATCCTACAATGGTGACCTTCGTTATCAGTTCATGGCGTCAGAGCAAGCCCTGGCCGACCACATAGAAGCTGTTCTGCCCAAGTTGGTACAGGTCGGCTCTACCGGAGCGATGCTGTGGTGCTTTGCGGATTACGCCGAAGACTTGTGGGATCGTCCCCCTTGTGACCCTAACGGCGCTAAGCACGAGCGCCATTTTGGGCTAGTGCGTCCAGATGGTTCGCTCAAGCCTCATGCACAGGTCATCAAACGTTTTGCGGATTCCAACCCCACCGTTAAGCCGGCTCAACGCACGGTCAACTTGGGCATCACGCCCGACGAGTTCTATCAGGCCCCAGCCGACCATGCCCAGCGATTATATAAGGAGTATTTAGCCCAGTATGAAAGCCTACAAGCATAAACAAAAAATCATAGCCAGCGTAATCATAACTTTTCTGGCCGGGTGTCTGCTCTTTGTCTTGTCAGCAATCGCTCAGGATGATGACTCTATCCGTGTATTCCCGGATGAAGTCGTCGCGCAGGTCAGCCCGTTTGCTTTCGGCGCGAATTACGGCCCGCTGAGTTTCGTCCCCTTTGAACTCTACGCGGAAGCCGAACAGAGCGGCATCACATTTTTACGCTTTCCCGGTGGCCGTTGGGGAGATTTAAACGACATCCAGCCCTTCCATATTGATAACTATATGGAAACAGTACGCATGATAGGCGCAACCCCTAGCATCCACGTCCGGCTGGAAAACGGCACGCCGGAGGCCGCCGCCGACCTTGTGCGCTACGCCAACATAGAAAAAGACTACAACATCCGCTATTGGTACATCGGCAACGAGCCGAATCTCTTCCATGATTACACCGTCGCGGAGCATTCCGTCCAATGGCGCGCAATCGCACAAGCCATGCGCGAGGTTGACCCCGACATTTTCATCATCGGCCCGGAGCTTTCCCAGTGGAACGGCACGCCAGCCGTTGACCCCGTAGACCCGGACGGTGTGGATTGGTTGCGCGGCTTTTTAGAAGCCAATGGCGATATTGTCGATATTGTTGCCGTACATCGTTATCCCTTTCCCCGTAGCATGGCGAATCCCGTCACAACGGTGGAAGAACTCCGCGCCAATGCGGAAGAATGGACAGGCATCGTAGACCGCCTTCGCGCTGTCGTCGTGGAAGTCACCGGGCGCGAAGATGTCCCCGTCGGCCTGA